>JBATTG010000183.1:0-3081 GCA_049670425.1 Proteocatella sp.
ATGTTAATGTAGTAATATTATACCCTTATTAGCTATACTTGTAACACTTGCAGCCGATTCATCCCACCACCTTCGTTCTCGCTAAAGCGAGCAAGGAGACTTAGAGGCAGGGGTATTCTCGGTATAAATGATAAATATGACTGAAAAGCCTAGTATCCTCTTATTCATTATAAAAAACTACACAATCTTTGCCTTTTTCTTTTGCTTGATATAAAGCTATATCTGCGCACTTGTATAGCTTATCAAAATCAGTTTCACCATTTGTATATGCAATACCTATACTTACAGAAAAATAGAGCAATGTTTTCTGGTCAGGGATTTGCTGAGATAGCATTTGCTTAAAAGTAACTATTTTTTTCATAATTTGTTCTTTGTTCATTTGCCCATGGTTTAACATCACCGCAAATTCATCTCCACCAAGTCTTCCAATATTGTCGTAACTACGGAAACTATTTTGCAATGTGGTCGCAAGCGTTTTAATCACCTGATCTCCTATGTCATGTCCGAAGCTATCATTTATTTGCTTAAAATTATCTATATCAAGCATCATAAAAGCAACAGTTTGGCTGGATTTCAGGTTGCATTGGGCCTGTTCTTGAAAAGCACGCCGGTTTAATAAATCAGTTAGCATATCAATTTCAGAAAGCTGTTTATATTTTTCCATTGCATTAAGTTTTTCATCCATAAGTTCCCCCGAATGAATCAACTCATATTTTTGCATGGTAGTGTTTATGGCAATATAAAACACATAATATATGACTACCATCAGAACATAAACTATTATGATTTCAATCAAATCGTAAATAGAACGATTATAATACATGACTGGATACACACTTAGAGTAATTATCAAGATAGCAAATAAAGTTACCCCCAAAGATGCAGCATACCACACTGAATTTTCAAACATTATCAATTCAACGAGATAGCGAAACCTGCTCCGTATGTACTTAAATTCAAATAATATTATTAGTGCAAATATGATAGCACGCATCACCAGATAAAAAAGATCTGTTTTAAGCTCACCCGTCCATGAAACTAACGCACATACCATGGTAACACCGGAATAAATTATGTATTGCGTAAAGAAATTAAACAAGTTTACAGCAAAACTATCGTTTGAATTTTTTAAAAACAGATAACCTAAAACTACTATAATAATAGGAATAAAAAGTTTTTCGCTAACTGCATAATGGAACTTGCTATAAATAAATGTGAATAAACCGCAGATAATAAGCAGAAACAGACTGGATCTTCCCAACCTATCCTTTGCACGGGGATGTATTGCCGCAATTGAAAAAGCCAATCCCAAAATAGCTACAGAAGTCTCCACAGAACGAAGAAAAAACATCCAATCCAAATTATTCACCCCTTTCTCATGCCTTTTTTTCAACAAATATACACCAAAAGCCCCGAAATCAAATCCGAGGCATCATAAGTCCCTTATGTATAAATACTTAATATTAATCGTATCACAATTTCCATATGTTCGCAATATTCGCAACGAAAACATTCGTTAAGTAGCTCTGATTATGATAATTGCTGTTTAAGTCGCTGAAACAGTTAATGCTCAGTGTCTAACATAATATAGCATCCACTCCTCGTACATTTCCATTCCATTCTCGTCATTCTCGTCAACAATATGTGTTAGTATGACTAGAATGACAAATAATACGTAAAATAGCAGATAATCCGTAGACTACCTGCTATTTCTATATAATATATCAAATTTTTCTTATTATTCCCACTCGATAAAGTTACTTTTTTTATAATTTACAACCCAGTTATATCAATGGTTTCATTTTACTGAAAATCATATTTTTTAGTGATTATTTGTATTATATAGGGTTTTTAATATCATGGTAATATCAAAGGGTAATATAGTTCTATAATTATTTCAGATAAAAAAATAGGACAGTCGAGTCAGTAATGACGCTCCGTCCTTGCAAAAACCCTAAAGATTTTTTCCTAGTTTTATTATAACACAATTTTTATTGTCCTTAGTCAATATTTTATATAAATAACTTACTACTAAAATTATTTTCTATTAATTTGTAATTTTGAAAGTATTTGTGCAAGTGCCTCTTGCACAAATTACTAATTCTATATTTTAATAATTTATTTCATTTTATTTAACAAATCTCTGCAAGAATCAATTCCATCTTCAAATTTTATATCTTTTGCAAACATATTCTTTTTTGCAAAAGAATTCCATCTGGTTTTCATTCCTGGATTTCCTTCAATGCTATTAACAACCTCATGAATTTCACTTTTGTCAAAAATAGTATTTCTATACTTGAACGTTCTTTCGCAAGCAGCTTCAATTTTCAAATAATCAATTTCCTTTTTTCTTAATTTCATAAGTATATACACATCATAAAAATCCTTACTTCTACTATTTGCAATTCCCCTCACATAAATAGTATGCATTTTTTCTGCAAGCATTGTTTCTAAATTGTAAGACATCAGTGGTATCTTTTCATCTCCAAATAAAGTTCTATATTCATATTTTATTGGAGATGGTGTGACTGGATCTCCCGTTGCAATATCAAGTGGCACAATCTGCTTTATATTTTCAAGCTGACAAAGAACTTTTACTCGAACACCACCATAATCATCTTGGTCACGTATAGGCTCAATATCTTGAACAGTGCATATAACACCATCTTCTAAATCTATACTCACAGTTTCCTTTATAAGTTCCAGTACTGCTTCTTCATTCATTGGATAATTTTTCAATATCATATCCATGTCTACCGTAGTTCTTTGGGATACGCCAATTACATTCGACAATAGAAATCCACCTTTGAATATAAAATTTTCAGAAGCGCTACTTGATGCAATCCTTTTTAAAACTGCTTCAAGGAAAAAATATATCAAAGTAGAGTTAAAACTCAAGTTATTTTCTTTTGCTATTTTATGTGCCATACTTGTAAGTTTATTCTTATTCAAAACATACCTCCATAATCCCTTGAACATTCTCAGTTATTCCCATTTTTTCAGCATATTTAAAGAGAGTATTCATATTTTTGTGTCTGCTTTTAATATATATTTGGATTGCTTTTGAAAATAGCTCTGATT
>JBATTG010000184.1:0-1642 GCA_049670425.1 Proteocatella sp.
CATCTAGGATATCATCAGATATCTGAAATGCCAATCCGATGTTTTCTGACTATATCTCAAGAGCCTTAAGTTCATCTGGTTTCGCCTGAGCAAGCAGCGCCCCTGACATAACCGCCGCCTTTAGCAAAGCCCCAGTTTTTTTACTGTGAAGATATTTCAGCTCATCATATGATATTTTCTTATTTTCAGATTCCATATCTACAATTTGACCGGCAATCATACCGTCGATTCCGGCACAATGAACAATCAGCTTCATTGCACCTACCGTAGATTCCAGCGGTCTGTCATATACCTCATTAGCCATTATTTCAAATGCCGAATTTAAAAGGCCATCACCTGCAAGTATTGCCACCGCTTCGCCAAACACGATATGATTTGTCGGTTTCCCTCTTCTGAGATCATCATTGTCCATTGCCGGAAGATCATCATGAATTAATGAATAAGTATGGATATATTCTAATGCGCAAGCAAAAGGAATGCCTGTTTCGGTATCACAATCAAGCATTTTCATAGTTTCCAAAAGAAGAACCGGTCTTATTCTTTTTCCTCCAGCATCAAGACTGTATACCATAGCCTCATATATGTTTTTTTGTGGCGTGTCCTTTACTGGTAAGATAAACGTCGTAAGGTTTTCATCAATTAGTTTTCTTGTATTATTAAATTCTTCGCTAAATTGCATTATGTTCTCCTATGATTGTTTTTATTTAATATTATAACAAAATTTTAAATTATTGTCTTTGTTTATTCCATAATTAAATATTCTCCGTCGATTGTTTTTATGCTCAGCTTCAACTTTTCGAGTTCAGATGAGCACTCCTGATACAATTCCATACCTCTTTTATAAAGCTCTATCGACTCCTCCAGACCCATATTGCTGCCCTGCAGTTTGTCTATGGTTTCATTGAGTTCTTGTATTTTAACATCATATTTAGATTTCATTTTTATCTCCTATCACTCTCGCTGACACACTTCCATCAAAAAATTTAATACTTATAATCTCATCTTCTATAAGACCGGCAGCCCTATATGCTGGCTTTTGATTTTCTTTATATACCACAGCATATCCTCTGTCTAATAGATTTAGAGGATTCAGCAAAATCAGCTGTTCTCTTTTGGAATTAAGCAACAAATCGTTCTTTTCCAACTTTGAATTCATCAGCTGGTCTAAATCTTTTTTACACTTTAATAGCTCATCGCATTTTTTATCTAAAACAGCAGATGGATTATAGCTTTGCAAAAGATTTCCCATGCTAATCAGCTTTTTAGAATCAGCCTCCAGTATGTTCCAGATTTCCCTGTTCATTAAATTCAATTTAGTTTCAAGTTCCAACAAGATGTTTTTAAGATTCGGTACGGCAACCTCTGCCGCCATAGAAGGAGTTGAAGCCCTGTAGTCAGCCACAAAATCTGCAATCGTGAAATCCGTTTCATGACCAACTGCAGAAATTACGGGAATTTTGGATTTAAATATTTCATATGCAAGTAGCTCATTGTTAAAAGCTATAAGTTCTTCATAGGAACCTCCACCTCTGGCCAATATCAGGACATCCGGACGGTCTGATTTTTTTTCTTTATTAAAATGCTTCAACCCTTCGATAATTTCCTCGTGAGCCGAGTCCCCCTGTACCGCTGAGGGATAAAG
>JBATTG010000185.1:0-8500 GCA_049670425.1 Proteocatella sp.
TATCGCAGCTTATTGATGAAAAGCTGGAGTATATAAGGCACACCGATGTAGAGATAATAGTCCAACCTGTGCAATCGCCAGAATCTGTAAGAAAGTACTTTTGTAAAAATGGATTTTCTATAAAGCAGGAAAAACTGGCAAAAGCTGATGGCAGGATTTACCATATAATAAAAGCAAGGCCAGATAAGGAATCAGGGCGTGAAAGCAATGAATTATCAGATGATATCGATTACGAGCTTGGAAGGCTCATAATAAAGGACAGGAGCCTGGAAAATCAATTACTTTTAGAGGAACTGGTTACTTATAAATTAAAGGAACAGTATAAAATAAAAGGCAATCTTGAGTCCATTTCAGAAGATGAATTACAGGAAAAATATCGAAAAAGATACAATGAAGTAATTATAAAGATTGAATCATTAAACAGGATATTAGTAAATATAGCCTTAAATTAGCAGGAATTTTGAAAGTATTGTGAAAATCAACTTTGGAAATGGAGGAATTAGCATGAGATTAAAACAGATAGCAGAAATACTAGATTCAAAATTAAACAAGAGCATAGCTGAGTCATGGGATAATGTGGGGCTGCTTGTAGGCGACACTTATTCGGATGTGAAAAAGATACTTTTGTCGTTGGAACTTAGTAAAAGTGTTTTGGAAATGGCAAAATCAGAAAATGTGGATCTCATAATAACTCACCATCCAGCAATATTTTCAGGAATGAAGAGAATCGTAAATAATAGCAATGACAATTTGATATTTCAACTAATCAGCAATAACATATCATTATATTCAGCGCATACAAATTTTGATGCCCTGGAAAATGGGTTAAATGATTATGTGGCGAATCTTCTGGGCGGAAAAAATGTAATGATGGTCAAAACCGCAGATGAAGAGACTGGCATATGCAGAGTTTTTGATATTGAAAAAATTAAAATTGCAGATTTTCTGGATCATATAAAAAGTATTCTAGAAATAGCAAGCTTGAGATTTGTAGGAAACCTGGACCAGGAGATTACCAAAGCGGCTGTTGTAACGGGAAGTGGAAGCGAGTATATAGATTTAGCAGCTGCCCATGGAGCGCAGATATTGATAACCGGAGATTTGAAATATCACTATGCCTTGGAGCTGAAAGAAAAAGGATATAACATAGTTGATGCAGGCCACTTCGAGACAGAAAAAATATTTCCAGAGGTTATGGAAATGTTCATAAAAAATAATATTCAAGAGCTTTCAAAAATAGAAATTATAAAATCCAATGTAGATGTAAACCCATTTGAATACAGGTAGACAAAAGAAATAGAGGTAAACGTGAAAGCAATAATATTTTCAGACGGAGGCTCAAGAGGCAATCCAGGTAAAGCGGCAATAGGATACACAATTCAAAATGCAAAACAAGAAGCTGTATATGAGTGTGGAATGAATATCGGAATTGCTACAAATAACGTGGCGGAATATACGGCAATTATTGAAGCTATAAAAAAAGCGAAAGAACTTAACGTTGACGAGATATCAGTATTTTTAGATAGCCAGCTTGTGGAAAGACAGCTTAAGGGCGAATACAGGGTTAAAAGTCCAGAACTCATACCTTTGTTTGAAGAACTTATAATCGAAATTGATTCGCTGAAGAGTTTTGAAATGAACCATATAAAGAGAGAACTGAACAAGAGGGCTGATAAACTTGTAAATGAAGCTTTGGATTCAGAAAAGCAGGTAATGTATGATTATTCAGATACCGTGACATTCGAAGTCGAAGAATCAGAGTCAGTCGAGGATGAATCCAATCTTATAGAAGAGTTAAAGGCGTTATTCATCAGCAAGGAGATACAGATAAATTCAATAAAAGAGCTGAAGTCTGTATTGGTTGTAATAATAGATAGAAACAACATAATAAATTTGTCAAAAGCGATAGGTGCAGTAAATGAAATGGTAAAGGACAGCAAATATAAAAAGTTGTTCTATGAGATAAAGTAAAAGCAAATTCAAAACAAGTAAAATTGTAGAATTTAATGAGGAGAAAAAAATGAAATTTGAAGCAATCGCAGTATGTCTTTTTGGTGTAGAGTCTACAGTATCTTTCGAACTTAAAAATCTGGGATTTACAGTAACTAATGTATCAGATGGAAGAGTTACTTTCGAGACAGATGCAATAGGCATTGCAGTGGCAAATATTTCGCTTAGATGTGCAGAAAGAGTGCTGGTTAAGCTGGGAGAATTCAAGGCGACTTCTTTCGAGGAACTATTTGAAAATGTAAAGAAATTACCACTTGAAAAATACATCCCAGAAGATGCAAATTTTCCGGTAGCAAAAGCAAAATCTATAAACAGCAAGCTTTTTTCAGTATCAGATATTCAGGCGATAACTAAAAAAGCGGCAGTAGAAAGACTTAAGAGTATTTATAAAATAGATTGGTTCCCTGAAACTGGCGGGGTTCATCCAATCCATGTTTTCATAAACAAGGATATAGTTCAGGTGACAATAGATTCAACAGGACCAGCACTTCATAAAAGAGGGTACAGAGAATTATCGGGAGGAGCACCGATAAGAGAGACGCTTGCAGCATTCATGGTAATGTTGACCCCTTGGAATGAAAGCAGAATGTTAGTAGACCCAATGTGTGGTTCAGGAACTATTGCAATTGAAGCTGCAATGATTGGAGCTAATATGATGCCTGGTATAAATAGGAATTTCCAGGGCGAGGAATTATCATTTATTAGCAAGGATGATTGGAAACAGGCAAGAAAAGAAGCGATTGAAAATGAAAATCAAAAAGAATTTAAGATATTTGCATATGATATAGAGTCAGAAATGGTAAAACTGGCAAAGTCAAATGCTGCGCTGGCTGGAGTGGATCATTTGATAGATTTCATGAGAACTGATGCCAGAAAATTTGAATCTGTTCAAGAATATGGATTTATAATAACAAATCCTCCATATGGAGAACGAATGGGTGAAAAAGAAGCAGTATATGATTTATACAAAGACCTTGGAAAAGCGTTCAGCAAACTTCCAACCTGGTCGATATATCTAATATCAAGTATGGATAATGTTGAGGAATTGTTTGACAGGAAAGCAGCCAAGAAAAGAAAACTATACAATGGAATGCTTAAAGCCAATTATTATCAATTCCCAGGACCGAGACCACCAAAAGTTTCTAAATAATCAACACTAAAAAACCACCAGATTCAATCAGGTAAAATGAGTCCTGTTGAAATGGTGGTTTTAAAAAAATAAGGAATTTGGAAAACTGTTTTAGAGTATTAAAGCTTTAAGTTATAGAAATTTGGTATTTTATTTTAGAATTTTATATCGATTTCATTTTCCCAAAGTCCATGAATATTGCAATAACTCATTGCAACTAATTTCCCCGGTTTAGAAACCTTGATTTTTGTAGTAAAGAAAGGATCCGTGAAATTATCAAGTTCTCCATGAGAACCAAATTTCATATCGGCAACTTCTACTAAAATACTGCTTCCTTCTTGAACGTAAAAAAGCTTCATCCAGGAAATGTGGTGCTCAAGAGTATTTGGGTGTGCAATAGCATCCCCGATAGAAACGGTTACTGAAAAACTTTCGTTGGAATTGATTTTTTCTGGAAGAGAAATTACCGGAACGTGTTTCTCGGATTTCCAATCACCAGATTTAAAATAATTAGCTACTGCCATAATATACCTCCTGTATATATTGAAAATTTATTGTCATACTAAGGTTTCTTATACCCACAAAACAGGAGCATTAAACAAAAAAATATTAATATTGAAAAATTTATGTTCAACGGAGAAAGAATTGTAATCTGAGCAAAGGCACATACGATTTTTTATAATATATAACTTTAAAAAATGTTAGATTTGGTGTAAACTAGATATACAAAAATCAAACCATGTAATCGGGTTAATATTATGGCATCAGCTTAAATAAATATTATTTTATAAAAAAAGGAGTAAAATTTAAATGATAGATTTAAATTTTGATTTAGGAGAATACACCGACGAAGTAAGTGATGATATCATAACTCTCATCAATGATATTTTATTGGAAGCATTGGAAGTTCACGGAATCAATCAAGATGTTGAAATATCTCTTAGTTTTGTCGATGACGAAGAAATAAGAGATGTAAACAAGCGCTTTCGAGATAAAGATTCAAAAACGGATGTGCTTTCATTTCCGATGTTAACCGAAGATGAAATTGAAAAAATTATTAATAATCTGGCGAACTGCAATGAAAATCCTATGGGTATGCTTTTGCTTGGAGATATTATAATTTCTGTGCCTACGGCAAAAGCGCAAGCAAAAGAATACAACCACTCATTTACAAGGGAGATCTGTTTTTTGACATGCCATTCGATACTGCATCTGCTTGGATATGATCATGACACAGCAGAAAAAACCGAAAAAATGCAGATGATGGAAAAAAATATATTGGGAAAAATAGGTGTCACCAGGGAGTTTTAATATGAATGAGACTAAAGACGAATTGAAGGCCAGACTGGAAGCTGAATTTCAAAAAGACCAGGAGATAAAGAGAAAACTAAACAGGAAATATAGTGATATAGAGCCAAGAAAAAATAGTCTGATAAGCAGTTTCAATTATGCGGTTGAAGGCATGATATATTCTCTTATGTCGCAGCGCAACATGAGGATTCATTATATAGTGGCCCTTATAGTGCTTGTTGCATCGCTGTTCTTTGATTTGACAAGGATTGAAATGGCAGTCTTGTTCTTATCAATAGGATTTGTGGTTGTTGCTGAAATGCTCAATACTGCCATAGAAAGCGCTGTAGATCTTACCACGACAGAGTATTCGCCACTTGCAAAAATTGCAAAAGATGTGGCTGCTGGAGCGGTATTGATATCAGTTATAAATTCTCTGGCCATGGGATACCTTTTGTTTTTTGATAAGATAAATCCCATAACTATAAATGTATTGACCAAAATACGAAGACAGGGTATACATGTTACCTTTGTAGGAATACTGATAATATTGATACTGGTAGTAGTTATAAAGACTTATGCAAAATCGGGAACGCCATTTCAAGGGGGAATAGTAAGTGGGCATGCAGCTATGGGATTTGGGTTAGCCACATCGATAGCCCTGCTTTCTTAAGATGCACTTATGGCAACGATGGCATTTATAATGGCAGCACTCGTTGTGCAGTCAAGAATAGAAGGTAAGATTCATTCTTTACATGAAGTTATTATAGGAGCCATTACAGGCGTTGTGGTTATAATTTTCATGTTTAAGTTATTTAAAATTTAATTGATTTTTGCAATAAATGTTTCAATATGTTTTTATAATGGAATATTTGTTGCAAGATAACACGAAAGGTAAAATATGATAAATAAGCAATTTAAATCTGGATTTGTAAGTATAATAGGAAGACCTAATGTTGGAAAATCAACACTTATAAACCAGCTTGTCGGAGAAAAAATAGCAATAATGAGTGATAAACCACAGACTACAAGAAATCAGATAAAGGCAATATACAATGATGATGAAGCTCAAATAATATTTGTAGACACCCCAGGAATGCAAGATCCTAGAAATAAGTTGGGAAGATACATGCTGAGATCATCGGAAGAATCCATGAAAGGTACAGATATAATTTTGTTTGTAGTGGATGATTCGGATTACATTGGAAAAGCAGATAGCAAAATAATCGAAAAGCTGCAAAATAGAAAAGAAGCTAAAATACTGATAATAAATAAAGTTGATAAAATGACCAATGAGAAGCTTATAAAAATAGTTCAGATGTATGATAAGAAAAACATATTTGATGAAATAATACCAACGTCAGCATTAAAGGGCACTAATAAAAATCGTGTAGTCGAAATCATAAAAAAATATCTGACATATGGACCGCAATTTTTCCCGGATGATATGGTAACAGACCAACCTGAAAGAGTCCTGGTAGCTGAAATAATAAGAGAGAAAATACTTCATTATACAGACGAGGAAATTCCTCATGGAAGCATGGTTCAGATAGAATCAATGAAAAAGAGACCGGATAAAGAGATAATGGACATTTCGGCAGTCATTTACTGTGAAAGAGAGAATCATAAAAGCATAATAATAGGTAAGGGCGGAAGAAAAATCAAGGGAATAGGGAGTTCTGCAAGAAAAGAACTTGAAGAGAGACTTGGAATAAAAATAAATCTGGAACTTTGGGTCAAAGCTAAAGAAAACTGGAGAGATAATGAGAATTATATTAGAAACTTTGGATACAATGAAAAAGAAATTTAAAAATTAAAGACTTTGGTTTGGTGATTTATTTCGCCAAACCAAAGTTTAATTTAAATAAGAAATTGGGATAAAATGATAATACAAACAGAAGCAATAGTAATAAGAAACACCAAGTATTCGGATGCTGATTGTATACTCACCTTATTTTCAAAAAAGATGGGAAAGCTTTCTGTATATTCGAAAAATGCAAGACTTATGAAAAGTCCATTGATGAGCAGTTCTCAGATGTTTGCATATTCAAATGTCAGCATAACAACAAGGGGCGGAAAATCCTGGCTTACAAATGCGGACCTGATAAATAACTATTATAAATTATCGAGTCAAATAGAAAAGACGTATTTAGGATATTATATGCTTGAACTTGTAGAAAAGCTGGGCATGGAAGGGCAAAGTAACATAAGACTTTTTCAGTTGCTTATCGATGCTCTGGAAGAATTACAAAAAAATGAAAATTATATTTTACAGAAAGTAATTTTCGAGATGAAAGTATTAGATTATACTGGATTTAAACCAAATGTGAACAGCTGTATTAATTGTGGAGAAATACAAAATTTGGGAAATTATTTTGCTCCAGGGGAAGGTGGACGGCTGTGCATAAATTGTGGAAGAGACGGATATGAGAAAAACAGATATGACACAACGACATTCAGGCTGATGGACTATATTCAAAAAAACTCAACAAATAAGATACTGGAAGCTACAATTTCAAGTCAGATATCAATGGAATTAAGCCAGTTGCTGGATAGTTATATAAGATATCACCTTTCAGAAATAAGACTCAAAACAAGAGAATACCTGATATTATAAGATGTGTGGAATCTTCAATGCATAGATTTTTTTAATGAAATATAATAGTGCAAATAAACGGTAAATGGTGTACAATAGTTATAACTACAAAAATAAGGAGGAATAATTATGGTAACACTAGAAAAAATCGATCAAGTTGTAGAAAGAACTGGAGTAAGCTTTGAGGTTGCAAGGGATGCATTAAATGCTTGTGATGGTGACGTTATAGAAGCTATAATAAATATTGAAAAAGATTTTGGCGATGAGAATTCTAAAAACATGAAAATATCAGATTTGGTAGATACTCTAAAGGAATATGTACGAAAAGGAAATGTAAGCAAGATAATAGTTGAAAATGATGGAGAAGTGGTACTTAGTCTTCCAGTTACCATAGGGGCCATAGGAATAATATTGGCGCCGGTAATTGCTGTTCTTGGAGTTGGAGCTGCAGCATTCATGAAGATAGGTGTTAAAATTCAAGAAGAAGATGGAAATATTATAGACATTAATCAGATAACTGCTGATAAAATACAGATGTTCAAAAAAAAAGGTGAAGAAATAAAAGAAAAAATGAAGCACAAAGAATCTGACTGTGATTGTGATTGTGACTGTGACTGTGACTGCGAGGATGATTGTGATGCTAACTGCAATTGTGATTGTGATTGTAATGCAGAAATTGAAAGCGATGAAGATTCGGAATCTAAATAATATATAAATTTAAAAGCAAGGAGAACGCACTATGATAAAAACAGACTATCATCTTCATACTTGTTATTCATTTGATTCAGATGAAAAAATGGAAGATATAGTAAAAAAATCAATAGAACTTGGTTTGAAGGAAATTGTATTTACAGACCATCTTGAAACCTTAGATCCAAACGTGAGTATATTTAAAATAATTGATTATAATAAATACACCTTGGAAATAGAGGATTTAAAGGAACGATATGGTAAAAAAATAAAGCTTATGTTAGGGGCTGAAATTAATTTAGAACCATCAATTAAAGATGAAATAAATGAATATGTAAATAAATATCCGTTCGATTTTATTATAGGATCTCTCCATGCATCAAATTATATGGATTTAGCAATGCCGGATTTTTCTAATGGTAGAACCAAGGACGAGTATTACGACAACTATTTCAGATGGGGAATAAATTGTGTTAAAAAAGATTTTAAATATTCAGTACTTGGGCATATTGACTATATAATAAGATATGGTGGATATGACAACAAACACCTGGATATGGATATTCATAGGGATGCCATAAGCGAAATTCTGAAAATTCTTATATACAAGGGGAAAGGTATTGAAATAAATACAGCGGGGCTAAGATACAATCTTGGTCATGTTCACCCTAAAAAAGAAATATTGCAATTGTACAAGGAGCTGGGCGGCGAAATTATCACAATAGGTTCAGATGCACATAGCAGGGAAAATCTTGCTATGGATTTTGATATAGCCTATGATTTAT
>JBATTG010000186.1:0-9893 GCA_049670425.1 Proteocatella sp.
GAATATATTATAGTAGCTGGAAGCTGTCCCAAACCAGTCGCCCAGAAAAACGACCAAAATCCCATCGAGGTAAGGCCTGCTCCATAGCTGACTATGTCAAACGACATGAAAGGAAGCAATCTTGCAATTAATATTGTATATTTACCATATTTTTCAAAAAAATCATCCACACTTTCCAGTGCAAGTTTGCCCGTGAGCTTTTCAACCGATCCTCGTCCATAGAACTTTGCGATATAAAAGCAAAGCGCAGCCCCAGCCATGGCGCTTGACCATGACAGGATTGCCCCTTTGACCCATCCAAAGATATTTGCAT
This sequence comes from Proteocatella sp., assembly GCA_049670425.1. Taxonomy (GTDB): domain Bacteria; phylum Bacillota; class Clostridia; order Peptostreptococcales; family Filifactoraceae; genus Proteocatella. The sequence continues at coordinate 314 of JBATTG010000186.1, forward strand.
TTGCAAAGGTTATTATAAACGCTGGAAGCGGAGCAATTATGGACTGGAGCACCATGAGCAGAAATGATACGATAGGTGCCAGTATTCCAAATGACAGTATGTACCCCTTAACAAGATCCACATCGACGTTGCCCATGATAAAGAGGGCTTGTTTTATGTTTCGCTGAACAGGTTCCGACAGAATATAAATTGCTGCGACTGCAACTATTAAACTTATTTTTAAAATACGCTTTCTTTTTTTACTATTCATTTCTAATCATTTTCCTTTTCTGTTACTCATCGAACTTGAGGATACAAGAACCAAAATCTGAATACCTAAAACTGCAATCGCTACAAAAGTCATATACGGCGCGGTTTTCATCTCCAAAAAAAATGAAGTTCGCTGACTCATCAAAGCAACCACTGCTGCCAACATCCCAAAAATAATTTGTATCTTATAAAAAATACCAGCTACATTTAAATTCCGTTTTTTTATCAGATAATTTATAAGTAATACCATAAGCCCAACTAAGATAACAACAAGAGCAAAACCAATAATATTCTTGTTTTCTGATGAAAAAACAGTCGCTTCCCATTGATGCCTTCTTGCAAGAACATGATGATTTACACCAGCTTTTTTTGATGCAAGCTTTTCTAAAATAAATACTGCAGCCACCAATGAGATTTCACTCATCAGCGCCACAACATATAGTATCTTTTTCATTATTTTACAACTTCTCCAGTTTCACTTGGAAGTCCCGCGTTCGACCACCCAATCCAGCCATCACTGTACAATGAAACATCTTCCAGCCCTGCCACATTTGCATAGTACAAAACCTCAGCAGCTCTCCAGCCACTTCCGCACATGAATGCCAGATGGTTTTTCACATCAATTCCTTCGTTTTCCCACATTGCCAGAATCTCATCTGCATTTCTCATGGTATTGTCGATATTTCTGAAATAATCAAGAGAATTTGAATCAGTCTTTCCAGCGAATCCAAATACTGCACCTGGGATACGTCCCATTTTATCATGATAGCTGTAACCAGAACTTTTTCCAACAAACTCATCCATAGTCCTGTTATCTACAAGTGTGAACTTGTCCGATTTCAATTCTTCCTGCAACTCCGAAATAGTATCCACCATGTCAGGATTACCTGGGAATTCTCCACCAAAATCAGTTATCGAAACAGGTGCGTTGCTTGAAGTTTCAAGTTCATAGCCCGCAGCAGCCCAAGATGCTGTCCCGCCATTAAGAACACGCACATCTTCCACTCCTGCATAACGAAGCACCATAGCAACGCGATAAGCTGCCATCTGAGCTTCGCCGCTTACTATTACTGTATCATTCTTGCTTATTCCATTGTCCAGCATGACCTTGAGCAAAGTAGCATCATCTGCTAGCATCCATGCTGGCGGAGGCTCAATTGAGTCTGTATTTATATGAATCGCTCCTGGAAGATGACCATTGGAATAAGATTCCTTCTCTTCGCCCCAACTGCCTTCAATCATTTTAACTTTCTTACCTGCAGTAAAAGTATCCGGAGTTTCGCCATCAATAAGTGATTTCACGGCACTTGCAGGTACTAAAAGCTCATATCCTGGAAACTGTACCATGGTCTTTGTATCATCTGAAGCCCACTGGTTTACATCATATACATATATATTCTCATAGCCTTTTGCCATAAGATAATCCGCTACTGCTTTAGAATCGGTTCCATTTGCATCATATAGAACCACATTTTTTTCAGGGTTGATACCTTTTGTATCAAGCGCCTCAGAAAGGATAGCATCTTTGCCTTCATTTTCTACTGCAAGCCAATTAGCTCCAAAGTCCACGGCGCCATCAATGTGTCCGCCTCTTTTAACGCCTTCAAGTGCCCAGCCATTAAATGCATTGTTATCTCTGGTGTCTACAACAACCCATTTATCATCACCTATATTTCCCGATAGTTCCTCAGTTGTTATCGATTTGTAAGCTAAATCTGTAGAAGCTTCTGTTTCCGTTTTATTACTGCTGCATCCAGTCATCACCATAAGTGAAGCCAGTGAAATTGCAACAAACTTTAATAATGTTTTTTTCATTTTAAGCCGCTCTCCTTTTTCAAAATAAAGAATTATATCTATAGTTACAGACTGGTTTATTATATATTACTTCTGTAAAATAGTCTATAATTACAGGTCTTACAGCTTATGAATAATATCAATAGCATTAATAAGTTTTCTCTATAATATCTGTGGTTGCTCAAAAAAACTAAAACAAACAAAAAAATCAGTGCATGAGCTTTTATACTCGAATACACTGATTTCTTAATTGTTTTTTAATTATTTGAGAAGTTTCATTTTTTCCAGCTTGGAAATCATTTTATCTCCCTTTGGAAGATTTTCAAAATCTTTTCTGGTTAAAGTTTTAGTTATAAACAATGCTACTACATATATCACGCCTCCGATTGCCACTGAAAGAAGCGTTGCTATTGCATTCCCAAGAAATGGAGCCATTGCCATATATGCAAGTTTTGCAAAAACGCCCATTACTGCGGCCGTTATCATTGGTCTTATTAAAAAATCACCTATATCGAATTTAAGCCCAAGGTATTTTCTAACTGACAGATAATCCAGTACCGCTGCCACCATATATGCTACAACCGTACTTATGGCTGCTCCCTTCACGTTCAGTGATGGTATGGCCGTAAGTGAGTATGTCAGGGCAAATTTAACCGCTGCCCCTATGAACAGGTTGAAGACTGGAATATGGGCCTTGCCCATGCCTTGGAGTACCGAAGTGAACGATTGTATAAGACTGAGAAACACAACTCCGATAGCCATTATAGCGAGTATTCCCCCTACTGATGATGGCTCGCTTGGATAAAGCAGTCCTATTATTGGTGTTGCCAGTACAAAGAGCCCTACCGCGCAAGGAAGGCCTATGAGAAGGCTTACTCGTATCGCAAGATTGGTATTCTCTCTAGTCCTTTTCATGTCGCCTACTGCATAAGCAGAAGATATTACAGGAACAAGGCTTATTGCTATGGCTCCCGTGATTACCTGAGGAAGATTTATCAGCGTCGCTGCAATACCTGTAAGCTGAGCATACATAGTATTTGCCTGCGCATGAGTGAATCCCGCAGCTACAAGTCTTCTCATAACAAGTGCAAGGTCTATGGTATTCATGGTTGGCATAACAAGCGCCCCTATTATTATAGGAAGAGCTATGGTCACAAGTTCTCTAAGTATATCACCCGTTTTTTCCCTTTCAAACATCTGACTGTTTTCAAGTTCAAAATCCCTTTTACTCTTGTTTTTGTAATATATTACAAGCATTACGACCAAGCCGCATACTGCACCTGCAGTCGCTCCAAAAGTAGCTCCCGCAGCGCCGTATTCAAGACCCTTTGGTACGAATATTATAGCAAGGCTCACTCCGAATATGACTCTTGCAAACTGCTCGGCAATCTGCGATATTGCGGATGGATTCATGTTATTGAGTCCTTGAAAATAGCCACGAAATGCCGCCATTATAGGAACTAGAAGTATAGCAGGTACAAGTGCGACAAGCGCCATATACGCCTTAGGATTTTGAAGCATTACCGTCACTATATAATCTGCACTGAAAAGCATTACGGTAGATGTTACAACACCCATGCCCAATAGAATTTTAAATATAATCTTAAAAACCCGGTCTGCTCCTCTTACGTCTCCAACTGCTCTTCTAGCTGAAACCATCTTTGATATGGCTACTGGAAATCCCGATGTTGCTATTGAAATTAACAGCACATATATAGGATATGCCGTCTGGTAATAACCAAGTCCTTCTGATGTTATTATCCACGTTATTGGTATCCTGAATGCCGCCCCTAATATCTTTACTACTATTCCAGCCAGCCCCAATATCACGGCGCCCTTCACAAACGTACTTTTTTTCTCTTCGCTCATTTTACCCTCACTATTTGTTCATTATGTCTTCAAATTTTTCAATCTTCGAGTCACTTTCCAACTCTGCCATTTTGCTGTTATAAATCTCATATCTCATAGTTCCAAGTATATTTTCTTTTTCTTCTTCAAAAGGCGACACATCTTCTTTTTTATCATATATTTTTATTATGTGATATCCAAATGTGGATTTTACAAGATCTGACATTTCTCCAATATTAAGCTTGAACGCCGCCTCTTCAAACTCCGGAACCATTACCCCTTTTGCAAAATACCCAAGGTCGCCTCCGTTTACAGCTGATGCATCGTCATCAGAATACTCTTTTGCCAAAACTGCAAAGTCTTCTCCAGCCTTGACTCTTTTCAATATTATTTTAGCTTCTGCTTCTTTTTTTGCCGTTTCTTCTTCTGAAAGTGGTTCTTGCATCTCATTAAGCGTACTTATGAGTATATGGGATGCCTTAATTTCACCTTTTTTGTAATCATCTAGATGTGTTTCATAATATTCTTTAAGTTGTTCATCTTTTAGTTCAGTTTCATTCATTATTTTATTTCTATATTTTTCAAAAATAAGATTTGATCTGAAATGCTCCTTAAGAAAGTCTTCATCTACATTATTCTCTTTAAGAAAATCTGTATATGTTGGAACTTTTCCGATATACTCCATAAAAGACTTTACTTCATTTGCTATATCTTCATCAGTTACAGTTATCCCCTCTTTTTCAGCTTCCTGAGCAACCAGTTCCTGACTTACCATGACATTAAGAATCTCATCTTTAAATACGTTTTTAAATATTTTCCCGCCTTCGACTTCGCTTGTCCATATTTCTTCTCCGAAGATCATTTCGTATTCCTTGCCCACTTTCAATGAGGTTTTGTCGAAATTTTCTTTTGTTATCTCAACACCATTGACTTTTGCGACTACATCGCCAGATGGATTCCCACTGCAACCCGTCAATAAGAGCGATGACGCAATTATTACCGACAATACCTTTATAAACGCCTTCTTCATTTGTATCTCCTTAATTTTTACTCCAGTATCCTTAAAATTCAGCTTAATCCATCCTTAAATCAGTGCTTTTAATTTTCACTTTTGTAATTATACCATCTTTTCAAGATATTGCACTATTTTTTTTACTAATTTGTAATCTTCAAGTTTCCCAAAATCCTTTTTAACAATAAGCTTGCCTTCTCGCGAAAGGAAAAGCACCACATTTTTTTCCATTGTTATTTTGCCTATTTTGAGTTTTTTTCCAAGAGCCCTCATATAAGATACCTCAATAAGCGCACTTACCGAAAAAGGCATGTCTGAGAACCTGTCTTCAATTTCAATTTCAATTTCAATTTTATCTTCCTTATTGGAAATGCTGGCAATTTTTTTGTAGATTTCAATCTTATCCATCTCATCTTCAATGTAATCATTTGGAATATATGCATTCAGCTTTATAGCCACTTCAGTTTCTGGAATATCTTCCTCTACGGCTTCACCTTTTAATCTGGCAATTTCCTGTTCAAGCATCTTCACATACATTTCATATCCTATGTCTGCGATATGCCCATGCTGGCTTTCTCCAAGAAGCGTTCCAGCTCCTCTTATTTCCAAATCCCTCATGGCTACTTTGAAGCCTGACCCAAATTCCGTAAATTCCTTTATAGTCTTAAGTCGCTTTTCAGATATTTCTGTGAGAACTTTGTCTTTTTCGTACATAAAGTAAGCATAACCCTGCCTCTTGCTTCTGCCGACACGTCCTCTCAGCTGATATAACTGGGACAATCCCATCTTATCGGCATCATAAACTATCATGGTATTGGCATTAGTTATGTCCATACCCGTTTCTATTATTGTAGTAGAAATAAGAACATCATACTCCTTATTTGTAAATCCATTTATGATTTTTTCCAATTTTCGGGGGCTCATCTGCCCATGGGCTACGGCAATTCTGGCTGTTGGAACTATCCTGCACAGCTGCTCGTACATCTGTTCTATGGTCTGAACCCGGTTATAAACGAAGTACACCTGACCGCCTCTGTGTATTTCTCTTTCTATGGCATCCGCAATTATGCTCTCTCTTGCTTCCATAACATAGGTGATTATCGCCTGACGTTCCCTTGGCGGTTCTTCAAGCACGCTCATGTCCCTTATGCCACTCAATGACATATGAAGAGTCCGTGGTATAGGGGTAGCCGAAAGACTTATAACATCGCAGTCTGTTCTTAGTTTTTTAAGTTTTTCTTTATCCTTGACTCCAAATCGCTGCTCTTCATCAACAACGACAAGACCCAGGTCCTTGAAGTTAATGTCGCCTGAAAGTATCCTGTGCGTTCCCACTATAACGTCCACTTCTCCCGTTGCTATTTTGTCGATTATTTTAGCCTGGTCCTTTGCCGTCCTAAAACGGCTGAGAAGCTCCACTTTTATTGGAAAATTCGCAAAACGTTCCTTTATTGTGAGGAAATGCTGCTGGCTTAGTATGGTTGTCGGAACTAGAAAAGCGCATTGCTTCGATTCCATGCAGGCCTTGAATATCGCCCTTATCGCCACTTCAGTCTTACCATACCCTACGTCGCCGCATATAAGCCGGTCCATGACCTTGTCACTTTCCATATCCTCTTTAACATCGCGTATTGCCTTGAGCTGGTCATTGGTCTCCACATATGGAAAGTCATCTTCAAATTCCCTCTGCCACGAAGTATCTTCGCTGAACCTGTAGCCTTTTATATTCTCTCTTTTCGCGTAGAGTTCAACTAAATCCCTGGCAATTAACTCTACAATTTTTTTAGCCCTTGCTCTTGTTTTCTTCCATTCTCCACTGCCTAGTTTGCTAAGCGAAATTCCACCATCTGCCGAACCGCCGATATACCTTTGTATCTTTGCCATCTGTTCAAGAGGAAGGTACAGCGAATCTCCGCCTCCATAAACTACCTTTATATAGTCCTTTGTTATTCCGTCAAACTCTTTTTGTTCAACTGCGACAAATTTTCCAATTCCGTAGTTTTCATGTACAACATAATCACCGGGTTTCAGTTCTATAAAACTCTCTATTTTGCTTGTTTTTACTTTTCCCTTGAATTTTCTCTCAGAATTTTTACCCGTATTGTATATTTCATTCTTTGTAAATATTGCAAGTTTTCGTTTCGAATAAACGGACCCACCCTGAAAATATTCATCTGTAAAAATTACATTTGAATGCTCCGATTCAAGAGTATTGCTGTTTATTCTAATAGAATTCACATTATTTTCCTTAAATGCCCTCTGAAGACTCTTGGTAAGTTCTTCGTCCTTCAACGAAATTATCGATGTGTAATCATTGCTTCTCAAGTACTTTATTTCATTTATAAAATCAAAAATTTTTCCATTAAAATTCTTAGCTTCTCTAGTTTCTAAATCGACTATGAAATCAACTGGGAAATTTTTTATGCTCGAAGTTAATGTTGTATTGAATATATTCTTTTTTTCACTTATCTTTTCTACAACATACTGCGCCGACAAAAGAAGTTCACCTTCTCTTTTTATCGCAAATCCTTTTTCCAGGGCGCCCTGGTAGTTATCGCTGAACTCCTGATGTACATTTTCTAATTTTTCAACTACCCTGTTAGGGTCGTTTACTAAAAGCAGGTCTACATCCTCTATATAATCGAAAATTGTATTTTCATTTTTATAAAAATAATCTATATATTTTGAAGCTCCCTCAAAATAGTGCTTATTTTTAATTCTTTCAAGATCGTAGATTATGTCTTCACTGGTATTTGTTGTTATATCCTTTTTTATTTCCTTTACTGCCATCTCTATATTTTCAGGAAACAGGAATGACCTGGCAGGTAATATTGTCACCTGTTTTATCTTCTCTATAGATTTTTGAGTAAATACATCAAACGTTCTTATCGAATCGACCTCATCATCAAACAGCTCAATTCTTACTGGAATTTCCAGATTTGGTGTAAATATGTCTATTATGCCGCCTCTCATGGAAAACTGTCCCACACCTTCAACTTTGTGTTCTCTCACGTATCCTATTTTTATTAATTTTTCAATCAATTGATTTTGGTCGAGTACTTCCCCCAATATTATTTCTTTTTTCATGTTTTTTATTTCTTTTTTGGGAATGTATTTTTTTATCAGAGAATCCACGGAAAAAACACCGATTTCATAGTCATTATTTGCAAGTTTATAAAGATTATTAATAAGCTGAGCTTCTAATCCCCTGTCCTTAGCCTCTACCGAATAGAATCTAATTTCTTCACTTTGTATCAATACGGCATTAAGATTTTTTCTTATGAATGTCTTATATATTTTTTCAGCTTCACCATCACTATGAGTGATTACTATATGCTTTCTACCTTTTCTATTCAGATATGATGAAAGCTCTGTCCTTTGATTTTCTAAAAGCCCTGTTACCAGAACTGATTTTTTACCTTCATCCAGATTTTCCAAAAGCTGCAAATATTCCTTTGACGAATCCAGTACCTCTTCCAAAAAATTATTCATTTTTCAACCTCTACTTATTGTATAAATTCATCGCTTTATCCAAATTAGTTTGAACAGTTTCAATAACTGCTTTTCTACTATCTACAATTGTACTCATTACATCGTTAAGCTCCGATTTTTCAAATTTACTAAGGACAAAACTAGCCAAATCCTGACCATTTTTGGGTTTCGAAACCCCTATTCTTATTCTCGGAAAATCCTGTTTTCCCAGAAGCTCTATTATGCTCCGCATTCCGTTATGAGTTCCTGCGCTTCCGCTTTTTCGTATCCTTAATTTGCCTGTATCCAGGTCTATATCATCATAAATCAAAATAAGGTTCGCCATATCTACTTTGTAGAAATTTACAAGTTCTACCACAGCTTGTCCGCTTAAATTCATAAAAGTCTGAGGTTTTGCAAGTATTACTTTTTCAGTTCCAATCCTGCCCTCACCTATAATTGATTTGTATTTCAGTCTGTCTACCTTTATATCAAGCTCTTTTGCTATCTCATCTATGGCTAAAAACCCTACATTATGCCTTGTTGCCTCATATTGTTTCCCGGGATTTCCCAGTCCTACTATTAAATACATTTTTATCTCCTGTTTTTTTCAGCTGAAAAAGAGCCTAATTAAGGCTCTTCTTCTTCAAATTTATTGTTGTTTATTTTGCTGTCTGCGATGATGTCTGTGGTGAAAACAATACACTTACTGATTCGCATTCAAATATTTTTTCTATTGCCGATGCAAAAAGCGTTGCAGTTGTTAAAACTTTTATCTTGTCAATTATCTTATCTTCAGGAAGTTGGATTGTATCAAGTACAATGACCTCTGTAAGATCTGAATTTTGTATTCTTTCTATTGCTGGTCCTGACAATACTGGGTGCGTACAGCATGCATATATATCTTTAGCTCCAAATTTCTTCAGTGCCTCTGCAGCATTGCAAAGCGTTCCCGCCGTATCAATCATGTCATCCAGGATTATAAGATTCTTTCCTCTTACATCTCCAATTATGTTCATTACTTCAGATACGTTATCTTTTGGTCGTCTTTTGTCCACAATCGCTATCGGTGCATCAAGGTACTGTGCAAACGTCCTAGCTCTGGCAACACTTCCGTGGTCTGGAGAAACAATTACAAGATCTTGTATATTCATTTTTTCAAAATGTTCTACAAGTATTCTTCCTCCAAGAAGATGATCAACTGGT
>JBATTG010000187.1:0-2491 GCA_049670425.1 Proteocatella sp.
GTTGACCGCTTTGGTACATTTCTTCCGCGAGATACCAAAGATGCTCTTCACGCTTTTGCTGTGAGAGTGAGAAATTAAACACAAATCGGCTACAACCTATAGTTTTGTTGATCAGAACGGCTTGTTCTTGTGTAGGATATATCCTAAATTTGTATTCTTTGTGTTTCAACATTTTTTTCACCTCGCTTCAATGTTAATATAGTAATATTATACCACTATTAGCTATACTTGTAACACTTGTAGCCGATTCATCCCCCGCCTTCATTCTCGCTAAAGCGAGCAAGGAGACTTAGAGGCAGGGGTATTCTCGGCATAAATGATAAATTTAAGATTTTTTTTCATAATATCCTCCATATTTTTAATAATAAGTTTCAAGATTTATAGTGTTTTTTCCACTTATTAATTATACAATTTATATAAGCAAATAGTGTAACAAATGTATATCTTTTTAAAGTCAATTTCAATTCAGGTCTTATAAAGAACGTAATATATAATCACTATATTTATAATCTTACTTCGTTTTGTTTAATGCTACAGCGACAATTTCAGGTCTGTTTAATATTCTTATTGGAATGATGCTGTTACCTAAACCTCTGCTTACAAACATTGTAGCTAAGTTTTTGTTGTAGCTTCCGCTTGTATATTTCGGGAAAAAACCTTGGTCTGGAGCAACCAGTCCGCCTATGAATGGGATTCTGAATTGTCCTCCATGCGCATGTCCCGTGAAGATTAAATCCATATTGTTTTTGCAATACAAGTCAAAGAGTTCAGGCCTGTGTGAAAGCAATATTTTGAATTTTTCATCGAACGACCATTTATTTAGTTGTTCAGTAGCGCTACTAACATCTGTCCCATCTGTATATTTGTATGTAAAGAAATCAGGGTCAGCTAAACCAGCTATATGTATTGATCCGTCGCCTTTTGAAATTTTCAATATTGAATTATCAACAACATGAACGCCTGCAGCCGTTAAACTGGTTTTAATTATTGAATACTTTCCAGACCATGCTTCATGATTTCCTGAAACATAATATACAGGCGCAATTTTTACAGCCCCTAAAATAAATTCCATGGCAGCATCTAAATTGTATTTTCGCCGGTCGATTAAATCTCCTGTGATAACAATTATATCTGGATTAATGCTTTCAACTTTATTTAATAACTGTACTTGATTTTTTCCAAACTTTTTATTGTGCAAATCGGAAATCTGAGCTATGGTAAAATCATTAAACTCAACTGGTATCTTGGCGTTTACATAATCAAATTTTGAAATACTAATACTGTTATTTTGCCAAACGCAAAAAAATACAAAGATGATAAGAATCGTTGTCATAGATAGCGGATATTTTTTTGATATTTTTTTAAGCATACTAACCTCACAAAATATAAAATCTCGGTAGTTTACATTTTTATTTTATTATAACAATATGTTTTGAAAATGTCTATTTAAATGTTATATGAAAAAATGGCAACAATACCTTTTTATTCCATGCTATACATAAATCCAGTTTATTTTGCGTAGTCTTTATAAATATCAATAACCTTTCTATTAACGATTATATCTCCTACTGTAAATATATTTTTTTCTAAATACTACTTGATTTCAATGTGATTGCATTTAATGAGAATCATATTTTTTATATAGCAAAAATGAATATATAACCGGAATTACCGATATAACTGTAATAATAATTAATAGAATGAAAGTAGACTGGAAATACGAGTTCACAAGAGCAGATACTCCACCTGCAACCCAAAGTTTTCCTGAAAACTTGCTTGTTTTATCCCAATTTTCTTCGTTGTTCAGAGTCCATGGAAGTTTGATACCAACAGTATAATTTTGTTTAATTGATGGCATATAAATACCTATTACTATAAATAAAGCCCCAATGAGTATATTGATCACAAAACCTATATTTATGTTCAAACCAACTGCAATTCCATAAATAGAAAGACACGTTATAATGGATATCACAGGTACGATCCAGAAAACCATACTCAGCATTTTGCTTCCTATGTTTTTCTTTTTGGGATCGTTAAGAGTTATAAATACTGTAAAAAGGTGAACTGCAAGAAGCATAAGTGGAATTCCAAAAACAGCAAATGTCTTGCTGCTCCAACCATTAGCAACATTGTCGCTTCCCCAGTGTGTCACAACTTGATCAGGCATTTTATCCCACAGCAGAATCCCTGCAATTATTGGAACAACCGTCAGGATGCTTGTAATTAGTATTATATTTCGATATTGTTTCATTAAATGGCCCTCCATAAAAAAAGTGCTGCATTCAAAGTGAAGGAAACGATTCCTTCTTAATATATATTTAATACCCTGTTTACATTCAACAAAAACAGTACTGTGTTGTTACTGAAAAGTCGTGCTTAAAATAGTAATAGTTCGTTTGATGCTTTATTTATTGTATCCCTTTATAATTCATAATTATCCCCTGTTTTTTTAAAACTCCATCATCTCAGGAAAAGCTTCTTTTATCAT
>JBATTG010000188.1:0-3622 GCA_049670425.1 Proteocatella sp.
GAGTAATTAAATGTATTTTTTTAAAAAATACCATTTTGTACAACAATCTAATGATTTTTGACAATTTTACCGTATACATTAAAATTTAGGAGGAAATATGAAAAAAGACAGACTTAAAAAACAAAAATTATGGGTTAAGATGCTTTTAGGGATATCAATTCCCGTTATCATTATCCTTGCTGTCTCCGGAGGGCTAATTATGTCTAATGTAGCTAGCTCAATTTCAATGATAACTCAAAGTAAACTGACATCTGATTCCATGTATTTGTCGCAGCAGGTAAGTGGATTTCTTTCAGGTTACATCGCAACTTCTCAAACTGGAGCGGGAAGTACTGAAATCATTGATTTTATTTCGAATACAGATAAAGGAGAAAAATTTGCAGACAGACCTGAGTGGTCAAAACTTAGGAAAAGTCTTATAAACTACACGAATATTGACAGTGAGAATATATTAAGATGCTGGATTACCGATTTTGACTCTAACCAAGTTATAACATCTGACGATATAGTTACAGACGAAACATTTGATGCTGCAAGCCGTCCGTGGTACGTCGTTAAAGATAAAGCCCGTACCATCATCACCCCACCATATTTAGATACAGTTTTAGCTTCACAAGTCATTACTGTGCTTTCGCCAGTATTTGATAGTGCTAAAAATGAGGTAATTGGTGCCTTTGGGTATGATATTCAAATTGATCAGTTATCTAGTGTTTTAGGCAACTATAAATTAGGAGAAAGCGGTTTTATACTGCTAGTTGATGAAAACAACAATATAATTTATCATCCGAACAAAGAGTATATTCAGAAAAATATTTCAGAAATAGATATTTCCGAAAATGTAAAATCAGATATACAACAGGACAATTTCACTTCTGTTGAATATTCCATGGATGGAGATAATTATTTAGGTGATGTTACCCAAGTTGAAGACTCAGAATGGACCATCATAACTGGGATAACCGAAAATGAGGCATTCAAGGCTAACCGGTCAATAAAAAACATCATTTTAGGGGTATTTGGCCTGGGCATTCTGTTCATAATAGCCGCCGTTATGTACATATCAAAAAACATTACTAAGTCGGTAAACAAGCTTTCTTATGCTGCACATGAGATTGCTGAAGGAAATCTCGACTTGACTATAGATATCGATTCCAACGACGAAATCGGTGAGGTTGCCGAGGCTATGAATAATACGGTTCAGCGATTAAAATCATATGTGGATTATATAGAGGAAATAACCTACGTACTGAATGAAATTTCAAGTGGGACCTTATATTTTGAACTTACGCATGATTATGTGGGAGAATTTTCTAAAATAAAAGATGCTCTATTTGAAATCAGAGGGACCCTGAGTGATACCATATCTGAAATAAAGGAAGTAGCAAATAAAGTGAGCGGAAACTCCACGCAATTATCTATGGGATCCCAATTGCTTGCTCAGGGAAATACAGAGCAGGCAAGTTCGATAGAGGAACTTTCATCAACAATCAGCAGTATTTCATCAAAAATAGATGAGAATGCAAAGAATACTTTGAAAGCCAACGAAAGCATGATCTTATCTGGAAATAAAGTAAGTGAGAGTAATAAGCAGATGCAGGACATGCTAATTGCCATGAGCGAGATAAACCAGCGCTCAAATGAAATAAATACCATAATCAAGGTTATTGATGACATAGCCTTCCAAACGAACATACTCGCATTAAATGCAGCTGTTGAAGCGGCAAGATCAGGGGAAGCTGGAAAAGGATTTGCGGTTGTAGCAGATGAAGTGAGAAACCTTGCTGCAAAAAGTTCTGAAGCTGCAAAAAATTCAGCTGTTTTGATAGAGCATTCTATTAAGGCTGTTGGAGAAGGTAGCCTGCTGGCTGACAAAGCCGCAGTAAATCTGCAGTCGCTATATGATAGTACATCGGGGATAGCAACTACAATTTCCGATATTTCAAAAGCTTCCCAGGATCAGGCTCTTGCTGTAGCTGAAATCAACCAGGGGCTTGAACAAATCACATCTGTAATTCATACAAATGCGGCTACTGCTGAAGAAAGCGCTGCTTTAAGCAAAGAACTTTCTGCTGAGGCTGAATTATTGACAAGCTTAGTAGAGCAATTTAAGATTTAGACAGGTATATTCAAGCATAATCATAATCTAAATTTCAAGCTAGTGGATAAATAGAAAGCTCCCCCCAAATCTACAATTTGAGGGGAGCTTTTATGTATAAAAAACCAGTTCTGGTATAAAAAATCATATTAACCGTAAGTTCGAAAACAACTTGTGTAATTTAGATAGGTTGTATGCCCATGCCTATGGCTTCATGCTCAAAACCCTTTCTAGGGGAGCCAATTTCTCCAAAAAGAACTATCGAAATCCATGTTCCACTGGAATTATCACCTTCTATCAATGGTCCTCTTACTATCACATATGTAAGTCCTGCAGTTCTTAGTATTTCCCCAAGAGCCACCTGTCCTCTGCAGTATCCTTGAAGCGCCTCAACGGTAGCGTGATACAAGGCATGCTCGTCGTGGTAATTGTCATTTATAACGCCTTCTCTTGATGCCGCGACTTCAATTGCCGCTAAAATTTTTTTTGCATCCATTGAGCCCGCATTGCCTTTTACAATTTTATATCCTTTTTTTTCATATTTTACTTTCATTTCTTCAAAATTTTCAGTAAGCACAAATAGTAATGATATCCTGCCGATGCCTTTATTTTTCATGAAATCCTCCAGATATATGATAATTAATAATATATAATTATTATATCACAAGCTCCTATTTAATATCCTTTTTTATTAATAATTGCATTTTAATAATTCAAAAACGAAAATCCATTCCAAATTTTATGGTTAAATATTCAATTACAAATTATTTTCCCTACAATATCTTTTTGGGAAAAAGTTCCATACTCCCTTGAATCCCCTGATTCGTTTCGGTTATCACCCATAAGAAAAATTTCGCCTTCAGGAATAATATAGGCAGGCATGAAACCCTCTGTTTCCATAGGTTCCTTAATATATGGCTCAAAAATTTCTTCTTCATTTCTGAAAAATTTTCCATCATGTATTTCAACTAAGTCGCCTGATACAGCAAGCACCCTCTTTATTATATATGTGCTTCCTGGAATATTATGTCCTGCATAAACTACTATAATATCATTATATTCACAATTCGTAACAATTTTATATATCATAAGAGGCTGATTGTTTTTTAAGGTATTTTCCATGGAATATCCATTGACTACAATAGGTGAAAAAAATATATTAAATGTCAAAATAACCAATATGACATAAAACATGGTCTTAAATCTTTCGATGTTATCTTCATCTTCTTGATTTATTTTGTAAGCTTGAACTTTATTCACAATTCTCCTCCTGCTCCATATTTCCAAATTGTACGATGTTTATATACCCATAATTTACAGGCCTAAATTGCGGGTTTATTTTGACACACTTATTATTAATTGCAAAAAAATAGAAGGGGCCGGATTTCACCCACTTCTATTTTTTGTAATCTATATAACTATTTCAGTATCTATAATGAATCTGTTTAGAACCAAATAGTCTTTATTTTCCTGCCATAGCTTTGTAAGTTTCGTATCTTTCATTTGCAGCTTCTTCTGCTTTTGCAA
>JBATTG010000189.1:0-40466 GCA_049670425.1 Proteocatella sp.
TTGCTGAAAAAATGCTTGAAAAAGGCGTTTATGTTGTAGGTTTCTTCTTCCCGGTAGTTCCAAAAGGAAAAGCGAGAATAAGAACTCAGATATCAGCAGGACACTCAAGAGAAGATCTTGACAATGCTCTTAAGGCATTCAAAGAAACAAAAGAAGAACTGGGACTGTAAAAACAGGCTTCAGTATTAAATAGCACAAAAAAAGCAGGCTTTCAATTTAAAATTGAGGCCTGTTTTTGCGTTCAAGGAAGCTTGTTGCGGAACGAATTATCTTAAATTTTGAAATACATTTCTTGCAATTTCAACACTTTCACGGGCATCTTTTACATAAAAATCGGCACCTGTAAATTCGGCATATTCAGGATTGAGGACCGCTCCGCCGACCATGATTTTACAGTCAAGACCGGCTTCCCTTATGGCGGAAATGGTAGTTTTTATATTTTTAACCGTAGTGGTCATCAGGGCGCTCAGACCAATGAGCGAAACATCATGGTCTTTAGCGGCGGATATAATCTCGGATATGGGCACATCCTTGCCAAGGTCTATCACATCATAGCCATAGTTTTCAAGGAGCATTTTAGCTATGTTTTTGCCTATATCATGGATATCTCCAAATACGGTGGCAACAATTATTTTGCCGTTGCTGGAATTCTTCTTTGAGTTAAGGGTTTTATCCGGATTTGGATTTTCAGCCTCATGATTTTTTATTATTTCAAAACAGGCCTTGACGGTTTCGGCGGACTGCATAAGCTGAGGCAGGAATATCTCGCCTTTTTCAAAGCGTTCGCCTACGGTGTCTAGGGCAGGGATGAAGTGTTCATTTATTATTTCAAGAGCAGGCATATGATTCACAAGGGAACTTACTTTCCGGGGTGCTTCAAGTTTTCTTCCCTGAATTATCATGTCTTTGAGTGTCTTTGAATCCTCAAAGGAGCTACTTGCGATTTCAGGATTTGCAGGCTGAAGGTTTATATCTGAATATTTTGCTACATAAGCTGCAGAGTCTATATCCTGAGAGTTGAACACCCTGAAGGTGTCTATGGTTCTCATCATGTCATCACAAAGAGGGTCGAGTATTGGAGCGTCAAGACCGGCACCGAGAGCGGCTGCAAGAAATATGCTGTTGAGGAGAGGCCTGTTTGGAAGCCCGAAAGAAACATTGCTGACGCCAAGTACGGTTTTGACGCCAAGTTCAGCTTTTACAATTTTTAGGGCTTCAAGCGCATCCATGACCGATGCTTGCTGAGCCGAGGCTGTAAGCGTAAGGCAGTCGATGATGATATCTTCCTTTGAAATACCATGCATTGCAGCCGTATCAACGATTTTTTTGGCTACGGAAACCCGCTCCTTGGCAGAAGACGGAATTCCATTTTCATCCAGAGTGAGGCCTACAACTACGGCGCCGTATTTTTTTGCGATTGGAAAAATTTTGGCCATATTTTCTGCGCTGCCGCTCACGGAGTTGATGACAGGCCTTCCGTTGGAGGCACGAACTCCGGCTTCAATTGCAAGAGGATCGGTACTGTCTATTTGAACGGGCAGGGCTGAGATGCTCTGCACCTGTCTTACCACGTGTGCAATCACGGAGGCTTCGTCTATTTCGGGAATTCCTACATTTATATCTAGAATATCCGCCCCTGAATCAGTTTGATTGATGGCTTCGCTTATTATATACTCCATTTGATTGTTTCTGAGCGCTTCTTTCAGGCGTTTTTTGCCTGATGGGTTGATGCGTTCGCCAATTACGGTAATTTTACCATCAAAAATCACGGTTTTTGTGGATGAGGTTACTGCGGTTATCGCTTTTATCTTTCTTTGAAAAGGAGCAGCTGAATCCGCAATTTTCCGAAGCTGTTTTATGAATTCAGGGGTGGTTCCGCAGCAGCCACCGATTATGCCTGCTCCGTTTTCGACCATGCGTGATATGTATCTGGCATAAACTTCAGGGGTAATGCTGTATACAGGAGTTTCGTCCTTGATTTCAGGAAGTCCGGCATTTGCCTGTACTATTACTGGAATTTTCGAATATTCAAGGATGGTGTCTACAATCGGGATAAGTTCGTCGGGGCTCATGGAGCAGTTGACACCAAGAGCATCTACGCCAAGGCTCTGCAGGGTTATGGTCCCGGTTATGGGATCTGTTCCTGTAAAGGTCCGGCCGTCTGGCTGATAGGTAAGGGTTGCAAAAACAGGAAGTGTGGAGTTTTCCTTGGCAGCCAGGATTGCGGCCTTGGTTTCATACAGGTCGGACATGGTCTCGATGAGTATGAGGTCAGCGCCGGAAGCGGCTGCGGCAATCACCTGTCTTTTGAAAAGTTCATAGGCCTGGTCGAACTTCAAGGTTCCAAGGGGCTCCAGAAGCTGGCCAGTGGGACCCATGTCAAGGGCTACATATCTTGCTCCGGATTTTTTCGCAAGCTGAATTCCGCTGGAGACTATTTCTTCAACAGAGTATCCGGAGTTTTCAAGTTTAAGCTCGCAGGCCTGGAAGGTATTTGTGGTTATTACATCTGCTCCTGCTGCTACATATTCTTTATGGATTTCCAGTATGATGTCAGGATGGGTAAGGTTGAGGCATTCGGGAAGGTCGCCGGGCATGAGACCTTTTTGCTGAAGCCTTGTGCCCATGGCGCCATCGAATACCAGTATATTATTCTTTATATATTCTCTAATGTCCACAGCATCCTCCTTCTTTCTTTATATTACAGTTAGTTTCAAACTTGCATATGTCGCATGCTCTATTGGGTTTGTTGCGTGATTCTGATTTGGCGGCAACAGAAATAAATCCGATTACGGCTGTAATGGATTTTCGGGGAAGCATTATACAAGACGGCGTACATGTGAGTCCGATTTTTGTGTCTGCATTTAAAAGCTGGATGATTTCTTTTTGCTGTTCAAGGGGGAAATCTCCGTAACCGGGGCTGAAGCGAGTGGTCAGTGACATGCTGTCCCTGGCTGCAATATTTGATATTTCCAGTTCGATGTTTTCGCAGATTTTTTCGATATATTCGCTGCCACAGGCATCAAAAATCAAACCTCGGGTGACTGATTTTGCCTGGGATATTCTCATGAAATTGTCATAGGAAGCGCCTAAGGTGGCTGCTATTATGGCCACTTTGGAGGCATGCTTCAGATGAGCGAAAATATTACCACCCTTTAATATGATGTTTGTTCCAACGAGCCGTATTCCCGTTTGAAGGCAATCTGTTTCAAGGTTACTCTTACATTCTTTTTCGGGTATTGAATCTGCAGTATAAACTCGATGACAGTCCATAATCGCATAAGTGTATCTAGGAACTGAGACACTCATGCACTCGTTAATGCAACTGTCTATTAGGAATGAAAGCTCCAAGTTCATAATCTGATTCTGATAACCGAGATAGCGAAGAACCTCTTCTTTTTGGATAATGGTCCTATTCATGGTATTTCCTTCTAATTTATATGAGGCTGTCGAACTTATTTTTGCAGGCAATGGCAATTTCAGGTTTATTCATGGAGTATACATGTATGTTCTTATGGCCATTTTTAATAAGATCTTCAATCTGATTGCATGTATATTCTATACCAGCTTTTTGTAAATCTTCAGGGCTGTTTTCATATTTATGAAGTATACGTATTATACTTGCAGGAAGGCTTACGCCGCATTGGAATATCATCCGCTGAATCTGGGATTTTCCAAGGATGGGCATCAGACCGGCGGCTACGGGTATTTTTACACCTCGCGACTGTGCCTGCTCAAGGAATCGGAAGAATCTTCCATTTTCAAAGAACAGCTGGGATATAAGAAAATCTGCACCAGCAAGCTGTTTGTCATAGAGATAGTCATAATTGGACAGGGAATTGTCGCAATCTATCTGACCTTCGGGATAGCATGCAGCTCCGACACTGAATTTACCATTTTCTTTGATAAATTGTATAAGGTCACTGGCATGTTGGAAATCGCCAACTGGATTTTTTGAAGAATTGCTGTACAAATCGCCTCTGATGACCATTATGTTTTCTATGTTGTTTTCTTTAAGTTCGTTTAGCGTAGCTTTTATATCTGATTTTTTTGCACCAGCGGCAATAAGGTGCGGAAGGGGTTCTGTAAGCAGTGTGTTTTTTATGAATGAGGCAATCTCGGTTGTTTTGGAACTGCCTTCATTTCCGCCAGCCCCGTAAGTGACACTTATAAAACCTGGTTTTAGTTGGGCTATCTCAGAGAGTGCATCGGTGATTGTATCGATGGGACTTTCTTGTTTTGGCGGGAACACTTCAAATGATATAACGGGTTCTTTGATTTCGTAAAGGTGTTTGATGTACATATGTTTCTCCTATCTCATACGATTATATTGTAAATTCCAGAAAATATTGTTAATTATAAAACACGATAGGTTTTGACTATTATATCAAAGTAAAGAATAAAAAGCAAGGGATATTAGGCGCTAGGGGGATATGTTTAATAAATATATAACATATTATCTGAAAAAATAGATTATTAAATATATTGACGGAAATGGATATGCAAGCTCATAAACACTGGTCTTTAAATGCGTTGGCGGGAATGAGGAGGAAAAATAAACTGGTCAAACAAGGTTATAAAATTAACGAAAATGCGATGATTTCCAATTATAAAATTCAAAAAATGAATATATTTTTTTACAGAAGCTTCGCATATGAAGCGTGGCTGTTGCGAATTTGGGAGCAGGATATTTAAATGTACAGTTACAAGGGTACTATAAATATATTAGATTGATTTATTAAGCAGGGGGATGGGCATATGTCGAATAATGGAGAAAAAATATTGCTTGATGTATCCAGGACGGAAAAAAAATACAGTGTTTCAAGGATAGCTGCAGGCAATATGAAAGAGCAAATACTGAATATTTTGATAATTATGAAGACCCTAACAGGAGAGCACTTTTAAATGAATGGCTTGATTTAAAGCTGATAAATAATAAGGAGGAAGACTTTGAAAAAGATATTGAAAAAGAATCAGACGATTTCTCTGAAATGGCTGATATCTAACGTGCTGGTTTTTCTATTTCTTATTGCAACCGTAATGTACCTACTGTACCCTGGAAAAGAAGATGATTCAAACGAGCACATTGAATTTGTGCTTTCCATGGGTGCAGGCTGGAATTTAGGAAATGCTCTGGATTCTTACGGGGTCGGGGAAAACAAGAAACCCATAGAACTATATGAAACTTTCTGGGGGAATCCGGTAATCACAGAAGATACGATACTCGCCATAAAAAAAGCTGGATTCAAGACCGTACGCATACCTGTTACCTGGTATGAACATATGGACGAGGATGGGAAAATTAATGTTGAATGGATGGACAGGGTGCATGACGTAGTTGATTATGTTGTAAGTAATGATATGTATGCGATTATAGATATCCATCATGATAAGTGGACGGAGACTACAAATAAAAACAGCACCAAGGCAAATATAATGCTGAAAAATGCCTGGGAACAGATCGCACGCAGGTTTTCAAAATATGATGAACATCTTATTTTTGAGGCAGTCAACGAGCCACGTATGATTGGCACTGATTATGAATGGAACGCTGGGACTGCTGATGCCCGTAAAATTGTAAATAGCTACAATAAGACTTTTGTAGATACAGTAAGAAGCGTTCCGGGAAACTCAAAGCGATATCTTATGGTAACTCCTTATGGAGGCTCGCCGGAAGGGGAGGCTCTTAAAGCTATGGTTCTTCCGGAGGATGAACGTCTTATATTGACGGTTCATGGATACAAGCCCTATGATTTTACGCATAATAAAAAAGGGACAAGTTCATGGGAGCGCAAAAATATAAATGACACAAAAGAAATCGATGAAATGATGTCAAATCTGGATTATTACTTTATCAAAAAAGGAATACCCGTAATTATTGGAGAATTTGGTGCAATAGATAAAGAAAATCTGGCATCGCGCATCGCCTATACCAGATATTACGTTTCAAGGGCAAGGAGCAATAACATAATGTGCATATGGTGGGATGACGGTTGGAAGCAATACCCAAAAGGGCAATTTGGTATTCTGGACAGGTATGAAAATAAGTTAATGTACCCAGAACTTGCAAAGGTTCTCGTGGAGGAGCAGCCGTTGCCAGAAGGTGCAGAATAGTTGAATTAACGGATTTAGAATAAAGGATTTCAGATAAACAAAAGATACTGATCTGGCTTTGAAAGCTGGAGCAGTATCTTTTTAATTGAGATTAAGTTAATTGCCATCTCTTGTCTGCCTGTAGCTTAGAAGCGAGACATAGAGAAGATTTTCGGTCGTATCAGCCTGGTTTGTGAGATGATCAGTGGCAATGGTGGTATTTGCAAATGAAGCCTGGGAGATATAGCCTTTTTCAAGTTTTATCTTTTCGGTTTCAAAGTATTTTAGCTGAGAATTCAATTTTTCACGCGTAACCTTAAGCGCTTTATATGAATTCAAGAGGGTATCGTATTGCTTCTTAAAGTTTGCAGAAACCGTGTCTTTTGAAGTTTTAAGATTCGCCTGTGCAGAATTTTCGTCATAATCGTTGTAGCTTGTGCTTCGGCTCTTGGCATCGTAGGACAGCTGGGCGGATTTTACAGCGGCGCTGTTTCTCATAAGATCATCAAGGTCGCTTTCAAAGTTAAGCCTTTCAATCATTTCGAGTTCAAAATCGGGGATGTCTACGGCTTCGAGGATGATAAATGTATTCTTATCGACACCAAGCAGATTTTTAAGCTCTCTCAGATTCGCATCTTTTTTAGATGCTGAAGCATCCAGGCTGACATCCATATCATCGGTAGTGTTAACCAGCGCATCATAGGCATTTTGTGAAATATAGCCTCTTTTTAATTTCTCGGCTGCAACTTCGAGGTCTTTCTGTTTTTGGGTATAATCCGAGGCGGTTACAAGCAGTCCAGCCTCATCGGCAAGACAGTTTACAAAAAGCTGTTTTGCTTTCAGTACTTGACCGTTAACCTGCTGCGAAAGAAGGGCTTGGGCAGTGTCGGATGCAAGGCTGAGCTGATCTTTTGTTGAATAAAGTGAATTTACCTGTCCGTAAAGAGCTGAAATCTGGGAGCTGTTGTCGACTGGTTTGCCGTCATCATCTTTTTGAGCCTTAAGATCGTCTATATTATCATGAAGGTCACTTATGCTGTCATCGATGTCATCGTATTTCTGCTGGGTAGTCCAGCTGTCGTTTTTTATTTTTTTAACAGTGGGAGAGCGGTCCAGCATTATCTGCTCGATATTGTTTATGTTGAGATTCAGAACCGGCCCGCTGCTTAGTGTTGAATTTTTCACGGAATTATCTGAAGCGAATGAAATGCTTGAAGTGAGCATTGCAATTATTGATGCTGCAGCTATAATCCGTTTTTTGAAGTTAGTTTTCATAGGACCTCCTAGTTTCCGATGCTTAGAATTCGAAATTTGCCATCTTCAGTCACCTTGTCGGCTCCATCTACGACTACGCTGTCAGTTTCTTCAAGTCCTGTAACGGCTATATAGCTGTTTTTGGTTTCGCCTGTGGTTACTTCAGTCTTGGACAGTTTGCCACCTGCAACAATGTAGACATAAGTCTTAGAAGCTTCGGTAACTATTGATTTTTGGGGAACCAGAATTTCTGGGACAGAACCTTCCGCTACAAGTCTTGCGCTTGCAAGCATTCCATCTTTAAGTCTGTTAGCTTCTTTGGAAAAGCTTATCTTTACGCTGTAAAGGCCTGTTTTAGGGTCGGCTCCTGGAGAAGCGGCGGATACGGTTCCTGTAACAGTTTCGCCGGTCGCAGAAACGAGTACTTCGGCTTTGAGCTTTCCGATGCCATTGAATATATCGTCTATATAGGCATCTGATACTTCTATCATCATTTCCATTTTGGATGGATTTATAATCGTCATGGCAGCCTGTGATGAAACCATGTCGCCTGTTTTAATCAATTTCGAAGCGATATGACCGTCCATTGGAGCCTTTAGAATCGTGTCACTGACATTCTTTTTGGCAATATCAAGAGCCGCCTGGGCGCTTTCTATTTGAGACTTGGCAACCTTCGCATTCTCAGGGTTCATATTCGAAATAGTAAGGGTAAAGTTTTGCTTTGCGGCATCCAGGGCGGCCTTAGCATTGTTAAGCCTGCTGTCGGCGCTGTCCATCGATGATTTTGACTGGGATTTTGTGTTTTCAAGCTGTGCGAGGGCAGTGTCAAGGCTGTTTTTTGCGGTGTCGAGCGTATACTGGCTTTCTTCTCCCGATTCGACTAAAAAAGCGATTCTTTCATAGTTTGATTTTGCATTATCATATGAAGCCTGAGCGGGAGCTACAAGAGAATTACTTTCATACTGTGATTTGGTATTGTTGTATGAGCTGGTAGCATCTCTGAGCTCATTTTCAGCACGCTCCAGGGCTTGCTTCGCCTGGGATTCAGCTTGAGGATTTGATGCACCTACAACTTTTGAATAGTTCGCATTTGCAGAATTAAAACTTGCCTGAGACTGCTTAAGCTGAAGCTTGGCGGTAGTATCATCTATGGTAAAAAGTACTTGACCAGTTTTCACGGGAGTACCTATGTCTACGTTTACTGAAGTTACCTTGCCGGATACCGATGGAATTATTGCAATTGAGCTCGATGCAGAAATTTTGCCGTCGTATGTCAGATCTTCAAGATAGGCTCCGGTTTTTACTTTCGCTACGGTAATGCTGGTTTCTGGTGATGAACATCCGCTAAGCAATGTCAGCGACAATGCCGCACATAGGGCGGCAGAAATTATTTTTTTCATTATGTTTTCCTCCCTATTAATTTAAGTGAATTTTAACGTTGCAGTTCATTCCAAACATCATTGGCAGATTATCTGGGTTTTCAATGGTTACTTTTACCGGAATGAGCTGGGTAACTTTTGTATAGGTTCCGCTGGTGGAGAATGAAGACAGTCCAGATGAAAAGTAGGTTTGCGTGGCACTGTCGATTTCGGTTACGGTGCCCTTGAATTTTCTGCTTCCGTAGGCATCTATTTTGACGTCTACCTGCTGACCAAGAGCAATTTTCATTATCTCGGTTTCTTCTATATTTACGCCGATATACATGTTGTCGGTATCCGCAACTACGGCAAGGGTATTTTGGGGAGTCACGCTCTGGCCCAGAGTGTAGTCGGACTTTACAACGCTGCCGTCTATTGGAGAAAATATTCCAGGGAGTACTTCCTGTCTTCCAAGGAGCTCGCCTTTTGATACTATGTCTCCAACTGAAACATTCCATTCAAGGAGTTTTCCAGAAGTGGAAGGCATAAGGGTATACATTTGCGCTGTTACTTTGGCATTATCGGTAGTAAGTATGTTGGCAGATGTTGCAGCAAACATGGCACCTGTTCCCAGTAACACTACAATTGCAGTAACTAGAGGATAGAATACTTTTTTTGGAATCTTAAGAATCATTTTTCTTAGTTTTACTCTGCCTTTGCTTGCGGATTTTATAGAATCCTTATCAGCAACATCTGGAATCGTAGTTTCCAGGGACTGGTTTTCTTTGGATGAACTTTTCATTATAATTCTGCTCCTTTAATCTTCTTCTATTATACTGTTAGTAAACTGACTCTGGTAAAGCTCGCTGTAAAACCCTTTTCTTTCGAGGAGTTCAAAATGGCTGCCCTGCTCTATGATGTCTCCATCTTTCATTACAAGGATAAGGTCAGCATCCCGGATGGTTGAAAGTCTGTGGGCGATAACAAAGCTTGTACGGCTGGACATAAGGCCTTCCATGGCTTTTTGAATTAGCACTTCTGTACGGGTGTCTACAGAGCTGGTGGCCTCGTCAAGTATTAGAATCTTGGGGTCACCGAGGAAGGTTCGCGCTATTGTCAGAAGCTGTTTCTGACCCTGTGAAATGTTGCTGGCTTCTTCATTGAGAAGCATGGAGTAACCTCCCGGGAGTGCTTTTATGAAGTCATGACAGTGGGCTGCTTTGGAAGCTGCAATAATTTCGCTGTCGGTGGCATCAAATGAACCATAACGGATGTTTTCCAGGACAGAGCTGTTATATAGCCATGTGTCCTGAAGCACCATGCCAAACATTGCTCTAAGGTCATTTCTTGTAAAATCATTTATTGAATGACCATCGATGAGAATGTCACCGGAATCTATGTCGTAAAATTTCATTAATAATTTTATAATTGTGGATTTACCGCCTCCGGTAGGGCCTACTATTGCTATCCGCTGACCAGGGCGAACTTCGCAGGAGAAGTTGTTTATGATGGTCTTGTCCTTGCTGTATCCAAATTTTACATTTTTAAATTCTACATGTCCTTCAACTTTATCCAGAACTACAGGATTTTGGGTATCTGGAATTTCTTCTTCTTCTTCGAGAAATTCAAAGACACGTTCGGCAGCTGCAGCGGTTGATTGAAGGGTGTTGGATATTGTAGCCATCTGAGCTATGGGCTGATTGAAGCTTCGCACATACTGTATGAAGGCCTGAACATCACCTACATCTATAGTCTTCTTTACCGCAAGATATCCTCCAAGCATGCATACTGCAACATAACCAAGGTTTCCGACAAAGGTCATTATGGGCATCATCATGCCTGAAAGAAACTGAGATTTCCATGCAGAATCATACAGCTGTTCATTCATCTCATGGAATTTGACCTTGGCATCTTCTTCGCCGTTAAAAACCTGTACGACATTGTGGCCGGAATAGTTTTCTTCGATATGTCCGTTTATATGGCCGAGGTATTTTTGCTGCGTACGAAAATGCTTTTGGGACATCTTCACAACATTCATTATCAGCCCGCCAGAAAGGGGTATGATAAGCAGTGAAACAAGAGTCATGGGAAGGCTTATTGAAAGCATCATTACGACTACTCCGGTTACAGTTGCTACGGAGGTTACAATCTGACTGAGACTTTGGTTCAGGGTCTGGGAGATGGTATCTACATCGTTGGTTATCCGAGAGAGCACTTCACCGTGGGTTCTTGTGTCATAGTATCTGAGCGGAAGCCTGTTCATCTTCTCGGATATGTTTTTCCTAAACTGATAGGTTATTTTCATGGAAATTCCAGACATTACATATCCCTGAAGGTACAAAAAAACTGCGGAAACGAAGTAGAGAATGACCATGATAAGGCAGAGCTTGTTGATATATGCAAAATCCGTAAGCAGGCCGGTTCCTGACATGTAGGCCATAAGGCCTTCAAACAGCTTGGTGGTAACCTTTCCGAGAAGCTTAGGTCCGATAATTGAGAAAATGGAAGAGAATCCGGCAAATATCATCACTACTGTTATTTTAAGCCTGTAGGCTTCAAGATATTTGAGCAGTTTAAGCATTGTGGATTTGAAGTTTTTTGCTTTTTCGCCTCCGCCACCCATGCCACCCATAGGCCCACGGCCAAATGAAGCGGGTTTTGATTCTTTAGCTTTTTCATTACTCATCTAGTTCCTCCTTGCTCAATTGGGACAATGCTATTTCACGGTATACATCACAGTTTTCCATAAGTACTTCGTGAGTACCCCTGCCGACAATTTTACCGGCTTCCAAAACGATTATCTGCTCGGCGCTCATTATGGTACTTATGCGCTGAGCGACCAAAATCATGGTGCTGCTACCGAGCTCGGTTTTAAGAGCCGACCTCAAAGTAGAGTCGGTTTTAAAATCAAGGGCGGAGAAACTGTCGTCAAAAACATAGATCTGAGGCTTCTTTACAAGAGCTCTTGCAATAGAAAGCCGCTGTTTTTGACCGCCGGAGACATTGTTTCCTCCCTGGGCTATGTTCTCCGAAAAACCATCGGGCTTCGAGTCTATGAATTCCATGGCCTGGGCGATTTCCGCACCGGACCTTACTTCTTCCTCGGTTGCATACTTGTCGGCATATTTAAGATTGGATTCAATGGTTCCAGAAAAGAGCACTGCCTTTTGAGGTACATAGCCAAGCTGTTTTCTAAGGGCGTGCAGGGTCATGTCTCTTATATCAACATCATCTATTGTTATCCGCCCTTTGGTGACATCGTAGAATCTTGGAATCAGATTCGCTACTGTGGACTTTCCGCTTCCGGTAGAGCCTATGAAGGCGGTGGTTTCGCCGGGACGTGCTACAAAATCGATATCATGGAGCACATCTTCTTCTGCGGCGGGATAACGGAAACTTACATTGTCAAACCTGAGTACACCCTTGGTGCACTCGAAGTCCATGGCATCATCTCTGTTTTTTATGGCCGGTTCGGTTTCGAGTATGTCGGCTATACGTACAGCCGATACGGAGGCCCGTGGTATCATTATGAACATCATCGACATCATAAGAAAGGCCATGATTATCTGCACTACATATTGCATATAGGCCATCATCTGGCCGACGTCTATCTTAAATGCTGAAACCTGATAGGAGCCTACCCATATAACAAGTACCGTTATCACGTTCATGAGAAGCATCATGGAAGGCATCATGGCGGCCATGGTACGGTTTACGAAAAGATTGGTTTTTGTAAGGTCACCGTTTGCCTTGTCGAAGCGTTGTTCTTCAAATTTCTGGGTATTGAAGGCACGTATGACGAGGATTCCTGATAGATTCTCACGTACAACCTGATTAAGTCTGTCCACCAGATTCTGAACAATTTTCGATTTTGGAAGGGAAAGGCTAAGTAGAGTTCCGATTATACCTAAAAGAACAACAACTGCCAAGGCAATTATCCAGGACATAGAAGCGCTGTTTCTTATCGCGTGTATTATTCCACCGATGCCCATTATGGGAGCATAAAATATCATACGAATCATCATTATGATAAGGGTTTGAACCTGGGTTACATCATTCGTGGTTCTTGTAATCAGGGATGATGTAGAAAATTTGTCAAATTCAACATTTGAAAAACTTTCCACTTTCTCAAACAGGTCAGTCCTGATCTGCTGACCTATTCCGGCACCAACCCTCGAGGCAATATAGCCTACAAAAATACTTAAGGTTCCTCCTATAAGAGAAATAACAAGCATCTTTGCTCCGATTTTAAGTATGGTGGCACTGCTTCCTCCGGCGATGCCATCATTTACAATATCGGACATATAATCAGGCAGGGATAAATCGCATATAGCCTGGCCGAATAAAAGCGCTACAGCGAGCAATATGGGTAAAAAATAAGGTTCGGCATATCTTAATAATCTTGTCATTTAATCACCTCTCAACTAGAATCTAATATTTATAGTACTACGGTAATACAAAAATGTCAACGTAAATATATAAAGTATACATAAAGTAACAAAAATATTGACATAGCAGGAGAACATGTATAATATTAGAAGTAACTAGCGAAAAGTTATTTTACAGAATAGTATTTGATTTTAATGAGCGTTGTGTATTCTGATTTATGAATCGAGGAGCTGGAAATTAGGTTCAGCAGTCCGAAGCTTCAAAGTTGGAGAATTACAGGAATTTAAATATATGGGGTTGAATGTTTTCGCATTTGGAAATGTTTTGAACCAGGAGAGATTTATTATGAAAAATGAGAATGAAACAAAGAAAAGAATAAGGGAAAGTGCCCTGAAACTCTTTGAAGAGAAGTCTTTCGAAGAAGTTACGGTTATAGATATATGCAAGGCAAGCGGCATAACGAAGCATACCTTTTATTATTATTTCAAGTCAAAGGATGATTTGCTTGAAAAATTTTATAAGATTCCATGTGCACTGTCGATGGAGGAGGTAGGAGCCATATTGACCACAGATTCATATGTAGAACAGGTATGGATGATCAATAAGAAATTCATAGATTTTGTAAAAACACAGGGCGTGGAGATATTAAAGCAGATAATGATTAAGAACCTGATGACCGACCAGGGGACCTTCCGTCCCAATACAAATGAAATAAAAGAACTTTTAAAGCTGCAGAACAGTATAATAGAGAAGGGGAAGGCCAGCGGTCAATTTGAAAGCAGGATAAATTCCAGAGACTTGACAAAGATGTTTCAGCAGCTGCTTCACTCCACGCTTTTCATATGGGTCACAAGCGATGGAGATTTTGACTTTGAAGAATTTGTAAGGTATGAATTTGAAATACTTTTTCAGGTAGAGTCCAAATACAGGAAAATAAAGGAGTCTCCGATAAAATATATATGGTAAAAAGCGCCTTTTGGTGCTTTTTATCCTGTAATCATAAATTGGGTTGCCCCAAAAATTGTGTTTATGGATTATCTTTTTGATTCACCGGAATCAGAAATTCCTTTTAAAGAGGCTTAGTTTACAGGAGTTGGAGTCATGAGAATACATCAAAATGCGGAATATATAATAGATACTTTGATAAACAGCGGTTATGAGGCCTATATTGTTGGAGGCTGCGTGAGAGATTTCCTGATGAAAGTCTGTCCGTACGACTGGGATGTAACTACAAATGCAAAGCCAGAAGAGATAAAGGCGGTGTTTGCTGATTATAAGACTATAGATACGGGAATCAAGCACGGAACAGTTACGGTGCGATTCGAAGGTCAGAATTATGAGATAACAACATACAGAACTGATGGAAAATACATATCGAATAGGAAACCGGAAAGCGTCATCTTTATAGATAACCTTAAGGAAGACCTTAAGCGACGCGACTTCACTATAAATGCCATGGCATACAATAAATATGAGGGTCTGATAGATTTTTTCGGAGGACAAAAAGATATTGAAGACCACTTGATACGCTGCGTGGGAAATCCAGATTCAAGGCTCAGCGAAGATGCTCTTAGAATAATGAGAGCTCTGAGATTTGCAAGCGAAAAAGGGTTTGAAATAGAACCAAAAACTTACAGGGCGATGTGCAGGCATAAGAATCTGTTAACGAATATATCATCGGAAAGAATAGCTTCTGAACTCAATAAAATCCTTCTTGGAGATTATGTTTTTAAAACTCTGAAAAATTATGCGCAACCACTCTTTCAGGTCATTCCAGAGCTTGAGCTGGCGGTAGGATTCAAGCAGAATAATCCACATCACAGCCTGGATGTCTATGATCATATTTTGAGCAGTGTTTCAAATGCTCCCAAGGACTTGGAGCTCAGGCTGACAATGCTGTTTCATGATATTGGAAAGCCATTTTGCTATACGCAGATCGATGGAACCGGACATTTTTACGGGCATTCAAAAATAAGTGCAGAAATTGCAGGGAAAACACTTAAAAAGCTGAAATACGATTCAAATACCATCGAGCATGTTACCAAACTCGTGCTCCACCATGGACTGGAACTGATACCGTCACCCAAGATAGTAAGAAGAAATCTCAGCAGATATGGTCAGTACCTGTTTGAAAAGCTTTTGGAAGCAAAGCAGGCAGATATCAAGGCTGCAAATCCGGATTTTGCTCTCGAGAGACTGGAGCATATAAAGGAAGTAAAGCATGTCTTGAAGGAAGTGCTGAAAAGTGGACAGTGTTTTTCCATGAAGGATCTGAGTATAAATGGAAGCGATATAATGGAATTGGGGATAGCAGAGGGCAAAGAAATCGGAATCATATTAAAAACTATACTGGATATGGTTATCGACGGGGAACTTGAAAATGACAGAGATGCGATTATAAAAAAGATAAGATTCATGGAAGCGGACAAAAATAGCAGCTTGAAATAAACGCTTTAATATGATAAATATTTAAAATTTAGGGATTCAGGGAGGATGTATGAAGAAAAAGGACTTGGTTATGGCATTGCTGGTAGTAATTGTCTGGGGAGTGAATTTTACAGTTATCAAATTAGGCCTTGGCGGAGTACCATCGATGCTATTGGCAGCGCTGAGATACACGTGCATTCTGCCAGCATTGTTTTTTGTAAAAAAACCCAATATAGAGTGGAGATATGGGCTCGCGTATGGGCTGAGTGTAGGAGTAGGGCAATTTTCATGCCTGTTTTATGCCATGCAAATTGGAATGCCAGCAGGGCTGTCATCTATAATTCTGCAATCAGCGGCATTTATCACTCCGCTGCTGGCATTTGCATTTTTAAAGGAATCAGTCAAGCCGCGCCAATTAGGGGGGCTCGCAGTTGCAGGAGTGGGATTGTACTTGATAGGCAGGAGCGCCGGAAATGGCGGCTTGCTTTCAATACCTGTTCCAGCTTTGATGTTCACACTGCTGGCAGCTTTTTTCTGGGGGCTTTCTAATATTATTTTGAAATTTGCCTCTAATAAGTCCGCCTCAAAAGGAGAAAAGATAGACATGCTTGGAGTGGTCATATGGACCAGCATAGTTCCGCCTGTTCCACTTTTTGCAATGGCTTTTATTTTAGATACCCCGCAGACTGTTTTTAATGCCCTGACGAATCTGAACCCCATATCGATTTTTTCTATTTTGTATCTTGCAATAGGAGCCACCATATTCGGCTATGGAACCTGGAGCATACTGCTGGGCAAATATCCGGCTTCAAAGATTGCACCATTATCGCTTATGGTTCCGGTAACGGGACTGATATCGGCCCGAGTGGTATTGGGTGAAAGTCTTTCAGCCATGCAGTGGACAGGTGGAATAATAATACTAATTGGTTTGCTGTTTGCAAACTTTGATTCTACCTGGTTCAAAAATGCTAAAATTTCTGAATAATCTTGACAATTAAAAAAAGCAGGTATATAATGGCACTGTACAAAGTAATTGAATAAATATTTTTCCGAGAAGTGATTTCTAAAGAGATTATCAGACGACGAGGGATTAATTTATAATCTGACAATCCCCAGGGGTTGTCATTTTTTATTGCAAAAGAGCAGGAGGAATTGAAATCGAATACTTTTCAGAGGCTTTCAAGGAAGCCATAAAGCTTTTAATATCATTTGACAAAGAACTTTATGGGATAATTGGACTATCCCTTGGGGTTACGTTTACGGCGCTAACCTTTGCAGCCCTGAGCGCAATACCGCTGGGAGTATTCTTGGGAATTAAAAAATTTCCAGGAAAACCCATCATAATAAATATAATGAATACGTTTATGAGCATACCGCCAGTTGTTGTAGGGCTTATAGTATATATACTGCTATCAAACCAGACCGGTCTGGTAGGAGACAGGAGGCTTCTGTTCACCCCCTTTGCCATGATATTGGCTCAATTTTTTCTGGCGCTTCCACTCATGATGGGCCTTACATATACGGCGGTGACAAACGTGGATCCTCTGGTAAAAAAATCCGCCATAAGTCTGGGAGCAACACCCGCATATGCGGCTATTACTATAGTCAAAGAGGCAAGGTTCAGCATATACACCTCATTTATAGTTGTTTTTGGAAGACTCATAGCCGAAGTTGGTGCTGTAATGATGGTAGGTGGAAATATAAGATATAAGACAAGAGTGATGACTACGGCCATAGCCATGCAAAAAGGCATGGGGGAATTTCAGACGGCACTGGCTTTGGGAATGATATTGCTCATAATAGCCTTTTTAATAAATGGAACAATCGAAGTAATAAGAAACCATGGGAGGCTTTAGATGCCGGTCATAAAAATTAAAGAACTTAAAAAATCGTATGATGGCAAAATGGTGCTGGATATACCTGATCTGGAAATAAAATCAGGGAAAATAACTGCGGTAATCGGACCCAGCGGTGCGGGGAAAAGCACGCTGATAGCGATAATAAATGGTCTTGAAATACCAGATCAGGGACAGATAGTATTTCAGGGAGAAGTTTTTTCAAGGTCGCAAAAATACACCCAGAAAACCAGACGAAAAATGGCCATGGTATTTCAAAAACCATGGATGTTCAATACAAGTGTATATAAAAACATAGCATATGGCCTAAAAGCAAGAAAGGAAACTTCTCAAAAAATATCAGAAGAAGTAGAAGAAACCGCAAGGATGATAGGCATGGAAGACAAATTAAGACAAAATGCTACAACGCTCTCGGGTGGGGAGGCCGGCAGGGTGTCGGTTGCAAGAGCGCTTATAATTAATCCGAAGTTACTGCTTATGGATGAACCTACGGCAAGTCTTGATCCTCAAAATATAAGCATGATAGAGAATCTGGTGAAAAAAGCAAAGGAACAAAATAACACAAGTATAATAATAGTAACTCATAATATGTTTCAGGCTAAACGAATTGCTGACGAAGTGATATTCATGCTCGATGGAAAAGTCATCGAATTTGGAACCACTGAAGAATTGTTCGCTAAACCAAGGGATGCAAGGACGGCACAGTTTGTAGCAGGAGATATGATTTATTAGGCTACAATTTTTCAAAATATATGTTAAATGAAGTCTTATTTTAAATTGAAAAGGAGATAGAATTATGAAAAAAGCAGCAAGTATATTTATGACGTTATTGTTGACACTTACCTGTTTCAGCGTAGCATTTGCGGATACGGCGTATAATGTGAAATCGGGAGATACTCTGGCAAAAATTGGAGCCAGATATGGAATTACATATCAAGAAATTGCCAAGGTAAATAATATTAAAAATGTAAACGCCATAAAAACTGGACAAAAACTCATTATTCCTGACAAAAAAGCGACTGCATCAAAACAGACTGTGCCAGTTATAGCTAAAAAAACAGCAGTAACAACCGTGAACAAGGACATTCAAGGAACTAAACTTAGAATAGCAACTACTACAAGTACAAATGACACTGGCCTTTTGGATGTCCTTGTACCTGCATTTGATAAAAAATATGGTACAAAAACTGACTGGGTATCGGTAGGTTCAGGAGAGGCCATGGAAATAGGCAAAAGAGGAGATGCAGATGTTCTTTTGGTACATTCACCGGCAGCAGAAAAAGTTTTCATAAGCGAAGGCAATGGAATAAACAGAAAAAACGTCATGTACAACTATTTTGTCATAGTAGGTCCGAAGGCGGATCCGGCAAAAATCAAAGGAGTCAAGTCTGCGAGTGATGCATTCAAAGCTGTCGCAGAAACAAAATCCACATTCCTTTCAAGAGCAGACAAATCAGGAACAAACTCAAAAGAGCTTACAATATGGAAAGCCGCAGGCGTTGCACCTACTGGAGCAAATGACAAGTGGTACAATGAAGCGGGATTAGGAATGGGAGACCTGCTTACGATGACCAATGAAACCAAAGGCTATACTTTGGTTGACAGTGGAACCTGGGGAGCCATGAAAGATAAACTGGGAAATCTTGAAATAATGGTACAGGGAGATAAAATACTGTTCAACCCATATGGCGTCATAACTGTAAACCCTTCAAAGTATTCAAATACAAATTCCAAGGCTGCTGCAGCCTTTAGCGAATTTATAACATCTGAAGAAGGACAGGCAATAATCGGAAATTATGTAAATAAAAATGGTCAGAAATTATTCGTGCCAGACGCAAAATAACATGAATACGAAGGATGTTTTCATTTAAAAAAATAAACAACAGGCTCCGTCAAAATTAATAATTTGACGGAGCCTGTTTATTAATATATAATTAAAAATATTGTGCTATAAATTTGGAATAGTTATAAATAACTTGAGAATCCATAATATAATTATGTGATAATTCAAATATATGGATATGTTTTTGCATAAATCTGCCAAAAATGCAATTTATGTAAAAAATAAAAAAACACAAAAAGGACATATTTGAACCATAAAAAAGCCTTGAAAATCCTTGGAAAACTTGATGAATTCCTTGGAATTTACTTGAACATAGTGATATTTAAAGGTATAATATTATGAGGAATATTATCCGAATCAATTTTATCCATGTTTCCTGGCAGGAACTAAAAAAGGTCATTTTAATCAATTAGACTCGGCGAACAACAGTACATAACAAGAGCCGCTAATTTCAGCTGAGTTTTCAAAATGCCATACCATAATGAATATATACCCATTAAATAAAAAATAAATTCAAAAAAAAATAATAATAAGCAGCTATTGATAAAAATATGCACAAATCAACAAAATAAAGAAAGGAAAATCTTGAATTATGTCAAACGAATTGTTAAGTGATAATAATATCCAGATTGATGATGATTTTAAGGGCGATAAATCCAAAGAGCCATACAAGAATGTGATAATATCTGACGAAAACGGGAACGAACTGTTGGGAGCCTATCTCGATTATGTAGGTTCAAAAATAGCGGTCATACAGCTTTTGTCCATATGGGACGTTAAAATAATAAAAGAATTATCTACATTATATTTTAAATCGCTGGAAAAATATGATCAAATATACAGAGGTACAGTAGAATATATAGATGGAAATGCCGTATTTTTCAAGGATTTTGAAAATATAAGCAATGAACTCAAAAATGATTTAAAAGTCGATTATATTTACAAAACTAAAATAACTGTCATCGATGAAGATGAAGATGGGGAAAATATCTCCATACCTGTAATAATTAAAGATGTAAGTTGCGGGGGAGTATGTTTTTTTACCCTGGAATCGTTGAGATTAGGACAAATAGTAGAAATTGTTTTCGAATTCACCAAGAATCCACTTCCTGTAAAACTTCAGATTATCAGAAAAGAAAGATATGCTGGTGACAGGAATTTTTATTATGGATGCAGAGTGATTTCACTCAATATGTTTCAAGAGAGTATATTGAAACAGGCTATATTTAGAATTGATATTGAAAATAAACGCGCCAAATCCATATTTGATCAAGACGTTGAAATTAAAGATGAAGTGGGAGCAGGTACCGATTCAGGATTAGAATAGATATTTAGGAAATCGTAAAAAGGAGAAACCAGGGGATGAACAATTTATTCAGCAATTCTATTAATATGGCGCAAAAGTCGTTGGACTATCTTTGGAAGAAGCAGGGCCTGATAGCTGACAACATAGCAAATGAAGACACACCGGGATATAAGTCGAGATACTTAACCTTCGAAAATGAATTGAAAAAAAGTTTGTCAAAAGTTGAAACTGGTACAAGTGATGAGTATGGGCATATAATCGATAATACAGAATTTAAAATAAATACCACTGAAAACCAAAGTGCAAGGCTGGATGGGAATAACGTAAATACTGATGCAGAATATGTAGAGCTTGCAAGAACCAGCATTCAATATCAATATGCAGTAAGAGCCATGAATGATGAATTCACAAGGCTTAAGAGCGTGATAAAAGGCTAAAGAAAAATTTATATTTAAAAAATTGGAGGCAATATGTTTATAGATCAGATGCAAAAAATAAGTTCCATTACAGATATAGCGCAGGTGGGTAAAAGTCAAAATAGCAAGCTTGAAACTCAAGGGAGCGGTGGAGAAAATCTTTTCAAAGATATTTTTAATAATGCGCTAAACAGTGTCGTAGAAACTGACAAAGAGGTTATGCAGCAACAATATATGTTAGCGACAGGACAGACTGACGATATACATAATCTGACCATAGCATCCACAAAAGCCCAACTGTCGGTGGATCTTATGGTTCAGTTAAGGAACAAGGCAATGGAGTCATATAGTGAAATAACTAGGATAAACATGTAATAAAGTCTTTTAAATTTAAAGTAATCAGTAAGGGGTAGGAAGATTGAAAGACAAGATGAAGGTCTATATAGATAAAATTGCAGGATTTACCGAAAAGTGGAGCAGCAAGACAAAAAAAATCATATTCATAGGAATCACAGCTGTCTTGATATTCTCTGTGGCAACAGCGTTTATGATGAATAACAGGGGCTATGAAGTTCTTTTTACAGGGCTCAACGACCAGGAGGCCAGTGAAATAATAGGAAAGCTTCAGGAGTCAGCGGTGAGCTATAAATACGAAGAAGGCGGAACTATACTGGTTCCAGCAGATCAGGAACAGAAGCTTAAAGCCCAGCTGGTCTATGAAGGATACCCTAAAAGCGGATTTACCTATAATGTTTTTAAAGATAATATAGATCTTATGACCACGGATTTTGAAAAGGATAACTATAAGCTTTTCGAATTGCAGGACAGGATAGGCTCTACCATATCGCTTTTCGATGGAGTAGACGATGCAAAAGTGACCATAGCGCTTGGAGAAGACCGAAAATATGTGCTGGACAGCAAAAATGCGACAGATTCCAGTGCTTCAATTGTAGTCATAATGAAAAATGGGGGTTCGCCTACACCGGAGCAGGTAAGGGGAATCCAGAGACTGGTTGCAAAAAGCATACCGCAACTCGATATGAAGGACATTGTTGTTATCGATGGAGAAGGAAATGATGTTTCAGTAGCTCCAAATCTGCAAACTGAGTTAAACCAGCTTAGGGCAGAATTTGAAAAACAAATTGAAAACTCGATAAAGGCTAAGGTTGCCAATGTTCTGCTGCCGTTCTACGGAGAAGACAACGTGAAGGTATCGGTAAGAGCTACGGTAGATATGAATAAAAAAATCCGCGAAACTGTGAATTATTTTCAGCCAGACGCAGTAACTAAAACTCAAGATTCGGCAGGAGTTGCAGCAACGGCAAATGGAACTGAAGAACCAGCTACGGGAACTGCAGAGCAAATAAAGAGAGGAATACCATCAAAGGAATCGATAAACCAGGAAGTGGTTCGTGATGGGACGGCTACGGGAGGAGTGCCAGGGACTGAAACAAACTCAGACATACCGATTTATGGACAGATTCAGATGAATGGAAACGAAACCCAGATAGTCAACCAAAATGATATAGATTATCTTGTTGACCAGATAAAAGAACAGACTCAAATAGATGCAGGGATTATACAAGATCTCACAGTTTCGGTTTCGATAAATAACAAAGGAAATGAATCCACAATAACGGAAGATGAACTTCTGAGGCTTGTTGGAAATTCTGCAGGCATAGCCACCGAAAAACGACAAGAAAAGATTTCCATAGTAAGAGGAGCCTTCTACGATCCAAATGCGGCAATCACAGAAATTGCACCGGATAACAAGAAGAAGATATTAATAATAGCAGCAATAGCAATAGCAATCATAATAGCGCTTCTAGCAACGCTTCTTATATATATGAGAATGAAAAAGAAATCAAAACTGAAACAAAGTCAGATAACAAAAGAAGATCCTGTTAAACAGTTAATTCAGGCAATGGAGCCTATATCAGAGCCAGACAGGGCGGATGTAAAAGAGAACCTGATTAATATTAAAAATGAAAAGAGCGTTGAGTTAAGGTCAAATATAAGAGATTTTGCAGAGGATAACCCTGAAATATCGGCGCAACTTCTAAAGTCATGGTTAAAAGGTGATGAATCAAATGGATAATACAACAAAACTCACAAACCAGCAAAGAGCGGCCGCAGTAATAGTGTCGCTTGGAGTTGATAAGGCATCAAAGATATACAAATACCTTTCCGAGGACGATGTAGAACAGCTTACCATAGCAATAGCAAGACTCGGATACATTTCGGTAGAACAGACAGAAGGCGTTCTGGATGATTTTTACAAAATGTGCCTTACTCAGAAAGTAGTTACCGAAGGCGGCATGGAGTATGCAAGAACCATTCTGGAAAAAGCCTTTGATGAAAACACGGCCAATGCTTTGCTGGAAAAGGTATCAAGGAACATGAAAATAAAGGCGTTCGATTATCTGAGGAAAACAGACATAAAGAGCCTTTTCTCGGTGCTTCAACACGAAAGACCGCAGATAATAGCATTGGTGCTGGCCTATGTCGAGTCTTCCAAAGCTGCAGAGGTCATAGCGTCACTGCCCGAAGACAAAAGAGTGGCGGTGGTAGAAAAAATCGCAAGAATGGAAAATGCTTCGCCGGAAGCAATAAAAATAGTAGAAGCTCAGATGAAGACCAAATTCTCATCGGTAATGACAACCGATTTTGCAAAAATCGGAGGAATAGACTATATTGCCGAGGTTATGAACAGCATGGACAGAAGCAATGAGAAATTCATATTCGATGAAATGGGAAAAAAGGATATGGAACTTACCGAAACAATCAGAAAGAAAATGTTCGTATTCGAGGATATTGCAGCCATGGACGGGCGTGCAATTCAGATATTTGTCAGAGAGTGCGACATCAAAGACTTGGTGCTTGCCATCAAGGGGACAAACGAAACTGTGGCAAATCTTATATTTGCAAATATGTCAGCCAGAATGGCAGAAAACATCAAAGACGAGCTGGAAATTACAACCAATGTACGCCTGAAAGAAGTAGAAGAAGCTCAACAAAGAGTCGTGGCTGTAATAAGAAAGCTCGATGAAGAGGGCGCCATAGTACTTTCTAAAGGAGGAAAGGATGATATAATTGTATAAACCTGGCAAAGAGATGGAAGAGGAAAAGCGAACTGAAATTTATCAGAGCATATATGACACCGCAGTGGATTTTGAAGAAGAGGAGTTGTTTCAAAAAGAAATGGAAGAACTGGAAAAATCTGAAAATGGTGAAGCTGTTGTTCCTGTAATCGATTTAGAAAAATTTCAGGCAGAAAAACGCAGATTAAAATCAGAAATTGCTGAAATGGAAAAGTACCTTCAAAAAATGATTGATGATGCCAAGGATGAAGCTCAAAGCATGAAATCCAAGGCCTATGAAAGTGGTTTCAATGAAGGCCATAAGTCAGGATACGAAGATGGATATGCCCAAGGATATGAGCAAGCGCAGCAAAAAGTAGAAGCTACACTGAAAATTGAAGCAGAGAATCTTTTGCAGGAACTCAGGGAACTTATTATTTCAACACAGAAGAGCAAAAGAGAAATACTGGATGAATATAAAGAGGATCTGAAAGACATATCGGTAGCAATTGCTGAAAAAATCATACATGTAAGTTTAAAGTCCAGCGGGGACATAATAAAACGTATGATAATATCTGCAACAGAAGGAATCATGTCAAAAGACTGGGTTAAAATATATATCGCAAAATGCGATGCTGAAATGGTTGTAGATGGAGATACGGAACTGATAAGCTCCCTGGCTCATGTATCGGACCATGTGAAGATAATTCTCATGGAAAACGAAGTCTCAGGAACCTGTATAATAGAACTCCCGGATAAAGTGATAGATGCCAGCACAAATACACAGATAGAAAATATAAAAGAAATCATAAGCAGTTCAAGGATATAAAGAAAAGCCTATAAGTATAACAGTTAAAAGCTGAAATTCCAGATATTAAAAAAGCAGGTGAATCAATGCTCAAAAATCTACCAAAACTAATTGCAAAATCGGAAACGGTAAGCCACATAGGAAAAATTGAAAATATAGTGGGAATGACCATAGAAGCCTCTGGTGGCAAGGCCAGCATAGGGGATATTGGGATGATATACAGTGAAAATAAAAATCAGCATATACCGGCAGAAGTAGTTGGATTTAAGAATGACAGAATACTGCTTATGCCATATGAAGAAATGAGCGGAATATCTGCAGGAAGCTTTATCAGAAATACCAAGAACCGGCTTAAAATACCGGTGGGAGACAATTTGAGAGGCAAGGTTCTCGATGCCATGGGAAACCCTATAGATAAGAGCCAGAAGCTTGAAGCGCAGAGCTACTATTATGTGGACAGCACATATACAAATCCGCTTTCAAGGCCTCCTATAGACGAAAAACTCCATTTTGGAGTGAAAGCCATAGATGGAATGCTCACGATTGGAAAAGGCCAGAGGATAGGCATATTTGCAGGAAGTGGAGTCGGCAAGAGCACGCTTCTTGGAATGATAGCAAAAAATGTTAAAGCAGACATAAATGTTATAGCACTTGTTGGCGAAAGAGGAAGAGAAGTGAGAGAGTTTATTGAAAAAGACCTTGGGGAAGAAGGTCTGAAACGGTCGATTCTTGTAGTAGCGACTTCAGATCAGCCGGCGATGCTCAGACTCAAGTGCCCCATGGTAGCAACCACAATTGCGGAATACTTCAAGGATCAGGGCAAAGATGTGCTTCTTATGATGGACTCGCTTACAAGATTTGCGATGGCTCAAAGAGAAGTAGGTCTTGCTATAGGAGAACCGCCGATAGCCAGAGGCTATACACCCTCTATATATGCAGAGCTTCCAAAACTCCTGGAGCGAAGCGGTAACTTTGAAAACGGCTCCATAACAGGGGTATACACCGTGCTGGTAGAAGGTGATGATACAAATGAGCCTATTGCGGACATGGTAAGAGGAATACTCGACGGTCACATAGTGCTGACCCGGAAACTCGCCAATGAGAATCATTTTCCAGCGATAGACATAAATGCCAGCATATCCAGGCTGATGAGTACGGTGGCAGACCCTGAACATCAGAAACTGGCATCGAGCATGAGGGATATAATAAGCACCTATGACAAAAACCTGGATTTGATATCGATTGGAGCCTACAAGCCGAACACAAACCCAAGGCTTGATTATGCGATATCAAAAATCGACAAGGTTAATGATTTTCTAAAACAGGGAATAAATGAAAGCTTTGGGTTTGAAGAAACAATTCAAAAACTCAAAGAAATATTAGATTAATAATCTATGTTGTCAGAGAAGGGAGTAAAATTTTAAGTGAAAAAATTTACATTTGGATTAGACACAGTGCTAGGCTATAAAAATCAGATACTTTCGAGCTTGAAGATGGAACATGGTAAAATATTGGAAAAAATGAATGCGCAGGAAACTGTTTTGGAAGAGTTAAAGCTCAAATATGTGGAGTGCAACAGCGAATTCAGTGAAAAAAAGACAGCGGGTATGACGATAATTGAAGCAAGAGGTTTTGGCATATATCTGTCTCAGATTGAACATCAGATAAAACTTGAAAGTGAAAAGCTTGTAGAAATAAAAAAGATAGAAGATAAAAAACGTTTTGAAGTAGTCGAGTGCAGAAAAGAATCGGCGGCAATAGAGAAACTTAGAGAAAAAAAGATGGAGCAGTACGACAAAGAAGTCAAAAAAAGAGACGAATTATTCATAGAAGAGTTTGTTTCAAACGCTATGGCCAGCGTAAATTAGGCAAAAAACATGACATGAAAGGAGGTGAAAAAATGAACATGGCAAATGCAATAAATCTGTCTCAAGCTCCAAGAATCAAACCAAATCAAAAAATGGCTATCCGAAATGAGCAAAGAAATTTCAAGGACATCATGAATCAGAGCACCAAAGAGACCCCGGTAACAGATTTTCAAAAACCATCAGAAATCAAATCTGAAGAAAAAGCTGAAACAGCGGAGACCGTTCCAGAAGATGTGAACAAGAATGATAAGGATTCAGACATCGATTCAAAAATTGACAAGTCTGATACAATCTCCAGAGAAATGATGGCGTTCATGAATGCTGCGCAGCCTGAAATCAAGCAGATTGAGATTGTAAATAACGAAATAAGTTTAAAGGAAGTCGAAGTTAAAAATCTTGAAAATATTGTCGGCGAGGGTAGTAAACTTCAAAAAAATCAAGAGAGTCCTAAAAACCTGGAAAAACCAGAGGTAAATGGGACTGTAATTAAGCTTACATCTCAAAATGGCGAAGAAATTCAACCGGGAAAACAACTGACACCTGTGATTGCTGCAGAAAAAAGAGTACAACAGGAAGTCAAACTTCAAGAAGCGAAGTCGCAGGAAACCAAACCGCAGGAAACCAAACCGCAGGAAACAAAGCTCCAGGAATTGAAAATCGAAGCAGCGGCATCGGGAAAAGATACTCAGATTTCAAGAGCAGTTCAAAATGAAGCAAAAATCTCTGTTACTCAGGAAAAGCCAGCTATAAAACCAGAAGCGGATACAG
This sequence comes from Proteocatella sp., assembly GCA_049670425.1. GTDB lineage: Bacteria > Bacillota > Clostridia > Peptostreptococcales > Filifactoraceae > Proteocatella. The sequence goes on from JBATTG010000189.1 coordinate 27,467, forward strand.
AAACCGTTCAAATCGATCAAAATTTAAAGCATCCTGAGATTGCGAAAACTGCAGAGACAATAAAAATAAAAGTTGGAGATCTTCAGGAAACCAGACCCGCACAATTCATAAAGGAAGTTTCACAAAAAATATATATCAGCAATGCGGGAGATAATGAATATGAGATTCAGCTTGAACCAGAACAGCTTGGAAAGATAAAGGTCAAAATAAGCTTTGAACAGGGGCAGACGAACATTTCTTTGATTTGTACAAATAGCAAAACCCTGAACTTGCTTTCGGAAAACATTTCAAGCCTAAGTCAGCTTATTCAGGACAATACAAAAACCGAAGTTACAGTAAATACGCAGGAAGAGAATGATTATGTAAATGACGGGCAAAGACAAAATGAAAAGCAGCAACAGCAGGAGCAACGCAACAGACAGAATGGCAAAGAGGACCAAAATCCAGAATTTATTGACCAGATGAAACTGGGACTTTGGGAAATTGAGAAACTAAAAAGGCAATATCAGATGAGTTCATATTAGTTAGGAGCGTGAAAAATTGTCGGAAATAATTAGAAATATTACTCCGTTTCAGACTGGAGCGGCCAAGAGTACAGACAATGTGCAGAAACAGCAGAGCAAATCCAATACCAAGGCAAGTCTTGAAATGGATGACTTTTTAGCACTTTTAGTAAAGCAGCTTCAGAATCAGGATATGATGAATCCCATGGATGATACTGCATTTATGAACCAGATGACCCAGATGGCTACAGTTCAGGCTATGAATACATTCACAGATGTATCGGTTACGACCTATGCGGCATCGCTAGTAGGCAAAGAAGTTACAGTTGCAGAACTTGACGCTAAGGATGAAATGAAAGAGATAGAAGGCTTAGTGACCGGCGCCGCAGTTTATGGCGGAGAGCACGTAATTTTCATAAATGGAAAAAGCTATTCTCTGACACAGATAATGGCAATAGGGAAATTGCCGCCAAAAGAAGAAACGCCAGAGGAGCCAGAAGAAGGTACTCCGCCGGTTGTAGAAACAAAGTAAGGATACTTTGGAAGACGGGAGTGATTATGCTTGATAAATAAGATAAACAATTCAGTGAACGTCACTGACAGGCAATTAAGTGAAAAACTCAACTACGTAAATCGAAATAACGATTTTGGGCAGATTTTGAAACAGCAGCTCAAGGAAAACAAAGAACTGAAATTTTCGAAACACGCACAGGAAAGAGCAATTCAGCGGGGCATAGACGTGACTCCATCTCTTATGGATGATCTGCAGAGCGCTGTAGACAGAGCTAGAGAAAAGGGTGCAAAAGAACTGGCAATAATAGGGCACAAAGAAGCCTTCATAGTCAATGTGACAAACAGCGTAGTAGTAACTACAATGTCATCGTTAGAGATGAAAAATAACATATTTACCAATATTGATAGCGCTGTAATAATATAGCTGGACCATTTATGGAAGCTAAAGACTCTGTCCGAATGACAGGGCTAAAGGCAGCAGGGAAGGGAAATATAAAATGATTAAGTCAATGTTTTCAGGAGTATCGGGACTAAGAGCCCATCAGGCTAAAATGGATGTAATAGGTAACAATATAGCAAATGTAAACACCTTCGGATACAAGGCGGGAAGAGCAACTTTCAGAGAGTCGATATATCAGACGGTAAGCGGATCAAGTGCAGGAAGCGATACTTTCGGAGGCCGTAATCCATCTCAGATAGGATATGGCTCAAAAATAGGATCAGTAGACCTTATGTTTTCATCGGGAAGTTTTTCGCCAACAGACAGTCCTACAGACTGCATGGTGGATGGAAATGGATTTTTCCTTGTTGGGACAAAAACGGCTGGAGAGCCTGATGGACTTAACCCGGGACTGGACGGGGAAGTTTCTCAGTTAGACCAGCTGACACTTACGAGAGTAGGAGACTTCAGATTTGATGGGGACGGTTACCTTATAGATTCAAGTGGATATGTAGTATATGGCTTTGTCAATGAGGCCGGTGGAGAACTTGCAGATGATGATTTAACAACACTGAAGCCAATCAGAATTCCAGGAGAAGCATGGGCGGATGATGCAGATTCCCAAAGAATGAATCTGAACAGCATAAGAATAGATGACAAGGGTAATGTCGTGGGCATAGATGCAGATACCAAGGAAATTGTAACGGTTGCAAAACTGGCTCTTGCCAACATATCAAATCCGAATGCCCTGGAAAAGACTCAGGGTCCATACTACAGCATAATAGCCAATGCAGGAAAGACTGCTGCCTTTGGAGCTGGAGACGGTGGAACGGGACAGATAATGTCAAATGGACTCGAAATGGCCAATGTAGACCTTGCCAAAGAATTCTCTGAAATGATAACAACGCAAAGGGGATTCCAGGCTAATACGAGAATAATAACAGTATCGGATGAAATGCTTCAAGAACTCATATCTATGAAGAGATAATTAACATATTAAAATCATGGTCAGGGGGAGATTCTCCTCTTGACCGATACGATACAGGAAAATGCCATCATATTATACATACATTTATCTAAAAGGAACAGGAGCTTTCAAAATGATAAGATTAACTAAGCTGAACAACGAAGAATTCGTAATCAACTGCTCACAGATAATGACCATAGATATAATACCGGAATCAAAGATAACACTTATGAATAAAGAACACTTTATAGTAAAAGAAAGCATAGATGAAATAATAGAAAAAACAATAGAATACAATAGGCACTTGCTGGAACTCAGACACAGCGAGACGTTATAGAGATAAGCATTAAAATAAGAGTTGTCTGAAAACTACTTGAGGTTAGAAATAAGATATTAAGTTTTGGAGGAAAAACATGGATGCAACAATGTTTATTGGAATGGCGCTTGCCTTCGTACTGATGGTATTTGGTATGGGTCTTCCAAATTTAGGTAATTTTGTCGATGTACAGAGTATGATAATAGTAATAGGCGGAACAATTATAGCTCTTTTTAGCGGATACGGAATAGGGGCATTTAAACAACTGCCAAAGCATATAAAACTAATAATGGGCAAAGACAAATACAATGCCAAGGAATGCATAAGCCAAATTGTAGAAATGGCTCAGGTAGCCAGGAAAAAAGGGTTGCTGGCGTTGGAAGAAGAATCTAAAAAAATTGATGATCCATTTTTCAAACAAAGCTTGATACTCATAGTAGACGTTCCAGATGCTTCAAGAATAAAAGAGATGCTTGAAACCGAGCTGCTTTATCTGGATGAACGCCATTCAAGTGCATTTGGTTTTTATGAAACAGGAGAGGCATTAGCACCTGCATTTGGTATGATTGGAACCCTTATAGGCCTTGTAAACATGCTCAAGAGCATGTCAATGGATGCGGGGGGGAGCAGCAGTATCGGAGAAAACATGTCGGTGGCGCTTATTACGACGCTTTATGGGGTAATATTGGCGAACGTAGTTTTTGGACCAATGGTAAAGCGGTTAAAACAAAAACATGACGAGGAGATTCTGTATAAAAGCATAATAATAGAAGGGGCCTTGGCGATACAATCAGGAGATAACCCCAAATTTTTAAATGAAAAACTGACATCCTATCTTGCGCACCATGAAAGAAGTGGAGATGGTGGCGGAGGTGGAGATAAAAAAAAGGCAAAGAAAGCAAAGAAGTAGGGGGACGAAATGCGAAAGAAAAAGATTCGACCACCCCAGGATACTGGGAAATGGCTGGGGACATATGCTGATACCATAACGCTTCTTATGTGCTTTTTTGTACTTCTATATTCAATAAGTTCAGTGGATGCCACAAAGTGGGAAATTGTTGTAAAAAGTTTCAATCCTGATGCAAAGGCCACATCCCAGATAGTAACTGAACAGGCGCCGAATGATGGGGAGTTTGATGTTTCAGGCGTAGGGAAGACTGAAATAATTGATGAATTTGATGAGCTTTACTATACGCTTAAAAAAGAAGTAGACAAGCAGGCGCTGCAGGCAGATGTAGAGATAACAAAAGGCGATGGCTTCACGTTTATAACCTTCAGGAACAACGTTTTTTTCGATGGAGACAGCTATGTACTTAGGCAGCAGGGGAAGGACATACTGGACAGCCTTGCAAGAATCGTAAAAGGCTCATCTAAAACCATAGGAGAGATACAGATACTGGGACATACATCCCAGGCAAAACCTGATGAGCCGAACAATGTCAGGTTTGACAGGTTCCTGGCTTCAAACAGGGCGACCGAAGTGCTGGCATATATCCAGCAAAAAAATGTCATAGAGCCGTCAAAACTTGTAGCAAGTTCATTTGGTCAGTTCAGGCCAGTAAGCCCCTTCGATACGGCTGAAAATAGAGCGAAAAACAGAAGGGTCGAAATTGTTATAACAAAGAATGATGCAGTAACAAGAGCCCTGGATGAATATTATGAAGAAGTATACAAGTAAAATGAAGAGGAGGTGAGAATCAGATGGCAGAAGTATTATCCCAAAGTCAGATAGATTTAATATTAAACTCTATGAAAGACGGAGGAGATGTCGCCGAAAACAAAGAGCAGCAAAAAGAGGAACTGGGATACAAAAAATATGATTTTTACAGTCCTAAGAAATTTACGAGAGATAAGCTGAAACTTTTAAATAATATATATGAAAATTATTCGAGGATACTCTCATCTAAAGCAGGCAATCTGTTTAGAATAAACAGCGAGTTTGAGGTGCTAGGGGTAGAGGAACAGCGATATTATGAATTCAGCAATGCTGTAAATGACAATGACATACTTACATTTGTAGAACTTGAAGCTAGTGAAGTAAACAAAGAAATTCCCATATTAATGCATGTTAACAACCGTCTCATGCTGGGAATGATTGACCGTATACTTGGAGGGGATGGCGAAGATATTGAAATCAGCACAGATTATAAATATACAGACGTAGAAAGATCGCTGTATGACCATATAATGGAAAGACTCGCACCAAATATGAAAGAGGCATGGTCCAATTATATAGATGGAAATTTCAAATATGAAAATTCGAAGATGAATCAAAACGTAGGGCAGATTATAGGTATGGATGAAACTGTAGTTATAATAATCATAAATGCAAAAATTGGTTTAAATGAGGGGCAAATGACAGTCTGCATCCCTGGAACCTTGCTGTCATTGATATTCGAAATCCACGAGCAGGAAAATGTAAAAAGCAAGGGCTCAAAATACAGCAAAGAAGATGAAATAATACTCAATAACATCAAAACTTCGGACATGGAGCTTAAAGTAAGACTCGGAGAATCCGAGATGAGCATGAAAGATGCATACAATCTAAGGGTTGGAGATACAATAAACCTTGGAAGACCTCAAGATTCAGATGTCTACGTTTATGTAGATGACAGTATATGGTTTACTGGAAAATTGGGAGTACACAAAAAAAATGTAGCGGTAAAGATAAAACAGGTCAAGCAATAGAAAATAAATATAAAACATTTAAACAATAATCATTAAACAATAATCATTAAACAAGATAAGGAAGGTAAAAAATATGGCTAGAATATTATTAGTAGATGACGCAGCATTCATGAGAATGGTAGTTAAGGACACGCTTACAAAAAATGGATTTTCAGATCTGCACGAGGCAGCAGATGGATTAGAGGCAGTAAGCAAGTATGCAGAATTAAAGCCGGATTTGGTAATAATGGATATAACCATGCCCAATATGGATGGACTCGAAGCTCTAAAGACAATAAGGTCGCAGGATCCAAATGCAAAAATAATAATGTGTTCGGCAATGGGACAGGAATCTATGGTAGTCGAAGCAATAAAATCAGGAGCAAAGGATTTTATAGTTAAACCTTTTAAACCAGACCGAATCCTTAAGGCAGTTCAACAGATACTTGGATAAATCAGCAATATTTAAAAGGAGAAAACCATGTCTTTTTTAAGCTCCATGAATATAAGTGCTTCAGGGCTTACAGCCCAAAAGCAGAGAATGGATATATTGGCGGAAAATATTGCCAATGTAAACACTACACGAACCGAGGGCGGGGGGCCATACCAAAGAAAAATGGTGGTTTTCCAGCCGATAGAGGCGCAGGACTTCAAAAGCATCCTTAGCAGGAAAGCCCAAGAAAACGCTCCCAAAGGCGGAGTTCAGATAACCCAAATAGTAGAAGACACGAGAGAATTTAAGGCGGTCTACAATCCGGAGCATCCAGATGCGGATGAAGATGGATATGTAATGATGCCAAATGTGGATCTTATGAAAGAGACCATAGACAGCATGTCTGCGAGCAGATCATACGATGCAAACATAACTGCCTTTAACGCTATAAAGATGATGGCGACCAAGGCATTGGAAATAGGACGATAGTGTTTTCTAAAAGACAAAAAGAATCAAGAAATATTAAAAGCAGGAGGGTAAAATGAGCAATGAAAATCTGAATTCCATAGAGATAGATGCTATAGGGGAAATAATAAATATAAGTTTGGGCGCCTCAGCCACAGCAGTAGCTACTATGCTCGATCGCAGAGTAGATATAACTACGCCGAGAGTGAAAGTCGTGACATTTGAAGAATTTGAGTTCAAAAGGCTAGAACCTGCCATAGGAGTAGAGATAACGTATACCCATGGACTTTCGGGCAATAATGTAATGATAATCAAGAAAGTGGATGTTCAAACCATAGTAGGGCTGCTTATGGGCAGTGAAATTCCAGACGAAGAATTTGAGATGAATGACCTCTATGTAAGCGCCATATGTGAAGTAATGAATCAGATGATGGGAGCTTCGGCTACAGCTCTTTCTGAATTCATAGGCGAAGCGGTAAACATAACTACGCCAACATCTTTTGAAATAGAGAATTCACAGCAATTCAAAGAAAAGTATTTTGAACCGTCAAATAATTTTGTAAGCATAGAGTTCAGTCTTTCGATAGAAGGCTCAATAAAGTGTGAATTCGTAAATTTAATGCCAATACCATTGGTGAAAATGCTTGTATCTCGAATGTTGCCTGATTCTGCAATGATGGAGATGATGGCAGAAACGCCAGCACCAGCACCAGCACCAACACCAACACCAGCACCAACACCAACGCCAGCACCAGCACCGATGCCAGCGCCAGAACCAGTATTTCAAAATAGAACTATTGACGTTAAACCGCTGGCTAACAATTCATTTATAGGCCAGGAACAAATAGAAGAGCAGCCCGGTAACAACTTCAGGCATCTTATGGATGTGCCACTGGAAATATCTGTGGAAATAGGAAGAACCAAGAAGATGGTAAAGGAAATAATGGAATTTACTCAAGGGTCGCTTATTGTTTTGGATAAACTAGCTGGAGACCAGGTGGAGATATATGCCAATGAAAGATGTATTGCAAGAGGAGATGTCGTTGTAGTAAATGACAATTTTGGAGTAAGGATAACAGAAATAATAAAATGATATAAAGGGAAGTGAACAATATTTTAGGAGAAACTTCATCGATGCTAGTGACACTGTTGATGCTCATAGGAATATTATATGCAGCATACAGGGTAAGCAAATATATAGGAACCACGACCATAAGACAAAGTCAGTCTAAATATATAAAAATTATAGATATGATGGCAGTCGGCCAGGACAAGGCTATATCAATTACTCAGGTAGGTCAAAAAATATTCCTTGTAGGAATAACCTCGGGTGGTATGACGACACTCGCAGAACTGACGCCGGAGGATATGCAAGAGTTGGAAAAATCGGTTATTGAAAGACCGGATGTTAAGAATAAATTTGCAGATATTTTAAAAAAAGTTAAAAACAAATCACAGTAGCAATTTGAGGTATTATAAATGGGACAAGCGCTTTTAAATATAAATGGAGATGGAGTACAGACTCTGGAAATATTGTTCCTTCTTACAACTGTATCGTTATTGCCGTCGATACTCGTAATGATGACATCTTTCACACGAATAATAATTGTACTTTCATTTTTGAGAAATGCCATGGGAGTACAACAATTACCGCCAAACATAGTATTGATAGGGATATCTCTTTTTTTGACCCTATTTATAATGTCACCGGTAATAGACAGTGTAAATCAGGATGCATACACACCCTACAAGAATCAGCAGATAACTCAAGAAGAAGCATTAAAACGGGCGCAGGTGCCACTGAAAGAATTTATGCTAAAACAGACAGAAATAAACACTTTGAACATGTATGCGGAATTTGCAGGCGAAAAAGTACCAGAAAACCTTCAGGAACTTCCAATGAAAATAGTAGTGCCGTCATTTATGACTTCGGAACTGAAAAGGGCTTTTGTGATAGGATTTTTGTTGTTTATACCATTCATGCTTCTGGATATGATAGTTGCCAGTACGCTTATGTCAATGGGTATGATGATGCTTCCGCCGGCTATGATATCACTTCCGTTTAAGATTCTGCTTTTTATAACCATAGACGGTTGGAATCTGCTTTTCAGTACACTTATCAAAGGCTTCAATTAAAAATGAGGAGGGGGAAATGACAAATTCGGAGGCTATAATGCTGATGCAGTCAGCTCTTATAGTGGCAACAAAGCTTTCAGCGCCAATACTCCTTATCAGCATGGCAGTAGGACTGGTAATATCGATAATACAGGCCGCCACTCAGATACACGAGCAGACCATAACTTTTGTACCAAAGCTGATAATCATATCGCTGATACTTCTGCTCACGGGTGGAACGATGCTCGAGATGATGCAGGACTTCTGCTATCAAATTTTTGACATGATGCTGAAATAAGATACAGGTAAAATATTAGGAGGAACGATGACAGATCAGTCGCAGCTCATACTCTGGACGCTTATAATGGTAAGGTGCACAGGGGTAATACTTTTAAATCCTATACTGGGAAGAAGAAATGTGCCAGGTATAGTAAAGTCGGGATTTATATTAGCCCTAAGTTTATTGGTATTTACCTATGATAAAAAACTGAGCATCGAGGTGGCTGGTTTTCTTGAATATGCACTGCTACTTCTAAAGGAGCTTGCAGTTGGATATATAATAGGTTATGTGACGCAGTTGTTCATGTATATATGCATATATGCAGGAGGTATAATCGATTTTCAGATGGGACTTTCTATGGCAACAATATATGATGCTCAGAGTAATTCCTCGATACCAATTACCGGAACCGTGTTCAATACTCTTTTTGTATTGATATTTTTTGCAGTAGACGGACATCTGGCGCTTATAAAGCTATTCATGCAGTCGAGCGAAATAATACCTTATGGGCAGGTCGTAATAAATGCAGGTATAGCACCTGTAATTTTGAAAATATTCATAGGATGCACTGTGTTAGCTGTAAAGCTGGCATTTCCAATAATTGCAATAGAATTTTTGACAGAAATGGGAGTTGGGATTCTAATGAAGGCAATTCCTCAAATAAATGTGTTTGTAGTGAATATACAGGCAAAGATAATCATAGGGTTTATTGTACTGATATTCATGTTTTCTCCTATGGCAAGTTTTGTGAATAATGCAGTAGTCGCTATGATAGACACACTTAGAGAAGTAATCACGTTAATTTAGCGGAAAAAGGAAGTGAACAATTTGGCAGGAGATTCAAAAACCGAAAAAGCCACCTCCAAAAGGCGTAAAGACGAGAGGAAAAAGGGAAATATATTTGTAAGCAAGGACGTCATAGCGCTGATGTCGATATTGGGAGTTTTTTATTACGTTAAACTGCTTTTTCCGGGGATGTATGAAACCATGAAAGGTTTTATGTTCAGGTATATGGGATATGCATCAACCCAAACAGATATAACGCAAGGCCTGATGGCTGAAATCTCTATGAGCTGCATACAGACATTCATTAAAATAGCGATGCCTGTAATACTTACAGCAATGCTTATCGGCGTAATAGCAACTTTGGTCCAGACCAAACTGTTATTTTCAATGGAAAGCATGAAACCAAAATTCAACAGGCTGAACCCTCTTGAGGGAATAAAAAAACTGTTCTCCCTGAAAAGCTTTGTAGAAGTTTTAAAAAACGTAATAAAGATAGTCATTCTATTGTATATACTGTATAATTTCATAAAAGACAGGTTTATTGAATTAAGCAAAACTATGGATATGGATGTGCTTATATCAAGCACTTATATGCTGGAATCAGTAATAAAGATGATATTCAATGTATGCATAGGATTCGTAGCCATATCTGTCCTTGACTATGCCTATCAATGGTGGGAGTACGAGAGACAGATAAAAATGTCGAAACATGACATAAAACAGGAATACAAACAAATGGAAGGTAATCCAGAGATAAAGGGCAAAATAAAAGAAATTCAAAGACAAAAAGCCATGTCACGTATGATGCAGGCCGTGCCGACTGCGGATGTGGTAATTAAAAATCCGACACACTATGCGGTTGCGCTTAAGTATGACATAGAAAACGACGGCGCTCCAATAATGGTAGCTAAGGGTAAGGATGAACTGGCGCTTCGCATAATAAAAACAGCAGAGGAAAACAAGGTTTCGGTAATAGAGAACAAGCCGCTTGCAAGAAGCATTTTCAGCCAGACAGAGCTTAACGGCGAAATACCGATGGAGCATTACGGCGAAATAGCAGAAATACTGGTATATATATACCAAGTTAACAACAAGGAACTAAAATTGTAAGTACGAAAACAAGGGGAAATCCCATAATATAGACAATAGCGGAGAAAAAAACAAAGATGAAAACACTTCTAAATAACGCCGTATCCATGTTCGTAATAGTCATAGTTTTATTGCTGGTTATACCACTTCCCCCATTTATTCTGGATGTCATGTTCATAATGAATATATCAATATCGCTGGTAATACTGCTCATAAGCATGAATATAAGCGAATCGCTGGAATTTTCAATATTTCCATCATTGCTTCTAATTACCACATTGTTCCGGCTTGGGCTAAACATATCCTCGACAAGGCTTATCCTGACAAAACAAGGAGAAGCGGGGCAGGTAATAAAAGCCTTTGGAACCTTCGTATTACAGGGAAATATCGTAGTCGGGGTAATAATATTCCTGATTATAGTATTGGTTCAGTTTATAGTAATAACTAAGGGAGCGGAGAGGGTAGCCGAGGTTGCAGCAAGATTTACACTTGATGCAATGCCTGGAAAACAGATGGCAATAGATGCCGATCTCAGTTCTGGCTTGATAAACGAACAGGAAGCAAAAGAAAGACGATATAAAATTCAAAAAGAAGCCGACTTTTATGGAGCCATGGATGGAGCGACAAAGATAGTAAAGGGAGACGCCGTAATGTCGATCATCATAACTATCATAAACTTCATAGCGGGTACCATAATAGGTCTTGTGCAGTCGAATATGACTTTTTCAGATGTGCTTCAGATGTATTCCATAGCGACGATTGGAGATGGACTGGTATCTCAGATACCCGCGCTTTTGATATCTGTTGCCACAGGCATGATAGTGACCAGAGCCGTTTCCGAAGGCAGTCTTAACAAGGATGTCACAAAACAGTTCCTTGCTCAGCCGCACGCGCTTATGACGGCAGGTGGAATGCTGGCGATACTGGCAGTTACTCCAGGTATGCCGCATCTTCAGCTTATAATCATATCATCTCTGCTTCTGAGTCTTGGATACAACAGCGCAGCGAATATGAAAAAAAATATGCTTGCTCTTGAAGCTGAGTCTCAAGAAGATGCTATGCTTCCCCAAGAAACTGCAGATGAAAATGATTATTATAAAGACGTCAACAATATATATCAGCTACTTAATGTAGAACCAATAGAGATGGAATTTGGATACAGTCTGATTCCACTGGTAGATGAAGAAAGCGGTGGAAATCTTATAAACCGAATCGTCATATTCAGAAGACAGTATGCTCAGGAAATGGGATTTGTAATACCGTCGATAAGGCTGAGGGACAGTTCAAATATAAGCACAAACCAATATACAATAAAGATAAAAGGCGAAGAGATTGCCAAAGGAGAACTTCTGGTGGATCACTATCTGGCGCTGGAACCGTCAAAACCGTCAGGTGATGTAGACGGGATAGAAACAATAGAGCCGGCATATGGAATTCCAAGTAAGTGGATAACCGCAGACAAGAAAGAACTTGCAGAGATATATGGATATACGGTAATCGATCCGCTTTCAGTAATGCTTACCCATCTTTCTGAAACTGTGAAAAAACATGCCCATGAATTGCTTGGAAGGGCAGAAGTAATGCAGATAATTGAAAATACAAAGCAACAGATACCAGAGCTGATAGAAGAAGCATTCCCTAATATAATAAGTTATGCAAATTTTCAAAAAATCCTGGCAAACCTTCTAAAAGAGGGGGTACCTATCAAGGATACAGGTACAATTTTAGAGAGCATAATAGATACTTCGGCTACGACAAGAGACATAGACACTATAACTGAAAATATAAGAACGGCGTTAAAACGTACAATAACACGCAGGTTTTGTGAAAATGGCCAGTTAAAAGTAGTAACTCTGGATGCAGATTTGGAAAAATCCATAGTAAACAGCCTTACTCGAAGCGAACAGGGAATATATTTAGCCATAAATCCAGACATAATGCAAAAAATCATAGTACAGCTGTCAGAACAAATGAAGATATTCAGTGAACTGTCGCAGCGCCCGATAATACTTACAAGTCATGTAGTCAGGGTATACTTTTACAGACTTATAGAACAATTTTACCCAAATATTTATGTGCTTTCATTCAATGAAATTTCCAATAATGTCCAGATTCAGTCCATAGGAAATATAAGCGCATAAATAATCATAGTTGATCAGGAGTAGATAATGACTTTTTGCAAAGATATGGAATCTAAAACAAGTGAAGAATTGCTTTTAGAATATAAGCAAACCCGTGACCACAAAATAAAGCAAGAGATTGTCCTGCGATATGTTACTGTGGTAAGAAGGATAGCTATAAAGATGAAGGACGTATATTCCGGATTTGCGCAAACCGAGGATATAGTAAATGAGGGAGTAATAGCACTCATGAAAGCCATAGACAAATACGATATAGATAAAAACGTGAAGTTTGACACCTATATAA
>JBATTG010000190.1:0-12123 GCA_049670425.1 Proteocatella sp.
TTAAATAATGGAATTTGGGGTGTTACACTTTTGCATTGCATTTTGTTACAGAAAACTGTTGCAAAATACAATATAGTTTATGCAAGAGCTTACGGCCATTTAATAAGTTTTTATATGATATTTGCAAAAGATGTTATGGGAGATTTAGGTGCTAGTGCTATATCTTTGATAAAATGGACAGATTTTTTAATGCTAATAGATTTGCCTATTATTTTTATATTAGTTTTAAAATTAAAGAATACATATTGGATAAAGAAAAAGAATTATTTGTTTTATGTTACTGTTATTTTAAGTTTATCATTAATATGTATTCAGTTTTCACAACTTGAAAACAGCAAAATGTTGGGTAATTATGAGTTGCACCCGCTTATTATGTCACCGATTGGAAATCATATGTTTGATATTTACCGATTCGCATATGAAAAGGGTGATATACTTGATAGAGAAGAAACTGAAACCATAGATAGTTGGCTAGAGTATAATTTGAAATACCAAGAGCCAGAACAAGATTATGCTGACTTAGAAGGCTTGATTAAAGGGAAAAATGTAATTGTGATTCAGTTTGAATCATTAGAAAATATTATGGTAAATAAATCTTATTATGGACAGGAGATTACACCAAACATCAATGGATTGCTTGATAGTAGCATCTATTTTAGTAATATTGTTGAACAGGTCCGAGACGGTAACAGTTCCGATGCTGAGTTACTATTTAATACTTCTATTTTTCCAATGAATAGTGGAAGTGCATTTTTAAGGTTTGGAGAAAATACATATGTCTCCTTGCCAAATCTTTTAAATGATCAGGGGTATATTTCAATAGCGATACATGGAGATAACAAAGAATTTTGGAATCGAGATTGGGTTTTCCCCACCCTAGGTTTTAATAAATATATAGACGAAGATCAGTTTGATGACAAAAATTTAGTAGGTATGGGAATATCTGATGAATCGCTATTTAAACAATTGATTAAAGAAATAAAAAAACTTCAGGAGCCATATAACATTTTTATAATAACGTTGACATCGCATATGCCTTTTACCATCAATAAAGAAATTCAATATTTAGATTTGCCGAATGATGATGTTTCAAGTGACTATCTTCAAAGTATCCATTATACGGATAATGTTTTAGGAGAGTTTTATAATCAACTTGAACATGACGGTCTCTTAGATAATTCAATATTGATATTATATGGAGACCATGAAGGTATCCATAAGTATTATGAAACAACATTATCTGATAATAATTATGAGGTACCATTTATTATCCATGTACCAGGTATGAAAGGTTTTGAAGTTGATAAAATCGGAGGTCAAATTGATATGATGCCTACTGTGGCTTATCTTTTGGGGATAGAAAATGAAAAATATGCATCTGTAGTAATGGGAAGAAATCTGTTTGGGAAATATTCAGGTTCAGGAATACTTCCAACTGGTAAGGTAATAAGAGAAACCGATGATATAAATCATCTTAAAAGTGCTATAAAAATAGCGGATATGCGCATAAGAGGAAACTATTTCAAATCAAATTAATATAGGGCAAGATTTTGTACAGAAAATTAATCTTATTCCATTTATTATGATAAAAAATTCGGAATATAATGGAAAAAAATGCTCTGATTTTTAGGTGTAATAAATCTAAAATTCAGAGCATTTTTTATTATTTTAATGAGATTTGAATAAAATGCAGACTTATGTCAGTGTTAAAAAATATAAAATCAAATCAACTGAGAATGAAAATAATTTTATATTTAATGACATTATGTCATTAATATATTAAAATGATAGTAATAGAAAGAAATTTTTATTTGAATTAAGTTGTATATTTTTTGACACACATATTCAGACGGAGGATTTATTATTATGAAAAAAATATATTTAATAAGTTTAGTATTATCTTTGATGCTGATTGCATTCACAGGTTGCAGCGCACCTGTAAGTGATGAAGCTGACGGGAATGACGAGGGAAAGCTGCAAATTGTATCTACTATTTTTCCTGGGTATGATTTTGCTAAAAACATTACAGGGGAAAATGCGAAACTATCAATACTGCTGCCACCTGGCTCTGAGAGCCATTCGTTTGAACCTTCTCCACAGGACATCATTAAAATTCAAAATGCGGATTTATTCATATACGTAGGAGGGGAATCCGATGAGTGGGTAAATACAATACTTGAATCAATGGATAAAAAAGTGAACACGCTTAAAATGATGGATGCAGTGGCTCTCTTTGAAGAGGAAGCTGTTGAAGGCGCGAAATCTGGGGATGGTCATGAAGATGAATACGATGAGCATGTTTGGACTTCGCCTGAGAATGCGATAAAAATCAGCCAGGAAATTGCAAAAAACCTTTCGGGTATAGACCCGTCTAACGGCAGTATTTACGAGGAAAATTTAAAAATATATATGGAGAAGCTGAGCAAACTTGATAATGATTTTAGAAAATTCTTCTCAACTGTAGAAAATAAGACAATCATATTTGGAGACCGCTTCCCGCTTTTATATTTTGCAAAAGAATATGACTTGGAGCATTATTCAGCTTTTCCTGGATGCAGTGATGGATCGGAGCCGAGTGCAGCTACAATTGCTTTCCTGATGGACAAAATCAAGTCGGAAAATATTGGAACGGTATTTTATATTGAGTTTTCAAATCACAAAATAGCAGATATTTTAGCTGAATCGGCAGGTACGAAAACGGCAATGTTTCATTCCTGTCACAATGTCTCCAAGGAAGAAATTGAAAATGGAAGTACCTATATTTCATTGATGGAACAAAATCTGGAAACCTTGAAGGGGGCAATGAAATAATGGCTTTGATAAATTGTGATAATATAAGTTTATGTTATGAAAATAATACTATAGTTTCGAATCTTTCCTTCAAAGTGAACGAAGGGGATTATCTTTGTATAGTTGGTGAAAATGGATCGGGTAAAAGCACGCTTATAAAGGTCCTGCTTTCTTTGAAAGAGGTCGCAAAGGGAAGCATCTTAATGGGCGATGGTCTGAGGCAAAACGAGGTAGGCTACCTGCCTCAACAAACGGAAACCCAAAGAGATTTCCCGGCAAGCGTATGGGAAATTGTGATTTCGGGTTGTCTTAATTCAAGGGGATTGAGGCCTTATTATTCGAAATCGGATAAGGCAAAGGCTATTGAAAATATGGAAAAACTTGGAATTTCAGAATTGAAAAAGCGTTCCTACAGCGAACTGTCAGGCGGACAGCAGCAGAGGGTATTACTTGCAAGGGCGCTTTGCTCGACTCGAAAATTGCTGTTACTCGATGAACCTGTATCTGGCCTGGACCCGGTTGTTACGAATGAATTTTATCAGATTATCAAGCTACTTAATGAAGATGGGATAACCATAATCATGGTATCACATGACATTGCCAGTTCGGTAAAATATGCATCTCACATTTTGCACCTTCGCAGAAACACGACTTTTTTTGGAACTTGTGATGAGTACACGGTCAGTAATGAAGGTAAGTATTTTTTGGGAGGTGAGCTGCTTGATTAATATGATAAGTGAAATGCTATCTTACCCATTTATGGTAAGAGCGCTTGTTGTTGGGATTTTAGTTGCGCTTTGTGCAGCATTACTGGGTGTCAGTCTTGTATTAAAAAGATACTCAATGATTGGCGATGGCCTGTCTCATGTAGGTTTTGGAGCTTTGGCTATTGCTACTGCAATGAATATGGCGCCCCTTAGTGTTTCCATTCCAATCGTTGTAATCGCCGCATTTTTCTTACTGAGAATAAGCGAGAACAGCAAGATTAAGGGGGATGCGGCAATTGCATTGATTTCAACAGGTTCGCTTGCAATTGGAGTCATGGTGATTTCTATGACAACGGGTATGAATATAGATGTATATAATTACATGTTTGGGAGTATTTTGGCTATGAGCAGGAGCGATGTATGGCTCAGCATCATACTGTCTTTTATTGTGCTGGTTTTGTATGTTCTGTTCTATTCAAAAATATTCGCGGTTACATTTGATGAAAATTTTGCTAAAGCAACTGGAACCAAGGCCGGCATATATAACATGCTAATTGCACTTTTAACTGCAATTACAATCGTTTTGGGTATGAGGCTTATGGGAGCATTGCTTATTTCAAGTTTAATAGTATTTCCATCAATTACATCCATGAGGGTGTTTAAAAATTTCAAGTCGGTTGTTATATCGTCTGCGGTAATATCTGTGCTATGCTTCTTAATCGGTATATCGGTTTCTTATATTTATGCAACACCTGCAGGGGCGAGTGTTGTATCGGTGAACATAGTTACCTTTATTATTTTTTCCATCGCAGGTTTCATAGCAAGGCGAGACAGAATATAGAAAATCAATTCAACAGCTTGTGTTCTCAGAATAATTTAAGTTTCTTATTAACTTTGCACGAGTATTATTATTGACATATGTTCAAAACGTAGTATAATTGAAAACATATAGGGCATATGCCCGAAATTGATGATTGCTTAAGAAAATTAAAAATGAGGAGATTTAAAAATGAGTGAGAATTGCACACAAAATTGTGGAAGTTGCGGGGAAGACTGCAAAGATAGAAGCGAAAGTTATAATGATTTTTCTGAGGCCCCTCATGAACTTAGCAGTATTAAAAAAGTTATAGGGATAGTCAGCGGTAAAGGCGGAGTTGGAAAGTCGCTGGTAACGTCTATGATGGCGGTAACGATGCAAAGAAGAGGCCACCAGGCGGCGATTCTGGATGCCGATATAACTGGGCCATCTATTCCCAAGGCTTTTGGGATAAGAGAAAAGGCAAGAGCTAATGATTTAGGGATGTATCCAATTAAGAGTAAAATGGGAATTGATGTCATGTCCATAAACTTATTGCTGGAAAACGACAGCGATCCAGTAGTCTGGAGAGGTCCGGTAATTGCCAATGCAGTTAAGCAGTTTTGGACAGACGTAATTTGGGAAAATGTCGATTTTATGTTTATAGATATGCCTCCTGGCACTGGCGATGTTCCTCTTACTGTATTTCAATCTATAAAAGTCGATGGGATTATCATTGTCACATCACCACAGGAATTGGTTTCCATGATTGTAACTAAAGCTGTTAAGATGGCTGAAATGATGAATGTTCCTATATTGGGACTCGTAGAAAATATGTCATATTTCAAATGTCCTGACTGTGATAAAGAACATAAAATTTTTGGTGATTCGAATATTGAAAAAATAGCAAAAGAACATGATTTGAAAATACTTACAAAGTTACCAATGGACCCTCATTTTGCAACGATTTGCGATAAAGGAGTGGTGGAACTGTTCGAAGGTGACTGGTTTGATTCAGTTGCAAAAATACTTGAAGAAAAACTTTAGAATATGTAAAGTTGCATGTAGTTGCTGTAACTGTAGAGGCTCCTCAATTTTGAGGAGTTTTTTACATATTGGGGTTTTATCATATAGGTGTAATTAGGCATAGAAGGAGTTGTGAGAAATTTCTCTAAATGATATAATTAAACAGATGGGAATAAAATACATAATTTAAATTGGCTTTATTAAGTCCAGTTTATTATTTATGAAGGAGAATTCAAATGGCAGAACTTTTTGAAACGCTTATGGTAATAAGTTTTGGAGTCTCATGGCCGACCTCGATTTTAAAGTCATACACATCCAGAACTGCAAATGGAAAGAGTTTGATATTCTTGATATTTATATTGATTGGGTACGGATTTGGGATTACATCTAAAATAATTTCGGGGAAAATTACATATGTATTTATATTTTACATAATCAATATGATTATGGTATTTATAGACATATTGCTTTATTTCAGAAACAAAAAATTAGATAAAAAATCATTATTAAAGTAAGTTTCATCAAGGCGTCAAAAAATAAAAAGACATATGAAGGAGAGTTTGACATGGCAATTGAAAAAGCTAGAGAGTATTTAAGACAATGGGATATGGATGACAAAATATTGGAGTTTGAAACTTCGAGTGCGACCGTAGAGCTTGCGGCTATTGCATTAAATTGTGAACCTGAGAGGATTGCAAAAACTTTATCTTTTAAAATGAATGATAATTGCATTTTAATAGTATGTGCAGGGGATGCGAAGGTGGACAACTCTAAATTTAAAGGGAAATTTGAGACAAAAGCAAAAATGCTGTCTCCGCAGGAGGTTGCTGATTTAGTCGGTCATGAAGTTGGAGGGGTTTGTCCTTTTGGAATCAATGAAGGAGTCAAAGTCTATCTTGATGTTTCGCTAAAGCGCTTTGAGACTGTTTTTCCAGCATGTGGAAGCAGCAACAGCGCCATAGAACTGGCAGTCGAAGAGCTTGAAAAAACTTCTAAATGCACAGAGTGGGTGGATGTCTGCAAGGCCTGGAACGTTCAAGAATTATAATCAATTAATATACTTGCAATTTGTTGGAGGTACAATATGGTTGAGATTGACAGGATAAAGTATCTGAATGATAAAGAGGTATTGAACAGAGAAAATGTAATATACTGGATGCAGAGTTCTCAAAGGGTTGAGTATAATCATGCACTCGAGTATGCAATAAGCAGTGCGAATGAGTTTGGCAAAGATCTGATTGTTTATTTTGGAATCACAGAAAACTACCCAGAAGCCAATGAAAGGCATTATTATTTCATGCTGGAAGGTCTTTGTGAAATTAAAAGAGAACTTGAAAAAGTCAATATAAGAATGATTATACTCAAAACATCTCCTGAAAAGGGTATTAGCAAACTGCTTGAGTATTCAGCCATGATAATTGTTGACAAGGGGCTACATGAGGCATGAGACAACTTGGAGAAAGCATGTTGCACAGACTGTAGACTGCAGACTTGTCCAGGTTGAGACAAATGTTATCGTGCCGGTTGAAGTTGCATCTCCCAAAGATGAATATTCTGCAGCAACGCTGAGAAGAAAGCTGGAAAAAGTAAGAGACCATTTTATAAATCCGATGAAGGAGAGCAAGTATCTGGGAAATTACAGTCAGAACAAGGCTTTACCTAATGAGTTTGAAATTGAAGATATCGATTCTGCCATAAAAAAACTTAAAATTGACGGGAGTGTAAAAAGACTTTCGAATTTTCGGGGCGGAACTTCTGAAGCCAGGAAACACCTCGAAAGTTTTCTGGATGAAAGTTTCGAAAAATTCAGTTCAAATAGGAATGACCCCTCAAAGGACTGTTGCTCGAACCTGAGTCCTTATCTTCATTTTGGACAGATATCACCGCTGTACATTTATTTGAAGGTCTTAAGCTATGAAACTGATTCTTCGGCTTATGCTGAAAGCAGAAAATCATTTCTCGAAGAGCTGTTTGTAAGGCGGGAGCTTGCAATGAATTTTGTCAGTTATAACAAGAATTATGATTCCTACGATTGTCTTCCGTCATGGGCGATGAAAACACTTGCTGAACATGCGGGTGACCACAGAGAATATCTGTACAGCTTGGAAGAACTTGAATTTGCGAAAACTCACGATGAATATTGGAACGCAGCTCAGACACAAATGCTAAGAGACGGGAAAATGCATGGCTACATGAGGATGTACTGGGGCAAAAAAATACTTCAGTGGAGTCAAAGTCCGAAACAGGCCTATGCTACGGCTGTTTATCTAAATAACAAGTATGAACTTGACGGAAGAGACCCCAACGGATTTGCAGGGGTAGCCTGGTGTTTTGGCAAGCATGACAGAGCTTGGGGCGAACGGGAGCTGTTTGGCAAGGTCAGGTACATGGTATATTCAGGACTGAAACGAAAGTTTGATATGGAAAAATACATAAATGTATGGGGGGACGAATAGGTTTGGATTCGCTGATAAGGCTGATAAGTTGCTAGCTTGTTTAGCTTGAATAGAAACTGGAATTTTCATATACGAAGTACCCTTGTGCCAGGCTCCAGGGTGTTTTTGTTTTTCAAATAATCTTGACAAATGCATTAGTTTTCGATTATATTAGAATGTATAACAAAAAAAGCAAAGGTATGAAACAAGAATTGAGAGGAAGCTAATAATGAGTAATAAACCGTTGAGCCTCGGAGAAGGCACTTTAGATTTTACGATTTCTAGAATGCTATCTGAGAAAAACGTAACTACCCTTAAGAAAATTGCAAAATATTGCAAACTAAAGGGATACAGCAAAATGAAAAAAGAAGAACTTGAGGGAAGTCTTGAAGGGGCGCTTTGTGAAGAAGATAGACTTAGGGAGACCCTGTATTTTCTAGACAATAAGAAGTGGAAACTTTTTGTTAGTTTAGTTTCTGAGGAATATATCGAACTTGATGATAATACAGAAAAGCTTTATGCCAATATGGAATATAGGGGCATAATTCACAAGTTCAGCAACAATAAGATTTCGTATCTTACCGTTCCAAATGAAATTAAAACTTCTTACAGTAATCTTAAAAATACAGATTTTGAAAATAAAAAGCAGCGCTTAGCACTTATCAATGACTATGCAAATGCATCTATGGCTCTCTACGGTCTTGTGAAAATAGAAGAACTTGTGGAATTGTTAAATATGCAAAATGGCAATTTTTCAAACTATGAAGAGCTGAAAGATGTTGTAGAAAAATTTTCAAACAATGGAGCTGAATACTGTATTTACAAAAATTATATTGCAAGCAGAGCATTTGAAGAAAATGAATTTGATGATGTAGAGCGTTTTGCAGATATAATTTATGCAAATCCAAGATACACTCCCAGCAAAGAGACATTCTTAAAATATGCTGATTATGATTACTATGAAATCACACCTCAGATAATTAATCTTAAAAAATACTTAGTTGAAAAAATGAATATTGAAGAATTGGTAGCACAGATAATAGTAGATGAAATCCATCACTTGAGTGCAATTCAGGGAAAACCACAGGAATTTGTAGATATATTCAATAAGTATAAAATAATCACAAAAGAAGAACAGGTGTATGAACTTATGAATCGGGTGCTTGAAGTGAGCAACAATACAAGACTCGTAGGAAATCACGGATATACTCAAAATGAGATAGCTGAAATAAAAGGGGAAAGACCTAAAAAATCAGTACCAGCTGTTTCTGATAAAACAGGAAGAAATGAACCTTGCATCTGCGGCAGTGGAAAGAAATATAAGAAATGTTGTGGAGCTTAGATTTTAGAGTCATTTTAAAAAAACCCAAAATTATTGAAATGTTGGGTTTTTTTAAAAATACGTACATATCAAAGCATTTTTAAAAACAATCTAATTGTAAAAAATGTTTGAATTATTTAATTTTTGTAGTAAAATGAAACTAATGATATAAGAGTTGTTTTCAAAAAAAATGAAAAAGTATTTTTAATTTACAAGCTTAGAGGGGGGACTAACGTGAAACTAAAATATGATTTAATAGAGGATGCAGACTTGGATTGTGAAGATATTGTTTGCAGAACGTGCAAGTATAAGGAAAGCGGTATCAAAATAAACAGGGGGGAAAAACAATATACAATGTGTTTTTGCGAAAAATATGTTTATCCTAATACAAAACCAGTTAAAATTTTATTTGAAAATAAGGATTGTTATTTGTACAAACCGGAATAATTGTAACAAGATAAAACTTAAATAGAAAAATATTTTCAACCATAAACAAAAAAAAGAAAGCTTTATATTTAGCTTTCTTTTTTTGTTTAATTTAATTTAATATATTTGTATTATAATTGAAACTGAAACTGTTTGCAAAAAGAGTAAAAAAATTATATAATAATATGATATGATTTAATTTTATTCATGTGCGAAGCAAGGAGTCAAAATGGTAGTATTGGGTATAGATCCAGGCTTGGCAATAGTCGGATATGGAATAATTGAGCAGATAGGAAATAAATATAATGTACTTGATTATGGCGTTATAACCACTCCTGCAAAAATCAGTTACGCCATTAGGATAAAAATGATTTATGATTCAATGGAAAAACTTCTAAATACTTATACTATAGATGAAGTAGCAATAGAGGAATTGTTTTTCAATAAGAATGTAAAAACTGCTATAGACGTTGCTCAAGCTAGAGGCGCCATTGTGCTGTCTTGTATGAACAATAATCTCGAAGTATTTGAATACACGCCGCTTCAGGTTAAACAGGGCATATGCGGATATGGAAGAGCAGACAAGAAACAGGTTCAGAGCATGGTTAAGAATTTGCTTAATTTAAAGGAAATTCCAAAGCCAGATGATGCGGCGGATGCTCTCGCGATAGCTATTGGTCATCTAAGCACCAATAGATTTTCAAAAATGTTTAAAGTATAGGTACCTAAGGAGAAAATATGTTTGGATATATCATAGGCGTTGTAACAGAAATTTTTTTGGATTATGTGATACTGGAAGCTTCAAATATAGGTTTTAAATTAAATACATCACAATTTACGAATAGAAAACTTGAAATTGGAAAAGAGGCAAAACTTTATACTAAGCTTAATGTAAGAGAGGATGATATATCCCTTCTTGGATTTGCTGATAGAAAAGAGCTGAAGATGTTTGAACTTCTAAACAGCGTTTCAAAAGTTGGACCCAAAGTCGCTTTTGCAGTTCTTTCAACATATGACGTGAACTCACTTCAAGCAATAATAAATAATGCGGATGTAGCTTCACTTTCCAAGTCTTCGGGTGTTGGTAAAAAAACTGCAGAAAGAATAATACTGGAGCTTAAGGATAAAGTAGACAAGAGTGCTGTTGGAATCCAGCCTAGTATATACAATCTTATTGAAACAAATTATGATGAAGCAATCGAAGTGTTGATAAGCCTTGGTTTTACGAAAATGGAATCAACTAAGGCTGTTGAAAGTGCTAAATCTGCAAATCCTACAGCGGAAACTAATGATATAATAAAGTTTGCACTTGGGAAATTAAGCAAAATTTAGAATTTTGGAGGAATTATGTTTGATGAAGAAAGGCTAATAAGCTCTTCGTACCAAAAAGAAGACACTGAGATTGAAAATTCTCTAAGGCCGAAAACCCTGGAGGAATATATAGGCCAGGATCAGGCGAAAGATCAGCTGAATATTTTTATAAAAGCAGCAAGAATGAGGGACGAGCAGCTTGATCATGTACTGCTTTATGGACCTCCGGGACTTGGAAAAACAACGCTGTCATTTATAATAGCAAATGAGATGGGAGCAAATTTCAAAATAACTTCAGGGCCTGCAATAGAACGTTCTGGCGATTTGGCGGCAATACTGACAAATTTGATGGATCACGATGTGCTTTTTATAGATGAGATACACAGGCTCAACAGAACGGTTGAGGAAATCCTGTATCCGGCAATGGAGGATGGCTGCCTGGATATTATAATTGGAAAAGGGCCATCGGCAAGGTCTATAAGGATAGATCTTCCAAGGTTCACGCTTATCGGAGCAACAACGAGAAGTGGAATGCTGACATCTCCGCTTAGAGACAGATTTGGAGTTATTTTGAATCTGGATCTGTACGAGGTGGAGGATTTGCATAAGATAATTGAAAGGTCTGCTGGAATACTTCGTGTGGATATAGATTTTGATTCGGCAATGGAATTGGCAAGACGCTCGCGAGGTACACCAAGAATTGCAAACAGGTTGCTCAAACGTGTAAGGGATTATGCACAGGTAAAGGGCGATGGCTATATTACTCTTGATATCGCAAAAGAGGCTCTCAAAATGTTTCAGGTGGATGACGAGGGTCTTGATATGGTCGATAAGAGACTCGTACTCGCTATTATTAACAAGTTTGCAGGTGGACCTGTAGGGATTGAAACTCTGGCTGCATCTGTTGGAGAAGACAGAGAAACCATAGAAGAAGTTTATGAGCCCTATCTTATACAAAAAGGTTTTTTAAATCGTACGCCAAGAGGCAGAATGGCTACTGATATAGCATACAGACATTTTGGGATTGAGAGAAAGTGAGAGTAATCATATGCTTGAAAATAGAAATTTAAGTGTTATTTTTACGTTGTTTGCTTCCGTTGTGATGCTTTTATCCACGACCTGTATTTCACAGGCAGAAACCAGATATGACAATGATTTTCCAGTCAGGGCAGGTATTTATTATGGTTCTGGCTCGAAAACAGAGTACAATATTTCCGGAAAAGAACTTTCTATTTTAGACGGAACGTATGAGGTAATAGAAACTGATGAAGACTCATTAAAAGGAAGTCTCATAAATACGGTATATATTTC
>JBATTG010000191.1:0-3292 GCA_049670425.1 Proteocatella sp.
AGATAGCATAATAACGTTACGGTAAGTGTGTACGGATGGCTAGTCCGGAATTTACGCCCTTGGAGTGTTGCATCAAACGAAAGTAGCTTTATGCAAAATCGGACACCTTGAATAGGGAATAATCTCGGTATGGGTAGATTTGTCCATATTTTGAGTAGCAGGTATAAAAATGATAATCGCTATTGGTACAGTAAAAATTCATACGCCATGGGTCCATTCTCTGAAAGAGAAGCGTATGGTGGTAAAAAGTATATGCGCAAAAGTGCGTAACAAATTTAATGTTTCAATTGCAGAGATAGACGAGCAGGATATACATCAGATTACCGTACTTGGTTTTGCCGGTATTGCTGGAGACAAGGCCCAAGGTGATAGCATAATAGATAATGTAATAAACTTTATAGAAAGTAGTACTGAGGGGGCGATAATATCCATTGAAAGAGATCTGCTTTAGTAACTTTTCAGAGTTCCCCTTGATTACACATCCTATTTATCCTCTTTATTAAATCGTTTTTTTAGAACTTTTTTATTAATCCAAAATAATAATAAAATTACTACAGCAAGAATGACCAAATAAGGGATTGCCACAACAAATCCTACTATCAAATTTTCTAAACCGGTGCGTAAACTATACAGAGAATTCATGAAACCGTTCTTAATCCGGTCCAACATTCCACCTTTTTCCGATGGTGTCAGCAGCTGAACCTCATGAATTTCCATGCTTACAGTTGAATAATTAACCTGATTTTCCAACACTTTAAGTTGGGCAGTTAAGGAATCCATCTGGTATCTTACCTGAGAAAGCCTTTCCTCGAGCTTGATAATATCCTCCAGCTTATCTGCTCTATCAATCAACGCCAACAACCTGTCAAATTCGATTTGCAATGATTTGCGTCTTGCTTCAGTATCGGTATATTGCATCGTTACATCTTCAATATTTTCAGATTTATTAATAACATTCCCAAAATCTTCGCTGGCATCCAAAAATCTATTTAACTTGTCAGAAGGAATGCGAGCTACTATATAACTGCTGCGGTCACCTTTGTAATCATAGCTTTTTCCAGTAATTTGAGAACTTTCCACATACCCTCCAGTTTCATCGATTTTGATGCTTATCAGATTCATAGTCTTGTCAAATTCCGTGGTTTGCAGCGTCATCTGTACCCTGCGTATTAGCTTGCGGGTTTCCAGCAGATAATTGTTATCTGAGCTCTTTTTTGAGTTTTCACCTGCTGCAGAATCCTGATTTGAAAATTCTTCTGGCAAGACTGCCTCAACAGATGACGGTTCTAAAGTTGTGGATTCCTCGCTTTTCTCCCCAGAACCACATCCTGATAAAATATACATCACCAATAATAGTGCCATGCCAATCATAACAACCCTACTACGTCTCATATTTATCCTCCTTGTATAATGTAGTTATCTACAAATCAGTATTTATTATAAACAGAAATCGAGTTTTTAACAGTCTTGGTATTATAAAGCATTATCTCTGCGTTATGTAGTAATTTAATGTCAATTGTTCCTTTCAAATAGTGCGCTATTTCTAAAGTTCAAACGTCCCATCCAATGAACCAGAATGGGACGTTTGAGCTTTTTGACTTTATAATTAATTATCTACTCTTTTATTAGTTTAACCTCAACTGGTATAGATTTTTCTACCATCTCCCCAGCCATAAGCTTCACAGCTGTTTCAACTGCAGTCATACCCATTTTGTCTGGTTGCTGTGCTACTGTTGCCGCCATCTTGCCTTCTTTTACAGCCGCTATTGCATCATCAGTTGCATCAAAGCCTACAATTTTAATATCTTTGTTAGAAGCACTTACTGCTTCTGCTGCACCTAATGCCATTTCATCATTATGTGCAAAAACACCCTTTAAGTCGCCTGAAGCCTGTAAAATATTTTCCATTACATTCAAACCCTCTGCACGGTTGAAATTTGCAGTCTGGCTTGCTACAACATCTAAGTCAACGTCTGCAATTTCATGGAATCCTGCACCTCTGTCAATAGTTGCTGAAGCCCCCGGAACGCCTTGAAGCTCTGCAACTTTTGATCCTTTTCCAACAAGCTCTACCAAATATTCAGTTGCCATTTTTGCACCAGCTACATTATCGGATGCAATTGAACAGTCTACATCTACGCCATTCACTATACGGTCAACTGCAATTACCTTGATACCTGCTGCAATAGCATCGTTAACGGCTGGCGCAGCTGCATCAGAGTCGACTGGGTTGATGATTAAAACGCCGATATTCTTAGAGATTAAATCTTCCACGTCACTTGTCTGTTTAGCTGCATCATCGCCTGCATCTAGAACTATAATCTCAATATTGTTTTCTGCAGCTGTTGCCTTAGCTCCATCTACAAGAGTTACAAAAAATGGATTGTTTAGAGTAGATACAGAAAATCCAATAGCACTTCCTGACTCCATTTCCGTTCCATCTGTTTGTTCCTCATTACTGCATGCACTCATCGATACTGCTGTAACTATCATTAGAACAATCGCTAAAATTTTTTTCATTTTCATAATTTTTCTCCTCTTATCTACAAATTTAAAAATGATGTTTTATCTTTTTCGATCTGATAATACTGCCATAAGAATAACAAGTCCTTTTATTACATCCTGGTAATATGAAGATACACCAAGGATGTTAAGTCCATTGTTCAATACAGCAATTATTAAAACACCGATTAAGGTCCCATAAATTCTTCCACGCCCACCACTCATACTCGTACCGCCAAGGGCAACTGCAGCAATTGCATCTAATTCATATCCTACCCCCAGCGTTGGCTGGGCTGATCCCAATCTCGACAGAAGTATAAGACCAGCAAGTGAAGCCATAAATCCTGAAATCGCATAAACCGCTATTTGAGTTTTTTGGATATTTACCCCAGCCAGTTTTGCAGCCCTGGGATTGCTTCCTGTAGCATATATACGACGCCCGAATGTAGTTTTATTGAGTAGAAAGAAAAATAAACAAAATACGATAATCAGTATCCAAACCGGTACCGGAATTCCAAAAATATGACCTTTTCCAAAAAAATTTAATACAAAACTACCGCCTAGATTAGATATTGGTCTTCCATTAGTGTAAATCAAAGTGAATCCACGAAAAATAGTCATGGTTATCAAAGTCGCAATAAATGGCTGAAGCCGACCTTTTGCAACCAAAACACCGCTGACTCCACCAAATATTCCACCAAACAGCAATGCCAGAATCATAGCCAATCCTGCTGGTATCCCAAGTGTAATCATTCCAGCACAAAGCGCTGTTGTCAGTGCGAGTACAGAT
>JBATTG010000192.1:0-5739 GCA_049670425.1 Proteocatella sp.
TTTGTGTTTCAACATTTTTTTCACCTCGCTTCAATGTTAATATAGTAATATTATACCACTATTAGCTATACTTGTAACACTTGTAGCCGATTCATCCCACCACCTTCGTTCTCGCTAAAGCGAGCAATGAGACTGAGAGGTGGGGGTATTCTCGGCGCGAATGATAAAATAAAAGTTGATATTTTATTTAAAAATAGATAAAAATGGGAATATTTCATAATATACCGGATAAACACAGTGAAATAATAATGGTTTAATTCGTTAAAAATAATTACAAATCCCATAAAATATTGTAAAATGGTAGTAGCTCAAAAAAATAAAATAAAAAGATTGGAGATAACATGAGTTATTGTATCGAAATGATAAATATAACTAAAGAGTTTCCTGGAATAATTGCCAATGATAACATAACTCTGCAAGTTGAAAAAGGCGAAATTCACGCATTGCTTGGAGAAAATGGTGCCGGAAAATCTACACTCATGAGTGTACTCTTTGGATTGTATCAGCCAGAAAAAGGAATTATTAAAAAAGATGGTAAAGAAGTAAGCATAAAGAACCCAAATGATGCAAATGACCTTGGAATAGGCATGGTGCACCAGCACTTTAAGTTGGTAGAAAATTTCACAGCGCTTGAAAATATAGTGCTTGGAATGGAGACTACAAAAAATGGAATCCTGAAAATGGATGATGCAAGAAAAAAAGTAGTCGAACTGAGCGAAAAATACAACCTGTCAATTGACCCGGATTCAAAAATAGAAGATATTACGGTGGGTATGCAGCAAAGGGTAGAAATATTGAAAATGCTGTACAGAGAAAATGAAATACTGATATTTGACGAGCCTACAGCAGTGCTTACTGTTGCGGAAATCGAAGAACTTCTGCATATAATGAAGAATCTTATAGCCGAGGGCAAGAGTATAATCTTCATAACCCACAAGCTTAATGAAATCAAGAGTGCTGCGGACAGATGTACTGTACTTAGAAAAGGGAAATATATAGGCACTGTTGATGTAGCTACATCTTCCAAGGAATCACTGTCAAAAATGATGGTAGGAAGAGATGTTAATTTTGAGGTTGAAAAAACACCATCCCAGCCTAAAGAAGTTATCCTTGAAGTCAAAGACCTTTTTGTGAAATCCAAGACGTCTCAAAAGAATCTGCTGAACGGTGTAAGCTTCAAAGCCAGGGCCGGTGAAATTCTGAGCATCGCAGGAATTGAAGGCAATGGGCAGTCGGAACTTGTATATGCAATAACCGGACTCATGAAGGCAAACTCAGGAGAGATAATCCTAAATGGCAAGAACATAGAGCATGAATCAATAAGACATAGAACGCTTACGGGTATGGGACATATTCCTGAGGACAGACATAAGCATGGTCTTGTTCTTGATTATTCGCTTGCGGAAAATATGATACTTCAGACATACTTCCAGGAACCCTTTCAAAAAAATGGATTCCTGCAAAAGGATGAAATTATAAAATTCTCAGACAGGCTGATTGAGCAGTACGATGTTCGAAGCGGTCAGGGCTCATTGACGCCGGCAAGAAGTATGTCAGGTGGTAACCAGCAGAAGGCCATAATAGCCAGAGAGATAGATAGAGATCCCATGCTGCTTGTAGCGGTTCAGCCAACAAGAGGCCTAGATGTAGGGGCAATAGAATATATTCACGAGCAGCTTATAAGAGTAAGAGATGAGGGCAAAGCGGTGCTGATGGTGTCTCTCGAACTCGACGAAGTAATGAATGTCAGCGACAGAATTCTGGTAATATATGAAGGCGAACTTGTCGGGGAATTTAATCCAAAGGAAATCACAGTACAGGAGCTTGGTCTTTATATGTCAGGATCAAAGAGGAGGGATTTAAATGAATAGTAAAATCAAGAATTTCTTATTAGGATCCGCCTTTGAGAGTTTTATATCATCAATTTCAGCGATAGTAATTGGCTTGCTATTTGGATTTATAATACTTCTGATAAGTCATCCAAGTCAGGCTATACCAGGGTTTCTTACTATATTACTCGGAGGATTTACAGGAGGAGCGAAGGGTATTGGAGACGTTCTGTACTTTGCAACACCGATAATTCTTACAGGTCTTTCCGTAGGCTTTGCCTTCAAGACGGGGCTATTTAATATAGGAGCATCCGGACAGTTTGCCCTTGGTGCATACTTTGCAGTTTCTATAGGTATAAAGGCGACCTTTCTTCCGCCGTCAATCCACTGGATAGTGGCAATAATAGGGGGAATAATAGGGGGAGCAATCTGGGGAGCAATCCCGGGGCTTCTGAAGGCTTACAGGAATGTTCATGAGGTTATTTCATCTATAATGATGAATTATATAGGAATCTATCTGGTAAACATGCTTGTAAAGGGTGACAGCAGGATATTCGACACCCTTAAGAATCAGTCAAGAACTCCGGCAAAGGGGGCTATAATACCCAAAATGGGACTGGACAACATCTTTGGAAATTCAAGCGTAAACGGAGGCATTTTTGTAGCGATGCTGGCAGTAATTGTCATGTATATAGTGCTTAACAAAACGACTTTTGGTTTCGAGCTTAAGGCCTGTGGCCACAATCGAGATGCAAGTCGTTATGCGGGAATAAATGAAAAAAGAAGTATCGTGCTTTCAATGCTTATTTCCGGAGCGTTGGCAGGACTTGGTGGAGCACTGCTTCTTCTGGCAGGTGCAGGAAAGCATCTGGAGGTTGTAGATGTACTTCCGATGGAAGGCTTCAACGGTATTCCGATAGCCCTTCTTGGAATGTCAAATCCGATAGGAATATTTCTGGCGGCAATCTTCATAGCCCATATAAATCAGGGCGGATTTTATCTTCAGCTATATAACTTCGTACCAGAGATAATTGTAATAATAACGGCATCGATAGTATATTTCAGTGCCTTTGCACTTGTATTTAAAAGACTCATAGCAAATATCAGGAAAAAGCATGGAGGCGAGGAACATGCCAATGCCAATGACGATGACAATGACAAAATTCCAGATAATAACTTAAAAGAGGAGGGGACAGTATAATGACTACAGTATTTTTCTTATTCCAACAGACGATGTTTTTCTCGATTCCCCTTTTAATAGTAGCCCTTGGTGGAATGTTCAGTGAAAGAGGCGGAGTTGTCAATATAGCCCTTGAGGGTATAATGATAATAGGAGCGTTTACAAGCATATTTTTTATCCATATAATGCAGACGACCGGAGCCATGAGCGGTCAGCCACTTCTGATAGTTGCAGTACTTGTAGCGGCGCTTGCAGGAGGCTTATATTCACTCTTACATGCATATGCGGCAATCAACATGAGTGCGGATCAAGTAATAAGCGGTACGGCCCTGAATATGTTTGCACCGGCATTTGCAATATATACAGCACGTATGATCCAAGGTCTTCAACAGGTCCAGTTTTCAAACCAGTTTAGAATTCCAAAAGTTCCGCTGCTTGGAAGCATACCTGTTATAGGGCCCCTGTTTTTCCAAAATGCGTATATAACAACTTATATAGGATTTGCAATACTTATTGTTTCAGCGTTCGTACTCTATAAAACGAAATTCGGCCTAAGACTAAGAGCCTGCGGAGAACATCCAGGGGCAGCCGATTCGGTGGGCATCAACGTGTACAGAATGCGTTATGCCGGCGTGGTAATATCAGGCATACTTGGCGGTATAGGAGGCCTTGTATTTGTAATACCAACGTCAATAAACTTTAATGCCGACGTTGCCGGATATGGATTCCTGGCACTGGCAGTTTTAATATTTGGTCAGTGGAGACCTGCAAGAATACTTGTAGCAGCTCTGTTCTTTGGGGCGGCAAAAACCATAGCATCAACATATGCAATAGTTCCTTTTCTTGCAAATTCAGGAATACCAGACAATAT
Source organism: Proteocatella sp. (assembly GCA_049670425.1). Classification (GTDB taxonomy): domain Bacteria; phylum Bacillota; class Clostridia; order Peptostreptococcales; family Filifactoraceae; genus Proteocatella. Next base: position 3,881 of record JBATTG010000192.1, read on the forward strand.
ATACAAGATGATACCTTATGTTGCAACCCTTGTGCTTCTGGCATTTACATCCGATAAATCAGCGGCGCCAAAAGCAGCAGGCCAGCCTTACGATAAGGGAGCAAGATAAAATAAATACAATTAATTTTAAATTAATTTCTCAGACGAAAGCGGTGATACTATGAGAATGTACGATATAATCCATAAAAAAAGACAGGGTGAGGAACTTACAAAGCAGGAGATAGAGTTTTTTGTAAATGGATATGCCAAGGGAGAAATTCCAGATTATCAGGCATCAGCATTACTAATGGCTATATTTCTAAAAGACATGACCATAGAAGAGACTACGCACCTTACCCTTGCAATGGCTCATTCGGGGGACATGGTAGATCTTTCTCCGATAGCAGGGATAAAAGTAGACAAACACTCAACCGGAGGCGTAGGCGACAAGACAACACTTGTCATAACCCCGATAGTGGCATCTTGCGGACCTAAGATTGCCAAAATGTCAGGAAGAGGCCTTGGCCATACAGGGGGAACTGTGGACAAGCTGGAGTCAATCCCGGGGCTCAAGACGAGCTTTACCATGGAAGAATTCTTTGGCATAGTGAACAAGACAGGGATTGCAGTAATAGGGCAATCTGGAAACCTTGCACCGGCAGACAAGAAACTGTATGCCCTCAGGGATGTTACAGCTACCATAGACAAGATTCCGCTTATAGCATCGAGCATAATGAGCAAGAAGCTGGCGGCAGGATCAGACTGCATACTTCTGGACGTTAAATGCGGTTCGGGAGCTTTCATCAAAGACATTGACACGGCAATAGAGCTTGCCCAGATAATGGTAAACATAGGTGAAAATGCAGGAAGAAGATGCACGGCGCTCGTTACAGACATGGATGTGCCTCTTGGAGAAAACGTAGGAAACATAATGGAGGTTGTCGAAGCCATAGACGTACTAAAAGGCGGCGGACCAAAAGACCTGAGACATGAATGCATAATGCTTTCAGCAGAGATGCTTCATCTTGCGGATATGGGAAGTCTGGAAGAATGCCAGAAACTTGCAGAAGAAGCAATCAAGAGCGGAAAAGCCTTCCAAAAATTTGTAGACATGGTAGAAGGCCAGGGCGGAGATGCTTCTTATGTAATCGATACTGAAAAATTTGAAAAAGCAAAATATGTTCATGAGATAAAAGCTCCACAAAGCGGGTATATTGTGGATATGGATACGGAAAAGTGCGGAACATCTTCTGTTATTCTAGGAGCAGGAAGAAAGACCATGGAATCGGTAATAGATTTTGCGGCAGGGCTTAAAATAAAGGCAAAAATCGGAGATAAAGTAGAGCAGGCTCAGACGATTGCAATACTTCATACAAACGATGAAAGTTCGATTAAAGCGGCAGAAGTGCTTTATCTTGAAGGAATAACCATAGGCAACGAAAAGCCAGAAGAAAGACTTCAGATAATGGCTAGAGTCGATAAAAACAGCATAATAAGATACTAAGATATTGAAAAATGCAGAGAGTATTTTTATTTATTTCTGCATTTTTCAATAAAGGTGTTGACAAACTATCAAAAAAAGAGTATCATTTCAAACATAGCAAAAATAAATAATACGAACAAAACAAATGCAGTGAAGTAGAGAAAAATATTTCAGACGTTACAGAGAGTCGGTGGTTGGTGAAAACCGATAACAGAGAAATATACATTATACACTACGGAGCAGGCTAGTTAAACCGATGAGGGAAATCCAAAAATCCAAGTAGACCAGCACGTGTACTCACGTTACAGAGTTAGAGATTGTAAGATCTTGATTGAGATATAGCCTAGTGCTATAATTTAGGGTGGTACCGCGAAATGATTATTCGTCCCTATAACAA
>JBATTG010000193.1:0-13100 GCA_049670425.1 Proteocatella sp.
GAAAATAGCACCTTTATTTTCCACAAAATATTTTCCCCCAAGTTGCAAATTCAACTTTTGTTTTAAATCGATTTTTTCAAAATTGTATTTTTGAAGATATTCTTTAGCAAAATCGACTACATGGTAGATATATTTTGCATTGTCTAGAAAATCAAACAGCTCATATGTTTTTTTCTTCATATTTTCATACCTCGATTTTATATTTTTTCCAGCTTCACGATGCTGATATCTATCTTCTTAAGTCCAATACCCTCGAATACAATGGTATATGTCGTATTATTTTTTGCTACAATTTTACCTGTACCGAATGTAGGGTGTTTTATCTGAGATGCCATTGGAAAATCAACATTTACATTACTTGCAGCAGCATGCATCTCTGGTTTCTCAAGTCTGTATTTCTCTTTATATTTATTGTATAGCGAATAACCTTCAAACTCCCTTGTTCTGCTGGATTCGACCTTTCCATTTAACAGTTTCTGGGGGATGTCCTCCATAAATCGGGAAGATCTTTGATTTGTAGTTTTTCCAAATATGGTTCTTTCTATGGCGTAGGTAAGATAAAGCAATTCCTCTGCTCTTGTCATTCCCACATAACAAAGTCGCCTTTCTTCTTCAAGCTGGCTCTCGTTTATAAGTGAGCGACTTATTGGAAATACGCCTTCTTCCATTCCCACCATAAACACAACGGGAAACTCCAGACCCTTTGCACTATGAATAGTCATCAGACTTACTATATCGTCACTGTCGACCATATTGTCAATATCTGTGCTCAATGATATCTCTGTAAGGAAATCTTGCAGTTTCTTTTCACTATTATTCTTTTCATATTCTTCTGCTACAGCTTTGAATTCTTTTATATTATCTACTCTAGTCTGATACTCGATTTCGCCTTCACTCTCAAATTCTGACATGTAGTTGGTATTTTCTACTACTTTTTCAATAAGTTCTGATATCGAAATTATCTCAGACATGCTCTTGAAAGAATTTATCATAATTATGAAGTTTCTAATTGTATTTTTTGCTCTTGATGAAAAATCCATGGAATCAAATTCAATCATGGCGCTGTAGATAGCTTCGCCTGTCAGATCCGCCTTTTCCTGCATTTTTTCTATCGAACGCGCCCCTATGCCTCTTTTGGGTACATTTATTATTCTCTTTAGCGCTATATTATCTGCCGGATTGCTTACAATTTTAAGATATGCCAGAATGTCTTTAATCTCTTTTCTATCATAGAATTTTAAGCCTCCATATATGTTGTATGGAATATTTTTCTTAATAAGATTTTCCTCTATTAGCCTTGATTGAACATTAGTCCTGTACAGTATTGCCATATCGCTGAATTTATATTTACCTAAATTAGATAATTTATTAATTTCATGGGCCACAAAAACAGCCTCGTCCCGGTCACTGTAGTTTCTCTTTATTTCTACTTTTACATCACTGTTTTTATCCGTCCAAAGCTTCTTGCTTTTTCTTCCAATATTTTTTTCTATTATTGAATTTGCTGCATTTAAGATCATATCTGTAGATCTGTAGTTTCTTTCAAGCTTTATAACTTTGGAATCACTGTAATCTTTTTCAAATTCCAGTATGTTCCTTATGTCAGCGCCTCTCCAGCCATATATGGACTGGTCATCATCACCTACAACGCATAGATTTCTATTTTTTTGTGCAAGAAGATTTATAAGGATATATTGGGCGTGGTTTGAATCCTGATACTCATCTACCAGTATATGTTTGAATTTATTCTGATAAAAATCCAATATATCTTTATTTTCCTTCAGCAATTTTATGGTAAGTACAATTATATCATCAAAGTCTACGGCATTGCTCTTCTTCAATTTTTTCTGATATAAACGGTATACTTTTGCGACAAATTTTGTTTTTACATCGATTGCATATTTCTCTTCGTATTTATCCGGTGTTACCAGCTCATCTTTAGCCTTTGATATCATTGATGAAAAGAAAGATGGCTTCATCGTATCTGAAAGCACATTCGCTTCTTTCATGCACTCTTTGATAAGTGTGCCCTGGTCATAACTGTCATATATTACAAAGTTGCTTGTATAACCGATTTTCTCAATATCTCTTCTTAATATTCTAAGACACATGGAATGGAACGTTCCTATCCACATGCTGTTTACATCATTTTCTATTAAAACTCCCAGTCTGTTTCTCATTTCCTTGGCAGCTTTATTTGTAAATGTAAGTGCTAATATTTCACTTGGGAAAATACCTTTTTCTATCAAATTGGCTATTCTGTAGGTTATTACTCTTGTTTTTCCAGAGCCTGCCCCTGCCAATATTTGCAGTGGTCCATCCAAAGTTTCTACTGCTTTTCGCTGTTCTTCATTTAATAATTCTAAGTTCATAATACCTCCCGTACAGAAAAAGGGACCGTAGTCCCTTTACATTTAAAAGAAGAATTTTAATTTTATTTCTTGATTCTCTGGTATTTTCATCTCATCTGCATCCTCGCAAGGTTGCATTTTTATATCAAAACCTTTTGTTTGTGCGGCTTTTACAAAAAATAATGCTATTATTCCAGCTTCAAGATCCAGATCACTTTCTTTGCTCTTCTCCATCAAAAGATATACTTCTTTATCGGTAACAACAAAACTCCATGGTTGTTTATTTCCCCAAGATGGTGCAAACTTCGCAAGATAGAATACTTCTTCCATTCCCATCTGAGCCAACTTTTCCCATGTTATTGAATTTCCAAAGCTTCCTTCATAAACAAATTCTACAGCACCTTTTCGTTCTGCTTTCTTGTCTGTATTTCTTTTAAATACTCCCTCATATTCATATCCAACACCTAGACATGATATAAGTGTTTCTTCACCTTCCAAGTTAAGCAGGTCGTTGTAGTCAACTCCACCTGTTGCAGATATCCAGCAGCTTGCCAGCTCATTATCTTCCAGTTTGAATCTGATCCACTCTGTAAGATATCCACCCTTAAATTTCGTTTTCTTATCATTTTTTCCAAACAAAAGAATATATTTTGGTGCTTTGATAAGTTTTCCAAAATATCCTATTTTTCCATTATAGTTTTCGAAAAAGCTTTCGCCATCTTCAATTATTGAAAATCTCAAATCACTGTTGTTCAGGTTGTCTGTAGTTTCAGCCTCTTTCACAATAAGTGAAAGCAGGTTTGAATCAACAGCTTGTTTTTTGAATTCTCTCACGGATTTGATTTCTGTCATTATTTTTTCGTAATTCATAAATATTCCTCCCTAATATATCAGTAAATTAATAAACTCAATGCTTTTCTTACCTTTTACATACCCTAAATCTGTTATATGGTGTTTCTTTAATAATCATTTTCTATAAACTTTACCAATTCATTAACTGCATTCTCTTCATCCATACCCATTGCATAAACAGCTACCTCACTGTCTTTTGGTATTGCTGACGCAAGTAACCCCACAACACTTTTTGCATTTATAGGTCTTTCCTTATATTCAAGAAATATTGTAGATTTATAATTAGCTGCTATCTTTACAAATTCTGATACCGATCTTGCATGAAGCCCAATCTCATTAACTATTTTGGTTTTTACTCTATACATTTCTACCCCTTGACCTTTTTTTTAAAGTAAGTTTATTCCATTTTTTTCACATTCACTTATCATTTCGTCATCCCAAACCGACGCTTGGACTTCACCGATATGAGCTTTTTGAAGAAAGAACATGCATATTCTTGATTGCCCGATTCCACCACCGATTGTGAAAGGAACGTTCTCTTCAATTATACTCTTTTGAAAATCAAATTCAAGCTTATTTTCCTGATTTCTGATTTTGCATTGTTCCTTCAGTGCCTGTGCATCAACTCTTATGCCCATTGAAGAAAGTTCAAGAGCTATGTCCAGTACTGGATAATAGAATATTATATCTCCATTTAGGTTCCAGTCATCGTAATCGGCTGCTCTTCCATCATGAGCCTCACCGTTTGAAAGCTTGCATCCAATTTGCATAATGAATACTGCTTTATGTTCTTTAGCAATTTCATATTCTCTTTCTTTTGCAGTCTTATCAGGGTACATCTCTAACAGTTCTTGTGATGTTATAAAATGTATTTGATCTGGAAGTTCAGTTTTTATCTCAGGGAATTCATAGTTCATCTGATGAGCTGTAATTTTGAATACTTCGTATATATCCGTTACTACTGACTTTAGAGTATCCAGGTTTCTGTCGATTTTATCTATAACTTTTTCCCAGTCCCACTGATCTACATAGATAGAATGTATATTATCTAGCTCTTCATCTCTTCTGATAGCATTCATATCTGTGTAAAGGCCTTTTCCAACTTCAAATCCATATTTTGAAAGAGCCATTCTTTTCCATTTTGCAAGTGACTGAACAATTTCTACATCATGGCCAGTTTCAAGCATATCAAAGCCAACAGGTCTTTCTGTCCCGTTAAGATCATCATTCAAACCTGTAGATTTTTTTACAAACAAAGGTGCTGATACTCTCGTAAGATTCAGTTTTTTTGAAAGTTCTTTTTCGAATTTGTCTTTCAGTGTTTTAATTGCAATTTCAGTTTCCATGATATCCAGCTTGCTTCTATATCCTTTTGGAATTATTAGTTGTTCAAGTCCCATTTTGTGGTCTCCTTAATTTTGTATAATTTTTATATTATTTAAAATATCGTTAGATTTTAAATATACTAATTCACAATCATGCTCTTTGGCTATTTCTTTTAAAACATCAATCAAATGTTCATATCTGTTTTCTGGAATAAATACTGAGTAAGATTTCTTTAGCTGGTTTGATAAAATACTTTTGAGTTGGATTTCAAAATCATCCAAAATAAATGCATTGCTGTTTGTTCTTCCACTGCCATTACAAGTTTCACATTTTTGAGTAAGTTTTTCAACAATACTGATGCTTGTTTTTTGGCGTATTATTTCCAATAAGTTGTTTTTCGTTATTTTTGATGCCTTTATAGCTTTGCCATGATTTTTTATAGATGATGATACGTGATCATTAAGCTTTGTTCGAGTTTCAAGTGATGTATTTATCAGGTCAATAATTATTATACCGCCCATGTTCATCAGTTTAATGATTTCTAAAGTTTTACTTATGGCACTCTTATTTATTTCATATATCTGCGCTTCGTTAAGTTTGTTGTTATCTATATATCCTGAATCGACATCTACAACTGTCATTGCCTCTGTTTTTTCGATGGACAGATTAAAACCGTCAAATTTAAAATAATTCTGAATAAGTTTCTCTAGATTTATTCCGTTATGGTTGAAACAAAAGTTTTCAACCATTTTTAATTCTACATTTTTTTTGAAATACTTAATTTTATTAGTTTTATAATAAGTCTGATTATTTGTAACCACTTCTTTTACATTGTATTTATATATCAATTCTTCTATCCGCAAGTCTGAATCGTCCTGAGAAAATGCAAGACCAATTTGAGTCTGTCCAGCCATTTGAGAATATTTTTGAGACAACTCGCTTATTTCTTTCGAAACAGCTTCGAATGTAGCTTCAAATGCCTTGGTTCTTAATATCATACCAGTCCCTTTATGGGTTTGGGTTATTTTATCCAATAATTCCAACGAATCCTCACTATTTATTTTTTTAGGAATTTTAATTTCATTCTCGTTTGGAAGAAGAACGACGTAGTTGCCTTTGATGGTAATATCCGTACTAAGTTTGGCTTTTTTCAGTTCATTGCCTTCTTTTGCCACCTGTACTAATATTTTTTGGCCCTTGAGTAGTTTTTCTTCTTTTAACGGAAGAAATCCGACGCCGACCCCTATATTGATAAATGCTGCATTAAGACCTTTTACCACATTTTGAACTTCTCCATAAAATATATCATCGAGTTTTATTGATTCGTCTTTTTCAATTATCTCCAAATATATAAGTTCCTTTTTATTGACAACTGCATATTTTTGAAAAAAACGGCCTTCTTCTATGACTAATTTCATAAACACTCCTATATTACAGTAAATTTATCTTCATCTAGCATCATTGCTGCCAGCTTCACTATTTTGTATGGCATAAGCTTCAGCTGGTAGTTTTCATTCAAAGCTTTAATCATCTCGGAAGGCTTTAGCGCTCCCTCTGAAGAATTTAAAAGGACTGCTTTTATTACATTCTTCTCCGAGTTGATTTCAATAGAATAAATTTTTTCTCTTACATTAATATCTTTTATCTGCTTTTTCTTATTTTTCTTTTGAATTATAAGTTCTTCTCTTTTAATAACATCCTCTATTATAGGCACAATAGCCTGCAGATTTTCTTCAAGATAGAATTCATATAGACTGTAGTTCATTATTTTGGTAAGCGCAATTGGCTTTTCCACTATTTTATACTCGACTATATCAATACCATCTGGCAGTGACTCATTCATATCTTTTAAAAAATGCTTTTCATCTTCATCATTTTTAATATCTATGTCTATAAATTCTGTGTAGCTTTGTATTCCGAGGCTAAGTGCTGAAGAAAAACTTATTTTTGGATGAGGATGAAATCCCTCGCTATAAAAGACATCTATCCTGGATCTTCTTAATGCTCTTATGAATATTTTCAAAATATCAAGATGTGATATATAAGAAATATCCCCTATTTTTGTAAATTTACATCTTAGAATCATTAGCAAAGTCCCTTTCCAACATTTGTATTTATGCCACATCCGAGGCAGTTTCCTCTGCAGTCACCTGTAGTTGTTGCTTTTATGGCCTCATTCCATTCACTTACTAGGAATTCTTTTGATACGCCTGTATCCAAATGATCCCACGGAAGAGCCTGTCCTATTTCCCACTTGCCGCTTGCTATTTCATATGGGTCAATTCCATTTTCTTCAAAAGCTTGCATCCATAAATCATATTTGAAATGTTCGCCCCAGCTGTCAAATTTGCAGCCTTTTTTTAGCGCCGTATATATGGTTTTAGAAAGCCTTCTGTCACCTCTTGCAATTACTGCCTCCATAAAGCTCAGGTCTGTATCATGGTAATCATAAAAAATATTCTTATTCCTTAATTCCTGTTTAAGATATCTTTGTTTTTCCTGCATCACTTCCTGAGTATCCTGCGGGAACCACTGGAATGGTGTATCCGGTTTTGGTACAAACACAGCAGTACTTATCTTTAGCTTAAATCTGCTTGACATTCTTCCACCGTTGCATTCTCTGTATGTGTCCAATACTTTATAAGCCATGTCTACTATTCCGTCAAGGTCTTCATATGTTTCTGTAGGCAGTCCTGTCATAAAGTACAGTTTCATGCCGTCCCAGCCACTTTCAAATGCTTTCCTTGCAGTCTTAATGAGGTCTTCTTCCGTGACACCTTTGTTGATAACATCCCTAAGTCTTTGCGTCCCAGCTTCGGGCGCAAACGTAAGACTTGACCTTCTTCCACTTTGAACTTTTTCTGCCATTTCCAGCGAAAAATTGTCCAGTCTAAGAGATGGAAGCGAAAGACTTAAATTTTCACATGAATATTTATCATCTAACTTTCCTAACAGTTCCTCCAAATCCGGATAATCACTGCTGCTAAGGGATGTAAGTGATATTTCCTCATATCCTGTTGATCTTATAAGATTTTCTGCCAAGCACATTAATTTGTCTGTGCTCTTTTCTCTTATTGGTCTATATGTTATGCCTGCCTGGCAGAATCTGCACCCTCTTGTACAGCCTCTGAAAAGTTCCAGCATTATTCTTGAATGAACTACATCTATATTAGGAACCAGAAGCTTTTCTGGAAAATACATAGTATTGAGATTCCTTACTATGCGTTTTTGTATTTTAGCTGGAATGCCTTCTTCTGTGATGTTTATTTTAGAAAACTTTCCATTTTCGTCATATTCAGGAACATAAAAAGATGGAACATACGCTCCGCCTACATTTTTTGCGACTTCCAGAAGAAATTCTTTTTTGGAATCTGCATTCAATTTATTTTTATATTTCTTATATATATTCATGACTTCAGGAAGAGATTCTTCACCTTCACCTAGAAGCACTATATCCGCAAAATCCGCTATTGGTTCCACATTATAGGCACAAGGGCCTCCAAACATTATGATTGGATCATTTGCTGTCCTGTCTTTTGAAAATACTGGAATATTGCTCATATCCAACATATTTAGTATATTTGTGTATGACATTTCATACTGCAATGTAAAACCTATAAAATCAAGCTGGTTTATTGGAGTCTTGCTTTCCAATGTAAATATTGGAATATTATTTTCTTTCATTTTTGCTTCCATGTCCGTACCAACTGCAAATGCACGTTCGCACCACACATTTTCAACTTCGTTCAATACTCCGTGAAGTATATGAAGTCCAAGATGGCTCATGCCGATTTCATATACGTCTGGAAAAACAAATCCATACCTGATTGTATTTTCATCAAGGTCTTTTCTTATTATATTGAGCTCGTTACCAATGTATCTTCCTGGTTTTTCCACTTCAGCCAAAAAACTATATATTTCTTTCATTTTTCCTCCATCGAAATTCTATTTAAAAATAGTGCTTTCAAGATATGATAGCTGTTCGTATCTTGGGTCGTATTTTCCCTTATTTTTTAAGATATGATAAACTTCTCTCGCCTTTTCTTTATTTCCAACATTGTAATTCGATACAATTATACATGCCAGCATTTTTTCATAGGGTATTTTTGATTTTTTGATATAACCCCAAACTTGATCAAAATACGTTATGGCTTTTGTATAATCTCTCTTGTAGTGATATTGAACTCCAATTTGAAAAATTGCTGATATCTTTTCATCATTCTTAAGGTTTAAATCAATTATCGCGCTTTCCATGACATTGATAGCTTTTTGCCTTGCTTTAAAATATGAAACAAAATGTGCAGACCTCTTTTGATAGTCTTCAAATGTTTTCAATTTTGTGAAAAAAGCTCCGTATATAGCCTTTATCAAAAGGTATGCTGTGAAAATATATATTGCTATAAAAAGGTAGCTATTATTGACATTATTTCCCATAATTATCTCCTATATTTATCTGTACTGGACAATTTTCTATCGACATCATTTCTGGCATACTGTTCAAACTATCTATTGCAAATTCTACTAGAAATTTTTCTGTTGTAGAATATAAGATAGGCTTTCCAATTTTTTCAAGCCTTCCACTTTCATATATAAGGCCGTTGTCTACCAGACTGGTCATTGCACTGTCTGATTTAACGCCTCTTATTTCATCAATTTCAATTTTTGTTACAGGCTGTCTATATACTACAATGCTCAGTACCTCCAAGGCTGCCTGTGATAATGATTTTTTTTTAGTTTTTATCAGTATTTTTTCTACATATTTATTATTATCTATTTTTGATATTAACTGATAAGTTTCTTCAGTTTTCATGAGCGATAACCCGCAGTTTTGAGCCTCATACTTCTTCTTCAAATTGCCAATAGCTATTTTTATATCCTTAATTGTAACATTAGAGTCTCCTGATTCAAGAAATATTTTTTGCAAATCCTTGATATTCATGGACTCTGAAGCTACAAAAAGTATAGATTCAATCGTACCGCTTATTTTATCTATGGTCATATCGAGTATAGCCTTTCAATTAATATGTCTTTGAATATTTGTTTTTGGTATATTTCTACTCTTTGATCTTTAGCAAGCTCAAGAACCCCCAGCAACGTAGCCACGACTTCATCTTTTTCATTGCTGTTTAATATCTTATCAAAATATATGTTGGCATTTTGGGTTAATATTTTTTCGATTTCTCTGATTTTTTCGTCTACAGAAATCTTCTTAAAACTTACTATCTGGGGTTTTGGCTGCTCTTCTTTTTTGCTTAAATTCAAATACGCTTTCAAAATATCATTAGCGCTACATTTTGAAAGATCCAATACATCTTCTGTAAAAGTCTCATGCTTTTTGTTCCTGTATACAGAAGGTGCATCGTTGTACATATCTTTCATAATATCTGCAATATCTTTAAAATATCTGTAAGTTTCCAGCATATCAATTAGTTCTTTGCCTGGATCGTCTTCATTTGAACTGTCATTTATGAATATAAAATATCTGGATTTTATTTCCATAAGAGATGCCGCCATTACTATAAATTCTGAAACTACTTCCAAGTCGGACTCGCTCATCACTTCTATTATTTTCAAATACTGATTTATTATATCGAGTATAATAACGTCCTTTATCTCATATTTGCTCCGTTTAATCAAATCAAGCAACAAATCCAAAGGCCCTGAAAAACTTATATTATCTATATGATATTCCATATCGCCTCTACAAAATTATATTTATAATAGTATTAATAAACGAAATAATAGCATTAACCACTGGATTGAGTACAATACCTAATGTACCCGTAACTATCAGTAATATCATCAAAACCATACCATAATTTTCATATTTATATACGAAATATCTGTACTTTGCCGGTATAACCGATAATAAAAGTTTCGATCCGTCAAGCGGTGGAATTGGAAGCAAATTAAATGCAGCAAAAGATATATTTATTCCTATCACGCTATACATTACATTGTAATATGCATCGCTTGTAAAGATGTCGCTTGTATAGTGCAGCAATATGAACGTCACTATTGCTATTAAAATATTCATGCTGATTCCTGCTATTGAAACCAAAAAATTTCCAAGCGCTCTATTTCTAAAATTACTTTCATTTACCGGCACGGGTTTTGCCCAGCCAAATCTTGCTATTGCAAGCATCAGAAGACCAATTGGATCTATATGGCTTACCGGATTGATTGTCATTCTTCCATGGTTTTTAGCCGTAGGATCACCCATTACATAGGCCACTGCCGCATGTGCGAATTCATGGAAAGAAATGGCTATGATTATTCCCGGGACGCTTATTAAAAAATTTAATAACATGTTATTTAGCATATTATCTCCTTGCTTATACTTCCATGATTATCGGAAGTATCATTGGGTTTCTTTTTGTCTTTTCGTATAGATATTTTTTCAAATCTTCTCTGATCATATTTTTCATATATGACCACTCTCTTATGTTTTTCTCTTCGCATCTCTTCAGACATTTTTTAACTATAACTTTTGATTCATCTATGATGTCTTCCGCTTCTCTAACATATACAAATCCTCTTGAGATTATATCTGGTCCTGAAGCAACCATTCCGTCTTCTCTTGACATAGTTACTACAACTACGATTAAACCGTCTTCTGAGAGGTGTTTTCTGTCTCTTAGGACTATGTTACCTACATCACCTACGCCTAACCCGTCAACTAATATATTTCCCGAAGGAACTCTTCCAGCAATTGCGCATACCTTTTTATCCAATTCCAGAACCTGACCATTGTTAAGTCTGAAAATATTTTCCTCGTCCATTCCAAGCTCCATAGCCAATCGTGCATGCTGCTCAAGATGTCTGTATTCCCCATGAACTGGCATAAAATACTTAGGCTTCACAAGTCTGTGGAGTAGTTTAAGTTCTTCTTTGCAGGCATGACCTGACACGTGTATCTCTGAAAGACCTTCGTATATTACCTCTGCTCCATTTTCAAACAGCTGGTTTATGACTTTTGAAACTCCCTTTTCATTTCCAGGGATTGGATGTGCTGACATTATAACAACATCACCTTTTTTAATAACTATTTTTTTATGTTCTTTAGCCGCAATTCTTGAAAGAGCCGCCATTGGCTCTCCTTGTGACCCAGTTGTCAGTATAAGCAATTCGTGATCACCATACTTATTCATATCGTTTATATCAATAAGCGTCCCAGCTGGTATATTAATGTATCCAAGTGACTGCGCAATACCTATTGTATTTAACATTGATCTTCCCGAAATTACAACTTTTCGGTTATATTTAGCTGCCGAATCAACTATCTGCTGAACTCTGTGAACGTTTGAAGAAAAGGTTGCAACAAGAATCCTGTTTTTTGTGATTCCTGAAAATAAATTATCAAATGTCTTTCCAACAACTTTTTCAGAAATTGAAAAGCCTTCTTTCTCTACATTTGTACTCTCACAAAGTAAAAGTGCTACTCCAGACTTTCCAAGCTCTGCTATCTTGTGGAAATCCATGACCTTGCCATCAATAGGTGTGTAGTCAATTTTAAAGTCTCCTGAGTGGAATATTACGCCCATTCCGGTGTGGATTGCTAAAGCGCATGCGTCAGGTATACTGTGGTTGACTCTAATGAAATCCACCCCAAAATTTCCAACTTTTACATTCGTACCTATTTCTACTTCGTGAAGCTGCGCATCATGTATTCTATGTTCCTTCAATTTATTCGCAATTAATCCAAGCGTCAGTTTGGACCCATATATAGGTATGTTTATTTTCTTTAATACATACGGAATAGCTCCTATATGGTCCTCGTGTCCATGGGTTATAACTATTCCTTTTACATTTGCCGCATTCTTTACTAGAAAAGTTATATCCGGTATAACTATATCAATTCCTAACATTTCATCTTCTGGAAAACCTAAACCACAGTCTATTACAAGTATCTCATTTTTATACTCAATAGCTGTCATGTTTTTTCCAATTTCTTGCATTCCACCCAAAGGTATTACTCTGAGTTTTGCAGGTTTTTTTGCCATTTATTTCCTCCTGTATTCTAAAAAGTCACTAATCACCTAAACTATAATTGGTAATTAGTGACATATTCCCTTTATGTTTATTTTTCATCTTTACATTTATTGCAAATCCCAAAAAATTTCAAGTCATGATCAAGTATTTTAAAACCATAATTTTTTTCGATATTATTCTCCAGGTTTTCAAGAAGATCAACTCTTACTTCAGAAACACTTCCGCATAGCTTACATATTAAATGATGATGATTGTGCGTTTCTTCATTCAAGTCAATCTCGTACCTTATACAACCATCGTCAAGATTCAATCTATTAATATTTTCTGTATTTTCCAGTATCTGTAAGGTTCTATAAACAGTTGCTATTCCTATTTCTGGACACTGAGTTCTATCATTTTCATAAATTTCATCACAGCTTAAATGCTTTCCTTTGGACTTGACAAGTGTTTTTAATATTTCTCTTCTTTGCGGAGTTAACTTATAACCATGATCTTTTATGCTGTCTAGCAGCATCTTTAATTCCTTATCCATTGGCCACCAACTATCTGTTTTTATTGTAAATTATACTTAATTAGAAC
>JBATTG010000194.1:0-60292 GCA_049670425.1 Proteocatella sp.
CTTTATATTGTATATTTTATCGGCTCTTTGGAGTTCTATTCCTTTTACCAGCAGGGTGGAGGTTCGGTCTCCTCTGGTTAAAAAGGCAGACCCCTGAACGGAGGGCGATACCGCGGTTATGTCTGCCTCTTTATCCATACGGGCTATAACCTGGGCATAGTCGGATATTTTTTCATTTTTGGGAGGCAGATTTATATACTGTTTATTTTTTATGCTATCTGGACCTTCGGCAAGGTCTGGCTCGTTTTGCAGCTTGTTCAATATCGTTATATGAGGGCTGTTGCCTACGGTCTCTTCTATGATATTTTCCTGGACCCCTAATATTATCGAGTTTAGAAATATCTGCACGGCAACGCCTGCAGCAATTCCAAGAAGTATGAAGAAAGTCTGAACCCTGCCGTCTTTTAGAAATCTTATCGCAATCTTCCATTCGTAGGGCATTTTATTTACCTCCGCCTTCCTTTGTTGATACTCGGGTGCCATCTTTAAGCCCCTGGGGACTCAGGATTCTGGTACTCTCTTTAATATCTGCATCTGCATTTCCCGTTTTGTCTTGCTTGTACTCTATTCTCACTTCGGCTCCGCTGCCTGTAACATCTACAGGTATTTTCAGGGCTCTTGCCTTCTGTTCTATGAATATATAAGCCTGGTCATTTTCCTGTATTATATAATTCGAATCTATGACGGTGGACTCTGGATAACTTTCTTTTACAAGCTCTACCGTTACTGTAAGTGATATTGGAAAAGCCTGTTCGGAAGCTTTGGGAATTTCTATTTTCGCAAGTATGGTTCCTGATTCCTTGTCTATAAAAGGCGATATATATGATATGCTTGAGCGTATTTTGATTTCAGGATTTGAAGAAGGATAGACATAAGCTTCCTGGCCTTTTTTTACGTAGCCTATGTTCTTCTCGTCTACTTTTATTTCTGCATATCGTCTGCTGGTTTTGGCCACATCTATTATGGGGCTGCCCGGCTCAATGATTTCCCCTTCGCTTACGTATTTTTTTATTATTATTCCTGCTAGAGGAGAATTTATTTTATATTTGGATATGTCCTGCCTGCTGCTTTCCAGGATTGTACTTGCCTGATATACGAAGCTGCTTTGTTTTTTCGCTTCGCTTCCGCCTGGGGCATAGGACTGAATTTTGATTCTTGCAGTTTCCAGGTCCACTTTATTTTTATCAACATCTTCCTTTGCATCCTCGAGTTCTTTTTGTGATATCCCTCCGCTTTCGAAAAGTAGGGACTTTTTGTTGTAATCATTCTCGAGGTTTTTGCTCTGTATTTCAAGCCTGGCTGCTTCCTGCTTGGCAAGGTTGTAGTTTGTCGTTACGGTAGCGTCATAATTACTCTGGGCTACGGCTACGGCCGCGGCCTTTTCACTCAGTGTTTTTTGAAGTTTTTCTGAGTCCAGCTTGAGTATATTCTGATTTTTTGATATGCTCTCACCCTCTTGTGCTTCCATTTCCAGGATTTCGCCTCCAACCTGAGCCTTTATGGTTATCAGTTCATCGGGGTTTATCTCTCCGCTTGCCAAGACCGTACTTTGATAGGTTTGTATCTTTGGCACTGTATAGCTTACCATTTTGGGCCTTTGGACATAGAAGACTGCGCCAATGAGTATTATTAAAATTATTATGACTGAATATACCGCTTTTTTGTTGATTCTTATTTTACTTTTTGTCTTTTCCGTCCCCATAGCTCCACCCTCTGCCTTATGTTTCAATTAAAATTGCTTATACGATTTTACCTTTTATTATACCCATTTACTGTTTCACTTAACTTTTTTTTGCAAAAAAATGCCCCGAGGGGTTAAGGCCCGACGGGGTTTGGTTTACAGTACCAATGATGGCGCTGTATAGATTCTTGCTGCTAATTCTGTATCAAGGAGGTATAAGCCTTTGGCTTCTGTGCCGAAAAGATCCATCTTTTTGATAAGATTTTCTGAGTTCATTTCCTCTTCACCCTGCTCTTTTACGAACCATTCAAGGAACTGCGTTGTTCTATAGTCTTTAACTTCAACTGCCTGACCATATATGTTGTGGATAAGGCTTGTTACGAATTGTTCATGCTCCAGGCCAGCCACTAAAGGTGATTTAAGATTTTCAAAAGATTTATCTGGTTTAGCTATTGCTTCAAGTGTAACTTTTTCACCGTTATTTTGAAGATACTGCATGAAAAGCATTGCATGATCTCTTTCTTCCTGAGCCTGAACCTTGAACCAGTTTGCAAAGCCCTCCAGTCCGTTTTCAGTGTAGTAGTTTGACATGTCCAGATAAAGATAAGCTGAATAAAGTTCATGATTTATCTGCTCATTTATTAATTTCGATACTTTTTCATTTAACATTTGTTTCTCCTCTCGTTTTGTATATAGATTGTCGTAAGTTGTTTATACCCATTATAACATTACAACAATCTCAAATTATATAGTTAATCAAAATTTATTTTGGAATCTCAAATTATATGATGGAGCCTGCCTTATGAATCCATTTTCGGAGTTTCCCAATAAGCAAAAAACTCTTTGAGCGATTTCTGTCTGAGCGAAGCGAGTCAATCGCTCTGTTTTTTGTGTTTGGTTGAAACTCCCAAATGAATTCATCCGGGCAGCGGAGTCATATAATTTGAGATTCCATAGCCGAAAATGTTATTTCTCTATTTCCATGTCATATTTTTTAAGCTTCCTGTATAATGTAGCTTTTCCTATTCCCAGCTGGGCGCATATGTCATCTATGGTAAGTTTGTTTGCCCCTCTATGTTCCAGGGCTTTTTGGATTTCTGTTTTTTCAAGGTCTTCTATGGTTCTTATTTTTTGACTCTGATGCTCTATGCTCCCTGGGTGTTCGGCTCTTGCTTCGGCTTCCTGCTTTTGTCCCTGAAGTTTGGGGGGCAGGTCCTTGGACTCTATTTTATGATTTTCTGACATATTGACGGCATATTCTATGGCGTTTTCGAGTTCTCTGATATTGCCCTGCCAGGTATAGGTGTTTATTATTTCCAGGGCACCATCTTCTATTGATTTTACATTTTTATCGAGTTTTTTTGCAAATTTCTGGATGAAGTAGCGGGTTATGATATTTATGTCCTGAACCCTTTCCCGAAGTGGCGGTATGTGAAGCGGAATTACATTGAGCCTGTAGTAAAGATCTTCTCTGAATTCGCGGTCTTTTACCTTTTGTTCCAGATTGGCGTTGGTCGAGGCTATTATCCTCACATCGACGTCCATCTGCCGGCTTCCTCCGACCCGGGTTACCTTGCCGTCTTGGAGAACTCGAAGCAGCTTTGGCTGAAGATGAAGGGGCATCTCTCCTATTTCGTCAAGGAGAAGCGTTCCTTTGTGGGCAAGTTCGAATTTGCCTGGGTGCCCGCCTTTGGAGGCTCCTGTGAAGGCTCCTTCCACATAGCCAAAGAGTTCGCTTTCAAACAGGTTCTCCGGTATGGCGCTGCAGTTTATTGCTATGAAAGGTTCTTTTTTTCTATCGCTCTGGTAGTGTATCGCTCTTGCAAAAAGTTCTTTGCCGGTGCCGCTCTCTCCGGTTATAAGCAGCGTAGAGTTGCTCTGGGATGCTTTTTGTGCAAATTTTATGGTTTTGTCCATTACAGGGCTCTCATAGATTATGTTGTCAAAAGGTGTGGCTATATTGGTTGAAATTATGTTTCTTGCTGATTTTATAAGCCTTTGCATCTCCTGTATTATGACGACTACGGATTCTACGCCGTCTTCGCTTTCAAGTATCCTGGTGCTTATTATCCCGCTGGTGAAATTTCCATGAGGATTTTTATATTCAAATTCCCTGTTCTTGATTTTCATATCTATGTCAAAGGGTCTTATGTTCGTGTGATTTATTATCTCATGTATGTTTTTGTAGTTCTGAGCAGATATGTCAAGCAGGGTGTCTGCAACTTCATTGATGTACTTTATATCTCCGATGCCGTCTACGATTATTATGGCCTTGTCCATGACGTCCATTATTGTCTGGAGCTGGTTGGCCAGGATTTTTATTTCGGAAGTTTTTTCTTTTTCGGTGAGGGTGGCGGCTATCATCTGAGACATTTTCTGCAAAAAAAGCAGTATGCTCTCTTCATTTTTAAGGAGGAGCTTTTTCTGCTGGTCGTCAAAGGCTATCAGGCCAATGGTTCCTGCAGCATCTTTATTTATCGTTATGGGCGTCACTATTTCTGCACATTCGCTGCAGGCCTCTATCATGTCGCAATTGCGGCATACTTTTGCCTCTCTTGGATTCCTGACTATATAATGCCTGTTGTCTCTGAGGCAGCTTGCAAATACTCCGTTTGTACTTATTTTCTCGCCTATCTGCTTCTTATATATCCCGGTTCCTGCTATTCTTACCAGATGCCTGTCTGTTACGGTCACATCTATTTCAATCACGCTTGATATGGCTTCCGCAAGCTGCTGTACTGTGGTCTGTATTTTTTCAAGTTCCACGTTTGACTTTTCCCCCTTGCATTTGTGTACAGTCGGCTCTTTTTCTATTTTTGCAAAAAGTCCGCTGCCATGTCAATATTGTATCATCAAATATGCAAAAAAACCATATTCGCGCCTCAATATGATGAAGTGTGAATATGGTTTTTTGCTTTGTATGTTTTCCCTAAGGGTATGATTCTATTTGTCGTTTATCATAAGGGTAAGAATCTCTATGTCAGTTTCTCTCATTCCCACTTTTGCCATGAGTCCTATGTTTTTTATGGTACGCTCTATATCTTGCGTAACCAGGCCTTCTCCAGGGCTGAAAGCATCGCCTTCGAGCGCCATCATGTATCCCATAAGGGCTGCATCTATAGATGATGCTATCTTGGCGGCGCATGACGGTTTGGCTCCGTCGCATACTATCCCTGACACGTTTGCCAGTGAATTTGTTATCGTATTTTCAATTACGCCAAGCGGCTTGCCATGAAGGTATGCTATGCCGGCTCCCGCTCCGCAGCCTGCACTTACGGCTCCGCAGTAGGCGCTCAGTTTGCCTATGCCTGTTTTCTGATGTATGGCAAGGAGATTGCTCAGCGCAAGGGCTCTGTATAGCTGCTCATCGCTTGCACCCAGATGCTCGGCATACATTATTACAGGTATCGATACGGTCATTCCCTGATTTCCGCTTCCTGAGTTTATTACCACGGGAAGCACGCATCCGCTCATTCTTGCATCCGAGCCCGCCGCAGCATAAGCCTTCGCTCTTGTGTTTATGTCATCTCCGTAATATTTTATCAGCGTCTTGCCTACATTCGCTCCATATTTATTTTTCATTCCTTCTTCGGCTATTTCCATGTTGCATTTTATCTGTCTGTCCAGCAAAGGTTTTATTTTCTCTATGTCAACCGTATTTGCAAACTCGTATATGTTTTTTATGCTGAGGTTTGAGCGGTCCTGCTTCTTCTGCATTTTCGACTCATTTGAATCTTTTTCAAATATTACGACATCGTTTTTTTCCATTTTTATTATATTTGTATGGCTGTCAGCTATCGTTACTACAGCGCTTTGATTCCCTTTTACTGCCGTCATTTTTATATACAGATTTTCCACGCCTTTCGCAAGCACAACCTCACATATTCCCTGTGCAAGCAGTTCTCTGGTCTTTTCTATATGCTCAGGCCTTATCGCTATAAGAACTTCAAGTTCTCTGTTTGAATCTCCTCCAACGGCTCCTAGGATGGCACTGGTTTCTATGCCCTTCATGTTTCCTGTAGTAGGCACGGTCACCCCTTTTACGTTCTTTATTATATTTCCGCTGCACTCTACTTCCAGTCTTTCTGGCATTTCACCCAGGATTTCTCTGGCCTTGGCTGCTGCAAGGGCTATGGCTATGGGCTCGGTGCATCCCAGAGCTGGCAGCAGTTCTTCCTCTAATATATCTATAAAATTCTCAAACATCACGTTCTCCTCTCGAAATCTAAAGCTTAAGCTATCTATGATTATATAAAGCAAAAAATATGCCGAAAAGCTGGTAGTTGGATTTTTAACCGCCTGTGCAAGTTTGCGCAGTTTTTGCAGGCTCACTTTACCGCCTTGCAATCAGAGGCTCTGCGTCTGTTTATAGTACAATAGCCTGCCTTGCTGCCTTGGATAGTTTTTTGAAAAATTCCTTAAAACAGGTTTTTCTGGATGAAGTATGTATTTGTTTTTTTGTTTCAAAACCTTTTTGTATCATAACGATACTACTTTGCAGTTTTTTGAGTTTCAAAAAGATACTTGATTTTCATTTTGAAACTCTTCGCCACGTAAAAAGGCTCCTCTTCATGGATAGATTGAACTAATCTACCCATAAAGGGAGCATCTTATTTATAAATTCATGTTCTTCAGCTTTTTTAACAGTTATTTCTGTGCTTTTAAAAGGTCTCTTATTTCCTGAAGAAGTTTTATATCTTCCGGAGTCGGTGCCGGCGCAGCTGGTGCTGCCGCTTTTTCCTTAGCTTTTTTTGCATTCGCCTTGTTGATGAATTTTACTACAAAGAATATTGAAAACGCGATTATGAAGAAGTCTACAATATTTTTGATAAAGCTGCCGTAAAGTATTGCAGCCTCGGGTGTTATCACCTTGTCCATTTCCATGACTGCTGGATTTAGGACGTATTTAAGAGTGCTGAAATCTGTACCTGCAGTCATGAATCCAACCACCGGCATTATTATATCATTTACAAGAGAGGTCACTATTTTTCCAAAAGCCCCTCCAATTACTACTGCCACAGCAAGGTCTATGATGTTCCCCTTGAGTGCAAATTGCTTAAATTCTTTCCACATAAATTTTCCTCCTGTCTGAATATCATATTATAACATATACATACCCCTGCAGGATATCTGCAAAATGTTCCTGCCTGTTTGTGCGGATTTGCAGCTTTTATTTCAGCATTCTTTGTCTTGCGGCGTTGGCATGGGCACTGAGGCCTTCTCCCAGCGCCATGTTGTATGATGTCTGGGCTATTGAAGCTATGCCCGACTTCGTTATTTTTTGATGTGTGCAGGTCTTGAGAAAGGTTCCTACATATACTCCGCCTGTATATCTTGATGCTCTGAGCGTCGGCAGGGTATGGTTGGTTCCTGAAGCGTAATCGCCGAATACTTCTGCGGCATTTTCTCCTATGAAAAGGGAACCGTAGTTGTTAAGATTATCTATAGCATTGTTTTCATCCTTGAGGTGTATTTCGAGGTGTTCGGGCGCTATCTTATTGGACAGTTCGAAGGCCTCTTCAAGATTTTCCACTATTATTATCTCCCCGTTGTTTTCCCAGGCTTGTGCGGCAATCGCTCTGGTATCGAGCTCTTGAAGCTGTTTTTCAACTTCTTCTGTGACTGCCTGGGCAAGTTCCCTGCTTGTCGTAAGAAGCAGAGCCTTGGCATTTACGTCATGTTCCGACTGGGCGAGTATGTCTGAGGCTATATATGCCGGTTTTGAAGGTTCCTCGGCTATTATAAGCACCTCGCTCGGCCCTGCCACAAAGTCTATTCCCACCTGGCCGTAGCACTGTCTTTTGGCTTCGGAAACATACTGGTTTCCCGGGCCTACGATTATGTCTACTGGCTCTATCTGCTGCGTTCCATATGCAAACGCCGCTATGGCATGGGCTCCTCCAAGGGCATAGATTTCATCTACGCCTGCAATATCCATGGCTACAAGAGTTGCCGGGTGTATGCTGCTTGTGCCTTTTACGGTCGGCGAGCAGGCTGTTATCCGTTTCACGCCTGCTGCCTTTGCCGGTATTGCGAGCATCAGGGCGCTTGAGTAAAGCGGATAGCTTCCTCCCGGTACATAGCAGCAGCAGGAGTTTATGGGTATTATCCGGTGGCCCAGGTACACGCCTTTTACCACCTCATAGTCCTTGAGATCCTTGATGGTGTCTCTTTGAACCCGGGCAAAGGCTTCTATGTTTGCCGCGGCTTTTTTTATATCAGCTATGAGTTCTGGCGCTACGAGGCTGTAGGCGTTTTCTATTTCTTCTTTGCTTACTAGAAAATCCGCTCTGTCATTCTGGTCATATTTCATATTATAGTTTCTAAGGGCGACATCTCCGTTTTTTGCCACATCCATGATTATGGCCTGTACATCTTCCTGCAGCCGGGATTTTTGTTTTATGTCCTTTTTGATGGACGATTTTAAATAATACATAAGCTCTCCATTTATCCTATGATTGTTAGAAATTCATACCACTTCTGAATCGGATTCAGGCTCTATTTGACTCTTTTTTGAAGTTCTGTCTCTATTTCTTCGAGGACAACTCCCTGGTTTGCAAGCAGCACAAGCATGTGATAGACAAGGTCGCTGGCTTCGTATATGAGCTCTTCTTTGCTGTTATTTTTGGCGGCTATTATCGTTTCAGCTGCTTCTTCGCCTACTTTTTTAAGGATTTTATCTATGCCTTTTTCAAAAAGGTAGTTGGTATAGGAGCCTTCCTGGGGATTTTCTTTTCTGTCGAGTATCTGCTTGTAAAGAGCCTTGATGATTCGAGTTTCTTTTGGGTCATCGGCTTCAACTTTCTCACGGCTTTCATCAAACTCCGTATTGAAGAAGCATGAGTATGCCCCGGTGTGGCAGGCATTTCCTGTCTGCTCCACCTTTATCAGCACGCTGTCCTTGTCGCAGTCGTAGGTAAGACTTTTTACGCTCTGGGTGTTTCCTGAGGTCTGCCCTTTTTCCCAGAGTTCATTTCTGCTTCTTGAATAGTAGACTGCGCATTTTTTCTCTATGGTCAGTCTGAGGGACTCTTCGTTCATGTAAGCCAGCATAAGAACTTCCTTTGTATTTATGTCCTGGCATATGCATGGCACGAGGCCGTTTGCATCAAATTTTATCTCGTTTAAATTTATTTTCATGGGACTTCCTTTCGGCTCTAAGTTGATTGTTATATTCTTATTTCCACTTCATTAGCCTTTAGATAGGCTTTGAGCTCGGACACCTTTATCTCCCCAAAGTGAAATACTGAGGCTGCAAGGACTCCGTCTACATTCGCCTGAAGTATGGCTTCGAGAAAATGCTCTTTTTTCCCCGCTCCGCCTGAAGCTATCACGGGCACATTTACCGCGTCTGTTATTTTCTTCAGCAGCTCTATGTCATAGCCGTTTTTCATGCCGTCCTCGTCTATGCTGTTGACTACGATTTCACCGGCTCCCAGCTGAACGGCCTTTACCGCCCACTCAACGGCGTCCAGGTCGGTCTTTTCTCTTCCGCCTTTCACATATACGCTCCATGAGCCTTCCTCGTTTTTCTTTACGTCCATGGAGAGCACCACGCACTGAGCTCCAAACGCCTGGGACGCTTCGCTTATAAGCTGTGGATTCCTTACGGCGGCGGAGTTTACAGATACCTTGTCCGCTCCTTTTCGCAGGATGAATTTGAAGTCTTCCAGGGTATTTACGCCTCCCCCTGCGCTGAAGGGGATATTTATTACCTGGGCAACTTTTTCTACAAATTCCAGGGAAGTTTTGCGTTCTTCATTGGATGCCGTTATGTCGTAAAAAACAAGCTCGTCTATCCCGTTTTCGCTGTAGAATTTTCCTAGCTTTTCAGGGCTGTCCACATCTTTTATGTCCTGGAATTTGGTGCCTTTTACCACTCTGCCGTTTCTTACATCGAGACAGGCTATTATTCGTTTCGCAAGCATTCGAGTGCCTCCTTGAGATTTATTCTCTTGTCGTAAAGGGATTTTCCTACTATGGCGCCATACATGTCCATCTGGCTGAGCCTCTTGATATCCTCGAGCGTTGTAACTCCTCCTGATGCGATTATGTCAAGGCTTGTCTTCTTGGAAAGTCTTTCATACTCTGCGAAGTTTGGGCCCTTGAGCATCCCGTCCATGAGTATGTCGGTGTATATGAGGGTCCTTATTCCTATTTCTTCCATGAAACTGCATATGTCCAGGACGTCTACGGTGCTTATCTGTGCCCAGCCTTTTACTGCGGCCTTGCCATTTACTGCATCCACCGATACGGCTACTTTGCCTGGATATTTTTCTGCCAGAGTTTTTGTAAGTTCTTTTTCGGTTACTGCTATAGTCCCAAGGATTATCCGCTGGGCTCCTATTTCTATGAGCTGCGCCGCCCTTTGAAGACTTCTTATGCCTCCGCCTATCTGCACGGGGATGCTTACTGCATTTATCACGCTTTCTATCGTCGCCTGGTTTATTTTGGCTTCGTTTTTGGCGCCGTCCAGGTCCACAAGGTGGATATACTCAGCTCCCTGGGATTCCCAGAGCTTTGCTACCTCTACGGGGTTGTCGTTGTATATGTTTATCTGGTCAAACTTGCCCTGAGTAAGGCGGACGCACTTGTTATCCTTTATGTCTATTGCCGGAAATATTATCATTTTTTCTCCTTTATATTATCAACTATATCTTTGTATGCCTTGAGAATCTCTTCGCCTACGGCTCCGCTTTTTTCGGGGTGAAACTGTATTCCATAGATGTTTCCCGACCTTACTATCGCCGGGATTTTTTTGCCATAATCGGCGTATGCCACCACTTCTTTTCCGTCTGAGTCGGCGTAGTAGGAGTGTACAAAATATACGTAGTCATCTTCGTTTATATTTTTCAGGATTGGGTCCTGCTTTTGATTGAACTTCAGGCTGTTCCAGCCCATATGGGGTACTTTTTCATCTATGTCCAGGTAACGTATGCTTCCTTTTAAAATTCCCAGGCCGCTGTGTTCGCCGTACTCGTAGCCTTTTTCATAGAGCAGCTGCATTCCAAGGCATATGCCCAGCATGTGTTTTCCTGATCTGGCTACTTCCTTGATTATTTCCGTAAGGCCTGCATCTTCCATGGCCTGCATGGCATCTGCGAAGGCTCCCACTCCTGGGATTATTACGCTGCCGGCATTTCGTATTTCTTCTATGTCGCTTGAAATTCTGCTGTCCATGCCAATCCTGTCCAGGGCAATTTTGAGGGATTTAAGGTTCCCCCGTCCATAGTCTATTATTATATTCATCAGATTACTCCCTTTGTGGATACTATTTTTTCAGAGGTTATCTCTACCGCGGTTCTTATGGCTCTTCCAAGGCCTTTGAACAGGCTTTCTGCCTTGTGATGGTCATTTTCCCCATAGAGGATTTCAGCGTGAAGGGTCAGGCCGGCATTGTTTGCAAAGGCTACGAAAAATTCTCTTATCTCTTCAGTTGGAAGTCTTCCAAGGTTTTCTCGTTTAAACTCTGCGCGATACACCATATAGCTTCTTCCACTGAAATCCACCACTACGCGTCCCAGCGTTTCATCCATTGGAAGATAGGATGTCCCATATCTTTCTATACCCTTTTTATCTCCCAGGGCTTCTTTGAAGGCCTGCCCCAGGGCTATGCCTATGTCTTCTACGCTGTGGTGGGTATCCACATCGAGGTCCCCTGTGCACCTGAGCTTGAGGTCCAGGCTGCCGTGGAAGGTGAAGAGGTCAAGCATATGGTCCAGAAACCCTATGCCGGTTGATATATCAGATGTCCCGCTTCCATCAAGGTTCAGTTCCAGGCTTATCTGAGTTTCCTTGGTCTTTCGCTGTATTTTGCTGATTCTTGAATTCATATTCATAAGTTCTCCGTTTCCCATACTGTGCTAACTAACTGCAAAAACCTCTGCAAGCGCCTTTATCACTTCCCTGTTTTCCTGCGGGGTTCCTACCGTTATCCTGTAAAATCCCCTGAGCGGACCGCCAAAATCTCTTATGGCAATTCCTTTTTTGAAAAGTTCTTCTGCCAGATTTAGATTGGGGCTCTTTATGAAAAGGAAGTTCGCTCCTGAAGGATATACCTTTACGCCCTCTTCTTTTGAATCCGGCTCTTGGCCTACCATGGATTTGATGGCTTCGAAAAGCTTCTGCCTTTCAGCCTTTACCTCGCTTATGTAGCTGCTTATCTTGTCCATATTTTCAAGAGCGAGCTCTGCAAGAATCTGTGATGGTCCGTTGAGGTTGTAGGGCACTTTCACTTTCCAGATATCGCCGATTATTTCTTTTCTTGCTACAGCGCATCCTACTCTTAAATTTGCCAGCCCAAAGGCTTTGGACATGGTCCTTAGCACGACGAGGTTGTCATAGTTTTCTATCTCTGATATAACGGATTCTTCTTCAAAGTCTGCATAGGCTTCGTCAATTACTAGCACGGCATCTTTTATGTTCTCCAGAAGCTTGATGACGTCCTGCTTCGAGTTTACATAGCCTGTAGGATTGTTGGGGTTGCAAAGGATTACTACCTTGGGTGATATTTTGACGGCTTCTGCTATGAGGATATCTATGTTCTGGCTGAAATCTGCTCCTGCTTCGAGCTTTACAATCTGCGCCTCGCAAAGCTGACAGTATACGTCATACATGCTGAAGCCCGGTGTGAAAGTCAGGACCTTGTCCCCGGCTTCGCAATAAGTGCTTATGACAAGGTGTATAAGTTCGCTTGAGCCGTTTCCCATTATGAGGTTCTCTTTTTTGCAGCCATAGTAGGAAGCCAGCTTCGCTCTGAGGCCTGTCGCATCGCTGTCTGGATAAAGATTGGCTCCCAGCTGGCTCAGGACTATGTCTTCGCTTAGAAGGTAGTTGCTGCCTTCATTGGCATCTAGTTTTATCCTGCATGGTCTTTCGTCTACAAAATATGGCTTCAGGTTTTGGACGGTTTTTCTTGGTTTTATCATGATGTTCTCCTTCTCAGATTTCCAAAAACATGGTATTTTTTAGTTTATAAGGGCTTTGATGGCCTTGTCTACAAGCTCTTTATTGAATTTGTAGCTTACCTTGTTTGAAATCACGTAGCCGCTTATTTCGCATATATCTTCAAGCACGCTGAGGCCGTTGGCTACAATGGTGTTTCCCGTCTCGACTATGTCGACTATCACATCTGAGAGTCCTAGTATGGGCGCCAGTTCTATAGATCCGTTCAACTTTATTATCTTTATTTCCTGGCCCTTGCTGTCAAAATAAGTCTTGGCTATTTTAGGAAATTTGGTGGCAACTTTGAGAACGGCATCTTCACTGAATCTGGATTTGCCACTTATTCCTGCCACTGACATCTTACATTTTCCTACTTCGAGTTTTTGAAGACAGTACACCTGAGAGTCGCTTTCGGCGATTACATCGCTTCCTACGATTCCTATGTCGGCTATGCCGTTTTCCACATAGGTTATCACATCTGAATTTTTGAGGAATACAAAGTCTATCTGATTTTCTATATCATGGAATATGAGTTTTCTGGATTTAAGGTCTATGCTTTCTCCTATTTTAGATTTCTGCAGCTGTCTGACCAGGTCATTTCCCAGTCTTCCTTTTGGTATGGCAATTGTTATGCTCATTTTTTTCTCCTTTGTAAATCTTTATAATATCCGGCTCAGTATGTCCACTTCTACGGAAAATCCTACTGCGGTTATTTCATTTTGTACTTTTGGGGAGCTTGCCTTATATCTTCCGCCTTTTATTATGGCATCATTGGCATTTTTCATGTATGTCCTGAAGGTTATGCCGCTGTAGTAGTCGAGTTCGGATACTACAGACAGGTCGTATACTACATTCTTTTCAAGCCCCTTTTGTTTTATAAATCGGTCTACAAGTTCCATGTGATTGATGCTATCCATTGTTTTTACGCCTGCTCCCAGATTTTGAAGAGCCTCCCTGACCGCTTCAAAACTTCCGCTGAGCTGGAACAGATTTTCCAGTATTTTTTTGGCTTCGCTGTCATGAAAGCCTGAAACGTATTTTTCCAGCTTGTATTTGTCTTTTTTATAAATTATTTCCATTATCTCCATGTAGCTCTGGGTGCTCAGGCCAAGTTCTTTGATGAGCTGCTTCAAGAAGTTGCTGCAGCCTATTTCCATTATATAATCCTGCTTCAGGCTTCCCATTATCTCAAGCGCCATATCTATTATTTCAAGGTCTGCGCTTATGTCCTCTTCTCCGAGGTATTCGGCTCCCAGCTGCCTTATCTCTTTTATTCCCAACTCTGTATTTTTGAACACCTTGCCATAGTAAAGTATTTTTAGTTTTGTTTTTTCATCGCACTTGTCCAGTATGTTTGAAAGCATTCCGCTGGTGAGATCTGGTGTCAATATGCTTATGCTTCCGTCGTTTGAAAGTACCTTGACAGTGGATTTGCTGTCTATCCTGTTGTTTTCAGCTACAAAACTGTCATAGTTCTCAAACAGAACGGGTTCCCAGTAAAAATATCCTCTGGCAATTATTTTTTCCATGGTTTTGTTTATTAATTCATACCGCTTATGGGAAAATTTTATTTCATCTTCGATCTTATAAAAGTTCACTTTGCTCTTCCTTTCTTAATTTTAAGTATTAAAAAAACCATCCAGCTTTATGCTAGATGGTTGGGATTTTTCCTAACTTTTCATCATAGTCACAAGCTTTCCGTAATCGAAATTGGAGCTTGTATCTATGAGTATTACTCATTTACAAACTCTTGGGCTTATGATGATGCATTCTGTTTTTATTTGAAGTTTTATTTATATACATCGAATCGCTCCTTTGTTTTTGGTGTAAAGTTCTAATTTATACTAATTATAGACCTTTTTTTTACAATGTCAAGAATTTTTTGCAAATTACATTCTTCCCGTCACAATTATCCCTGAAAGGTTCCCAATTTTTATCTCCCTGTTCATCAATATTTCAATTGACCCTGTTTGAAAAAAGGTTTTTACTTTTTCAATTGGAAGTACAACGGTTTTTTCTGGGCCAGTATTTACTGCCACAAATATTATGTCTGTTTCTGCAGCGTCCTTCTCATCGTGCTCTCTTATTCTTGTAAAAGCATAGAGTCCATCCTGCGCCTGATGTGTCTTGTACTTATACTGGCTTATGTTCTGTATTTTTTGCCTTATGTTCAATATGTCCTTGTAATGATTATATATTTTTTCATCTCTTTTTTCGAATTGAAAGCATCCCCTGTTGAGCGGGTCCTTGCCGCCTTGCATGCCTATTTCATCGCCATAGTAAATGCAGGGAATTCCCGGGAGGAATGCCCACAGCATCAAGGTTATGAACAGTTTTTTTCTCGGATTCATGCGGCTCTGCCTCAGAAATGCCGTGAGTATGCGCTGGGTGTCATGGGTTCCAAGTATGTTCATCAGGCTGTAGAAGGCTTCTTGCGGGTAGTTCTCCTGGAGGGTTTCTATTGCATCTGCAATTATTCTTGCGTCTTTGGATTCCATGAAGTCTCTTATCGCTTTGCTGAAGGGGTAGTTCATTACACTGTCCAGCTGTTTGCCCTGAAGGTATTCCCTTCTTTTGTTGTAGCTTATCTTGTTGGAGGCATCCTCCCAAACCTCTCCGATTATTGCATAGTCCGGATTTCTGCCTTTCACCTTTTTTCTGAACTCTTCCAGAAATATGTCCGGAAGTTCATCAGCTACATCGAGGCGAAACCCTGAAGCTCCAAGATTGAGCCAGTTGTCTATCACCGAATCCTTGTCTCTTATAATATAGTCGATATATGAAGGGTTTTGCTCATCGGCTTTAGGAAGGCTGTCTATTCCCCACCAGGACTCGTATTTGTCCGGATATTGAGAAAAGGTATACCAGCTGTAATATTTTG
The DNA here is from genome assembly GCA_049670425.1 of Proteocatella sp. Taxonomy (GTDB): domain Bacteria; phylum Bacillota; class Clostridia; order Peptostreptococcales; family Filifactoraceae; genus Proteocatella. The sequence goes on from JBATTG010000194.1 coordinate 15,507, forward strand.
ATTCTTTGCTGTTGTATGCCCCAATCTCCCCTGGCCCATCGACGTTGTCGTATCTCCTGTACCTGTTGAAGTATACGCTGTCATCTCCAGTATGGTTGTATACGCCGTCAACTATTATTCTGATTCCCTGCCTTGCCGCTTCCTGGCAGAGATTTTTGAAGTCCTCGCTGGTTCCAAGCATAGGATCTATTTTCTTGTGGTTGCCCGTATCATATCTATGATTTGAATAGGCTTCTGCAATCGGATTCAGGTAGATTACGCTCACTCCAAGATCCAAAAGGTATGGAAGCTTCTCTTGTATGCCTCTTAGGTTGCCCCCAAAAAAATCATTATTTTTTATTTTACCTTTGCTGTCTGGCTTGCTTACAGGTTCGCCTCCCCAGTCATCTCTAAGTACATAGTCCTTGTTCATCTTTGGCGGCGTATATTTTGCGCTCCGGTTGAACCTGTCTGGAAATATCTGATACATTATGCCGTCTCCCAGCCACTTGGGTACGCTGAAACCCTTAGCATATACTGTTTGCTGGAATTTTTTTGTCAAATGCTCAGGCTCCGGATCTGCATGGTGCTTGAGTCCGTCGTCGGTTGTCGCTTTCATATAATAGAAATAAAGCCCCGGCTCTTTTGGAATCCATCTGAATTCATAGTAGTCTTTTCCCTTCAAAAGGTACTGCCACTTTCCATCTACATCTATTTCCTCATTGGTTTCATCCACTATTATTATAAGCTTTGTCTTTGCCTGCCCCAGGTTTCTTGATATACCTATTCTTAAGGTTATTTCTTTTTTTTCCTCTACGGCTCCAAAGGGCGTTTTATAAAATTCATCCTTTGAATCAAATTCTATTGCTCTGCTTTCTTCTATTATTTTATTTTCTATTATCAGTTTATTTTCCATGAATTGGCTTTATCCCCCATATCCTTTCTGCATATTCATTCACGCTCCTGTCTGCCGAAAACACTCCTGATTTCGCTATATTTACAAGTGACATCTGATTCCATAGTTCCTTAGTTTGCCAGGTTTCCTGGACTCTTTTTTGAGCCTGCCTGTATGACTCAAAGTCCGCAAGAACAAAGTATTGATCCGCAGAACCCGTAGTTCCATTTGTTATCATATTTGCCAGGTCGTTGAAGCACTCTCCATCAATCTCATGTGAGAGCTGCGTTATTACCCGGTATATATTTTTATCATTGAGCATATGGTCATATGGGCTGTAAGTCTTCGCCTTTACGAGTCTTTCGACTTCATCCTCTCTCATTCCAAAGAGGAACATGTTTTTATCTCCAACCTGAGTGTTTATTTCTATGTTTGCCCCATCGTAGGTGCCTATGGTCAGGGCTCCGTTTATCATGAGCTTCATGTTGCCAGTGCCTGATGCCTCTTTTCCTGCAAGCGATATCTGCTCCGAAAGATCTGCTGCGGGCATTATTATTTCTGAAAGGGATACCGAGTAATTTTCCAGGAAAACTACTTTGATTCTGCCTCTTACATCAGGGTCCTTGTTTATCACATTTCCAAGATGGCATGCAAGGCTTATTACTTTTTTTGCAATATGGTAGCCTGCGGCCGCCTTGCCTGCAAATATGAAGGTTCTTGGTACTATATCGAAATTGGGTTCTGCCTTGATTCTGTCGTACAGATATATTATGTGGAATAGATTGAGCAATTGCCTTTTGTACTCATGAAAGCGCTTTACCTGTACATCGAAAATCGAGTCTGGGTCGATTATTATTCCGTTGGTTTTTGCTATGTGCTCTGCAAGGCGGCCTTTATTTTCCCTCTTTATCTGTTCCAATTGCGACAGTACATTTTTATCATCCTTATATTTCAAGAGCTTTTCCAGATGGATCGCATCCTTTTTGAATTCCGGTCCTATAAGTTCTTCTATGAGTCCGCTCAATTTGGGATTGGCCTGGCACAACCATCTCCTGTAAGCTATCCCATTGGTGACATTGGTAAACTTTTCCGGATTATCTCTGTAAAAGTCTGAAAATATGTCTTTTCTGATTATTTCACTGTGAAGCTCCGATACCCCATTTACCGAGTGCGACGATGCCACACACAGATTTGCCATCTTGATTTCCCCTCCGATTATTATTGCCATCCGATTTCTGAGCTCTTCTTCATACGGATATTTTATGGTGAGTTCCAGTATCATCCTGCGGTTTATTTCCGCTATTATCGAGTGTATCCTTGGCTGCAAATCTCTCAATAAATTTTCAGGCCATTTTTCAAGGGCTTCGGGCATTACCGTATGGTTTGTGTAGGATACGCTCCTGTTGACGATATCCCAGGCCTCCTCCCAGGTGCATCTGTGCTCGTCTATGAATATCCTCATCAGTTCTGGTATGGCCATTGCCGGGTGGGTATCGTTTATATGGATTGCCACTTTGTCAGGGAAGCTTCTAAGCGTCTTGAATTTCCTTATATGGCGCTTTACTATTGCCTGCATTCCGGCGGACGTAAAGAAATACTGCTGTGTCAGCCTCAGAATTTTCCCTTCATCATGGGCATCTTCAGGATAGAGAATTTTAGATATTATCTCAGCCATATGTTTTTGCTCGGTTGCCTCAAGATATTTCCCCTGTGAAAAAAGATCCATATCTATGGCTATGGGGGATGTGGCTCTGTAAAGCCTCAGGGTATTTACCACCTTGCTGTCATAGCCTGTTATATAAAAATCGTTTGGTATCGCAAGTACCGTATGATAATTTTTGTGATCTACCTTAAGCTTGCCATCTTCCCAGTACTCCTCCAGCGAGCCTCCTAAGTGGATTTCCTCGGTCTCATATTCTTTTTCCAAAAGCCATGAATCTCCAAGATTCTGCCAGTCATCTACTTTTTCCACCTGGTGACCATTTTCTATCGCCTGTTTGAATATTCCAAACTCATAACATATGGACATTCCATGTCCACCCATTCCATTTGAGGCAATGGCATCAAGATAGCATGATGCCAGCCTTCCCAGGCCTCCATTTCCAAGCCCTGCGTCAGGGTCAATCTCGAACAGGTCTTCTATATTTTTCCCAAAATTCGCCAAGGCTCTTGTGACTACTTCATCCAGGTGCAGATTACACAAATTATTCCTAAGGGATGCTCCTGGAAGAAATTCCATCGACAGGTAATATACCTCTTTTTCCTTATGGGAATTTACCAAATCATGATTTTCCAGCCATAGCTCTGACATTATATCTCTTACCACAGCGCAGGTTGCTTTATAGTACTGCTGGATTGTCGCATTGTGCGGCTCTCTTGCATAATATCTCATAAGCTTTCCTTCAATTTCGTCTGATATCCGTCTTGATGTATAATTTAACTGCATATATTCCCTCCCCTTATAGGTCATCGAATGATTTCTTTGTAAAGATCTATGTATTCTAAGACCTGATTCTCCCAAGAAAAATTGCTCTCCATTGCATTTTTGATTATTATTGCCCACGCCTTTTTGTCGTCATACAAAAGCAAAGCTCTTTGTATGGCATCGAGCATGTCATAGGCCTCATAGGTTTTAAAGGTTATACCGTTCCCCATTTGCCTCTCTGGATTATAGGGCTCTATGCTATCTTTGAGACCTCCTGTTTCCCTTACTACTGGAATTGATCCATATCTTGCAGCTATCATCTGGGAAAGGCCGCATGGCTCACTTTTTGAAGGCATTAGAAACATATCCGATGCCGCATATATCTGGCTTGCGCGTTTGGGTGAAAAACTTATTGAAACGGATACGCGGCTATTGTTCTCATATGCTTTTTGGACAAGATAGTCCTCATAGTATTTATCCCCGGTTCCAAGAATGACAATCTGCACCTTGCACTCTAAAATACTGTCAAAGACCTCTTTTACAAGGTCAATTCCCTTGTGCGGTACGAGTCTTCCAACCATTGCAATCATAGGAATTTTTCGGTTCACTTCGAGTCCGAGTTCTTTCTGAAGGTATTCCTTGTTTTTGTATTTACCCTCGATTTTTTTGCTGTCATATTTATACTTTAGATATTCGTCCTGAGCTGGATTAAATATCTCCGTGTCTATTCCGTTTAAAATCCCTCTGAGCTTATAACTGTTTTCCTTTACGGTCTGGCTCAGACCACTTGCAAAGAAGGGGTCTTCGAGTTCTTTTGCATAGGTCGGGCTCACCGTGGTTATCATTGAGCAGGTTTTTATGGCGCCTTTCATGAAGTTTATACAGTCCCCATCTATTATCAGGCCTTCTTCTTCATATGAAAGCCCAAGTATGTCTCCTGTTATATAAGGATTGAATTTTCCCTGGTATTCGATGTTGTGGATGCTAAATACTGTCTTGATATTCTTATAGAAGCTATGGTCTGCATAGAGGGTCTTTAGATAGACTGGTATAAGTGCGCACTGCCAGTCATTACAGTTGATTATATCTATCTTGCCGCCTATGTGTCTCATTGTATCTATGGCCGCTTTGGAAAAGAAGGCAAAGCGCTCGGCATCATCATAATAGCCATAGTAATTGTCTCTGAAAAAATAATATTCATTATCTATAAAATAATATTCAACCTTGTTGTGCTCAAGTTTGAATATTCCGCAGTACTGATTTCTCCATGCCAGCTGAACTGATATTTCTTTTATCAGTTTTAATTTTAAGCTGTATTTTTCCTTTATATCTTTGTAAAGCGGCATTATCATTCTTGACTTTACCCCTTTTTTTTGAAGTTCTTTCGGCAATGCTCCCATTACATCTCCAAGACCCCCGCTTTTTGCAAAAGGGGAGGCTTCGGAGCTTACAAATACTATATTCATATGTTCTCCATTTTCATGTAAGTTTCTAAATTATGCTTCCTTTTTTGATTACTACCGGAAAGGTTATATGACCTGCTATTTCACTTCCTTCTCTTACTATGACATCCTTGTCAATTATTACGTCCTCCAGTTTTGTATTTGCATAGATTGTGGTATTTTCCATTATTACGCTGTCTTTAACTGACGAACCCTTTCCAATTTTAACGCCTCTTGATATCACACAGTTTTCCACGCTGCCTTCGATTATGCAGCCATCTGCAATTATCGAATTTTTGACGCTGCATTCTTCTCCGTATTCTACCGGCACACTGTCCTTCACCTTGGTATATACGATGTTTTCAAATATCTGTTCCCTGACCTCAGGCTCTAAAAGACTCAAATTCCCTTTCATATATCCCGATACCGTGTTCAGACATATGATGTGTTTCTTACATTCATAGCCTTTTATTGTAAGAGTTTTCATCTGTTTCCTTATAAGGCCAGTATAAAGTTCAAATCTTCCATAAGACATGGCATCTGCTACGAGAGCCTCCAGAAGAGACTTCTTCATTATGAATACTCCTATTCCACAGCTCACAGGAAACGAATGACTGTCTTCTTTGTTGATATGCATCTCTGTCAGCCTGTCATCTGAGTCAAACTTGCAAAGCGGATATCCAGTCGGCACCTTTTCACATCCTGCTATGTTGTTGGTATAGGCCATGGTGATGTCGGCATTCTTCTGCTGATGATGCTCCAGCATTTCGTTAAAATCTATGCTGTATATTATCGAACTTGACGATATTATCACATATTCCGCTATTGATTTTTTTATGGCATTCATATGGCAAGCAAGGGCATCCACTCTTCCCCTATATATCCCGTTTCTTGAGCCTACGCTTGCAAGAGGCGTGAAAAATTTAAGACCGCCTCGCTTCCTGTCCAGATCCCACTCCTTGCCAAGGCCTACATGCTCTATGAGAGAGTTATAATTATCTTTTGCTATGATTGCTATATTGAATACCTCTGAATTTACAAAATTAGATAGCACAAAATCTATCTGTCTGTACTTTCCTCCAAAAGATACTGAAGCCATGGTTCTTTCTTCACATATTTCTCTTAAATTTCCGGCTTCAGAATATGCGAATATTATTCCGAGTGCATCCATATTACTCAACCTCCGATTCTATATTTGCTTCTACCATGGAGCCTGGCACAACTACTGCATTATTGGCAATTTCTATTTCCTGCCCTATTACGGTTATATTTCTTTCTCGAGAATCAGAGCCTGCTTCAAGTTTGCCTATTATGCTGTTGCTTCCAACTTTAGCATATTCTCCTATTATCGAATATTCTACGCTGGCGCCTGCTTGTATTTCTACGCCGGGCATCAGTATCGAATTGCTTACCGTTGCCCCTTTTCCGATTTTTACTGATTGGAATATTATACTTCTTTCTACTTTTCCCTCTATTATGCATCCTTCAGTTATCATTGAATTCTTTATTTCGGCGTTGTTCCCTATATACTGCGGCGGTTTTACAGGATTTTTGGAATATATCTTCCATGGCGGATCATACAGGTTCAGCGGTACATCCGGATTCAAAAGGTCCATATTAGCCTCCCACAGGGATTCCACTGTTCCTACATCTTTCCAGTAGCCTCCGTATTTATAGGCATACATATTCTCTCCGGCATCGAGCATTGCCGGAATCAAGTTTTTTCCAAAATCTTTTTCTGATTCCGCATCATTTTCATCTTTCGTAAGATAATCTCTTAGTTTGCTCCAGGTAAAGATATACACCCCCATTGATGCCAGGTTGCTCTTAGGCTGCAGCGATTTTTCTTCAAATTCAAATATTTTTCCATTACTTTCGCAGCTCATGACTCCAAATCTGCTGGCTTCTTCGATAGGAACTTCTATCGTTGCTATGGTACAATCTGCACCTTTTTCCTTATGAAAGTCCAGCATAAACTGATAATTCATCTTATACACATGGTCGCCTGAGAGTATGAGCACGTATTCTGGATTTGATGCCTCTATGAAATGTATGTTTTGATATATTGCATTCGCAGTTCCTGTATACCATTCCCCTTTTTTCCCTTTTACATATGGCTGAAGTATGCTTACTCCTCCGTTTTGTCTGTCCAAATCCCATGGCTGCCCATTTCCTATATATTCATTTAGTTCCAGGGGCATGTACTGAGTCAATACTCCTACCGTATCTATCCCTGAATTTGTGCAGTTTGAAAGGGTAAAGTCTATTATTCTGTATTTGCCTCCAAATGGCACTGCCGGTTTTGCTATTTTCTGTGTGAGTATCCCAAGTCTGCTGCCTTGCCCGCCTGCCAAAATCATGGCTATCATGTTTTTTCTTCTTGCATTTAGCACTTTATTTTCCCCCCCGGTTTTTACTAATTCATTTTCAAATATACCGTTGACAGTGGTGGTATGTCTATGGTTATTGAAATATTATTTTCGCCTCCAGTTGCTTTTGCATCGGCTATCTTATTATCTTCTCCTCCATATTTGATGGCATCACTGTTAAACATCTCTTTATATATGCCCATTTTTGAAACCTTTATTCTGTAATTTAGTCTTTTCACTGGTGCAAAATTGCATATTACTAAAATCTCTTCGTTTTTTGAGTTTATCCTGCTGAATATTATTATATTTTGTTCGAAATCATCACAATTTATCCATCTGAAGCCATCCCAGCCTTCTTCGAGTTCCCAGAATTCTGAGTTCTGAAGATATATCTGGTTAAGGTCTGCCACATAGGTCTTAAGTTTACTATGATGCTCATATTCCAGAAGGTTCCAGTCGAGCTGTGCATCGTATTTCCATTCTGAAAACTGGCCGAATTCACCGCCCATGAATAGAAGCTTCTTCCCTGGGTGTGCCATCATGTATCCATAATAGGCTCTGAGATTTGCAAATTTCTGTTCGTAGCTTCCAGGCATCTTGTTTATTAAAGATCCTTTCATATGCACCACTTCATCGTGAGACAGCGGCAATATGAAGTTTTCTGAATAGATGTAGGTCATGGAAAAAGTAAGGGCGCTGTGTCTGTATTTTCTGTACATTGGATCATATTTCATGTATTCGAGAGTATCGTTCATCCATCCCATATTCCATTTGAAGTTGAAGCCAAGCCCTCCGATGTATGCGGGTTTGGTTACCATAGGCCATGCCGTCGATTCTTCGGCTATCATGAGCGCTCCTGGAAAATTCGTAAGTACGGCCTTGTTAAGATCTCTTAAAAATTCTACAGCTTCCAGATTCTCCCTTCCGCCATGTATATTTGGTCTCCATTTTCCTTCTTCTCTTCCATAGTCAAGGTAGATCATCGAAGCCACCGCATCTACCCTGAGTCCGTCTATGTGATATTTGTCAAACCAGTATACGGCGTTTGATATCAGAAAACTCCTAACTTCATTCCTGCCCCAGTCAAATACCATCGTGCCCCACTGCTCCTGTTCGCTTTTGAAGGGATCATCATATTCATAGCATGGCTTTCCGTCGAATTCTCGAAGTCCAAAATCATCTTTGGGAAAATGGCCCGGAACCCAGTCGAGAATCACTCCTATTCCATCCTGGTGACACAGATCTATAAATTTCATAAGGTCTTTTGGGGTTCCAAACCTCGAGGTTGGAGCGTAGTATCCGGTTATCTGATAACCCCAGGAGCCACCGAAGGGATGTTCTGCCAGAGGCATTATTTCTATATGCGTGTATCCCATTGTCTTGACATATGGGATGAGCTCCTGCGCAAGTTTTATATAATCAAAGGTATTTCCGTCGCTGTACCTTCTCCAAGATCCTGCATGAATTTCATATATATTCATCGGGCTCTTGTATGGATTCAGTTTGGTTCTATAATCCATCCAGTTTTGATCCTCCCACTCATAACCCCTTATGTCGCAGGTTTTTGATGAGCTTGCGGGAGGAGTTTCCATATGAAAGCCATATGGGTCACTTTTTTGATGAATCTTCCCATTATCGTCTTCTATTATATATCTGTACATATCCAGTTCTGATATCCCAGGTATAAACAGTTCCCACATCCCCTGTTTAGTTATTTTTTTCATCTTTTTTTCGTTTGGTTTCCAGTCACAAAATTCCCCTGTTACAAATACATTCTTTGCATTCGGAGCCCATACTCTGAATATGTACCCCTTTGTTTCATGCTGATAATGAGGATGCGCTCCCATCAATTCATATGCGCGCTCTGCCGTTCCCTGGTGGAAAAGGTAGATGGGAAGTTCTAATTTTTTTCTCATTTTAAGCCCCCTTTTTTTTGACTTATTTCGAATTTTCAATATATTACTCTCATTATAAGCCAAACTTTTTATTTTTTCTATCATTTTAATTTTAATTTATTTTCCATCAAAGAACTGTATCCTTAGTTTTCTTCAATATTTGAAACTTTCTGTACTTCTTATGTTTGCCGAAACTGTCACTTTTAGAAATAACAGTTTGCTGATATACTTGTAATATAATGATCGGAGGAATTTATGAAAATACAAAAAAGAATCGCAGCAGTCCATGATATTTCATGTGTTGGAAGGTGTTCGCTTACCGTAGCGCTTCCCCTGCTTTCTGCTGCGGGTTTTGATACAGGGGTTCTCCCCACTGCAGTTTTATCCACCCATACCGGTGGTTTTGAGGATTTCACTTACAGGGACCTCACTTCTGACATCGAGCCTATTGCCAACCACTGGAAGACGCTTGGCCTGAAGTTCGATGCCTTCTATACAGGATTTCTTGGCTCTTTTGAGCAGATTGAACTTGTCAGCAAATTGTTTGATTCTTTTACGGATTCTGAAACCATTATTTTGGTTGATCCTGTGATGGCTGACAACGGCGAGCTTTATCCAGTTTACTCTTGCGATATGGCCAAAGGAATGATAAAGCTGTGCCAGAAGGCCGATATCATCGTTCCGAATCTTACCGAAGCCGCTTTTTTGCTTGGCGAGGAATACGTTGGCAGTAATTATGACAGAGCCTATATCGAAGATATCCTGGTCAGGCTGGCGGCTCTTGGCCCTAAAAAGGTTGTGCTTACGGGAGTTTCCTATGATGACGAAACCCTTGGCGCGGTCTGTTTCGACAGCGAATCCGGAAAAATAGACTATGCCTTCAATAAAAAGAACCCGTCCATTTTTCATGGAACGGGCGATGTCTTTGCCAGCAGTCTGCTTGCCGGGATAATGCATGGCTTCTCCCTGGTAGAATCTGCTCAGATTGCCGTAGACTACACTTATGAATGCATCCATCTTACTGAAAGCATGAATCAGGAAAGACGCTATGGTGTGTGCTTCGAGATGGCCATACCTTATTTTCTTAAGAGACTCGGACTTTTGTAACAGAAAAAAACAGAAAAAGCTGCAACAGGAAAACTATTCCTCTTGCAGCTTTTTCTCTATTTTTCCAAACTTATTTCAGCTTTTTCACATGCCAGATGTTTTCGGCATAGTCCATTATGGTCCTGTCTGAACTGAATTTTCCGGCGTTGCACATGTTGATGTAGCACTTTCTCCTGAATTCATTCTGATCTTTGTAGGCCTCGTTTACCTTGAGCTTGGCCTCTACCGTAGCCATGAAGTCGTGAAGCAGATAGTACTGGTCGGGTCTGTGCCAGCTTGCGCCCTTGAGGATTGAATCATGAAGCACCTTGAAGCCCTTGCTTCCTCCGTCGTCGAGCGTACCGTCTATCAATGAGTCGAGAACCTTTTTGATTTTAGGATTGCTCTTGTATATCTCGTTGGGGTCGTAGGTTTTCGATATCTTCTTCAGTTCTTCGACGGTTGCGCCGAATATGAAGTTGTTTTCAAGCCCTGCTTCTTCTACGATTTCAACATTGGCTCCATCAAGGGTTCCCAGGGTTACGGCTCCGTTAAGCATGAATTTCATGTTTCCTGTGCCGCTCGCTTCGGTTCCGGCTGTGGATATCTGCTCTGAAACGTCGGCTGCCGCCACAAGTTTTTCTGCATAGGAAACATTATAGTTTGATACGAACACCACCTTGATGACGTCTCTTACATCTTCATCTGAGTCTATCAGGTCTGCCACTTCGTTTATAAGCTTTATTATGCTCTTCGCTCTTGCATAGCCTGGCGCCGATTTTGCACCGAATATGAACGTGGTCTTCTTGAAATCCTTGATTGCTCCTGATTTGATATCGTTGTAAAGATAGAGGATTGCAAGGATGTTCAGAAACTGCCTCTTGTACTCGTGAAGCCTTTTTATCTGAATGTCGTAGATGCTCTGCGGGTCTATTTCGATGCCATCTTTTTTCATTATATACTCTGCCAGTTGCAGCTTCTTTATATTTTTGATGTCGGTGAATTCTTTAAGCGTATTTTTATCCCCGGCAAGTTCTTCAAGCTTCTTCAGCTGCGCAAGGTCAGTTATCCAGGCCTTGCTTCCCAGCTTGCTGGTTATCATATGCGAAAGTTCCTGGTTGCAGAGCGCCAGCCATCTTCTTTGGGTTATTCCATTTGTCTTGTTCTGGAATTTTTCAGGGTACAGCTTATACCAGTCCTTAAGCACGTCATGCTTTATTATTTCGGTGTGTATTCTTGCCACTCCGTTTACATAGCTGCCTGCGTATATCGCAAGATGGGCCATGTGCAGAGTCCTGTTTCTTATTATCTGGGTCCGCTTTGCAAGGGCTTTGGTTATTTTTCCATCTGCTACAAGCTTCGCTTTTTCTGCCTCAAAGGCGGCGTGGATAAGCTCTGTTATTTCATAGACTCTTGGCACCACCGATTTTACGAGCTTGCATTCCCATTTTTCAAGGGCTTCTGGCATTACGGTATGGTTAGTATACGCAAAGGTCTTCTTAGCGATTTCCAAAGCCTTGTCAAATTCCATGCCCTCTTCGTCAACAAGGATTCTCACAAGCTCTGGTATGGATACCGTAGGATGCGTGTCATTAAGCTGTATAACATTGAACTCTGCAAAGTGGCTCAGATCGTCTCCATGATTTTGTTTGTATTTCCTTACAATGTCCTTAAGGGCCGCTGAGCTGAAGAAGTACTGCTGTTTGAATCTCAGCTTCTTGCCTTCAAGCGTATCGTCATTTGGATAAAGCACTCTTGAGATGTCTTCGGCTCTGTTTTTTTCAACTACCGAAAGGTCATACTCCTGGTTGTTGAATTTTTCAAAATCAAATTCATTTATCGGCTCTGATTGCCACAATCTCAAGGTCGAGATATTTTTGCCGCCGTAGCCTATTATCGGCATGTCATATGGCACTGCCATCACGCTCTGGTCCTTGAAATCTATCTGGACAGCATATTCGTCTTTTCTAAGAGACCATGGGTCTCCAAATTTTGACCAGTTGTCCGCCTCTTCTTTTTGAAATCCATCTTCGATTCTTTGCTTGAAAAGACCATACTTGTATCTTATTCCGTAGCCGTCAAGGGGCACTTCCATGGTCGCGCCGCTCTCCATGAAGCAGGCTGCAAGTCTTCCCAGCCCCCCATTTCCAAGCGCCGCATCTTCTATCTCTTCCATGTCGTTAAGGCTCGCACCTTTTTTACTCAGTTCCTTTTCTATCTTTTGCGTCACTCCAAGGTTGAGCAGATTATTGTATATAGCCCTTCCTACAAGGAATTCCGCCGAAAGGTAGTAGGCTTTTCTTCCTTTGTCTTTTTCCTGCTGAAGCTCCAGCCATTTGCCGCCGATTGACTCCATGACAGCCTCGGAAAGGGCATTGTGAAGCTGCCATGGCTTGGCTTCTCCTATGCTTTTGCCATATTCGGTCCTAGTTTTCTTCTGAGTCGATTTTATTATTTTTTCTATATCCATTTTTCTACCTCACTGCGATTGCTTTTTCAGTTTCTTTATCAAAAAGGTGAACATGGTTCGTATTTATTCCAAGCTTGATTTTATCTCCGATTTTCGCTGTGCTTCTTGGCGGTATTTTCGCTACTACATTCTCGCCATTGATTTTTGCATAAAGATATATCTCCGAGCCCATAGGTTCTGAAAGTTCTACCTCGGCATTCACATAGCTGAGGTTTTCTGGATTTTCTATGCTCTGGTGGTCATGAAGTTCTTCGGGTCTGATTCCCATTGTGACTTCCTTGCCGACATAGCCTGAAAGATTCGCTACCTTTCTTTCGTCCCAGTTTATGGCTACCTCATATTCTCCGAGTCTTGCTATATAATTGCTGCCTTTTTTGTCTATGGTCACGTTCATCATGTTCATCTGTGGCGAGCCTATGAAGCCTGCAACAAAGAGATTGGCCGGATAATCATACAGATTCTGGGGTGTGTCTACCTGATGTATAAGGCCATCTTTCATGACTACTATCCGGTCTCCCATAGTCATGGCTTCCGTCTGGTCGTGGGTAACATATACGAAGGTTGTGCCCAGTTTCTTGTGAAGCTTGGTTATCTCGCTTCTCATTGCGCTTCGAAGCTTTGCATCGAGATTAGAAAGGGGCTCGTCAAGAAGAAATACTTTTGGATTTCTTACCATAGCTCTTCCAAGCGCAACCCTTTGTCTTTGGCCGCCTGAAAGCGCCTTTGGCTTTCTTTCAAGAAGATGCTCTATGTCTAGCATTTTTGCAGCCTCAACAACTCTTTTGTCAATCTCTGACTTGTCCATCTTGCGAAGTTTGAGCGAGAAGGCAAGATTTTTGTACACTGACATGTGAGGATAAAGTGCATAGCTCTGGAATACCATTGCTATGTCCCTGTCTTTAGGATCTACATCATTTACAAGCGTGTCCCCTATGTAGAGCTTTCCTTTTGAAATGGTCTCGAGTCCTGCAATCATTCTAAGTACCGTAGATTTTCCGCAGCCTGAAGGTCCTACAAGAATTATAAATTCCTTGTCATCTATTTCAAGGCTGAAATCTTTAACGGCCGTCACATCACCTGGGTATACTTTGAATATATTCTGAAGGCTAATTTTTGCCATGTTTAATTCTCCTATCTCTTGGTTTTTTCTACAAGCTTTCTGATTTTTGCTGCCAGCTGCGGAGTCGCCTGTCCCGGAATAAGTCTCCAGACCCAGTTTCCGCCAATGGTTGATGGAATATTTGTCCTTGCGGTGTTGTCAAGCTCCATATAGTCCTGTATCTGGAAAATAGCCGTATTGGCCTTTGATTTATAGCCTGCTTCTATGACTTTCCACACAAGCTCCCGGTTGCTTTTTAATCTCATCGCCTTACGGGCGCATATCCTGATTTCGCAAGGGGCATTATGAAAGTAACCTCTGAGCGTTTCGTTGTCATGGGTTCCTCCGTAGACCACCGAATTCTGCCCTATGTGCCTTGGAAGATTGCTGTTTCTAGGATTGCCATCAAAGGCAAACTCCAGAAGCTTCATTCCGGGATAGCCTGATGCCTCAAGGACTTTGATTACCTCTTTGGTTACTACACCAAGGTCTTCGGCTATTATCTGCGCTTCTTTGATTTCTTCATTTATCGCGTTGAGAAGGTCTGTCCCTGGCCCTTTTTTCCACACTCCGTTGAGCGCCGTAGTCTCTTCAACCCCTATCGCATAGTAATTTACGATTCCTATGAAATGGTCTATTCTGATTATATCGTACAGCTTCGCCGAGTATTTCATTCGTTTTCTCCACCAGGTGAAATTGTCTTTTTTCATGTAACCCCAGTCATAAAGCGGATTTCCCCACAGCTGGCCTGTCTTTGAAAACATGTCAGGCGGCACTCCTGCCACTAGCTTTGGCCTGTGGTCGGCGTCCATCTGAAACTCCCTGGTATTTACCCAGGTGTCTGCACTGTCAAGAGCCACATATATCGGTATGTCTCCTATTATTATTATTCCATTTTCTCTGGCGTATTCTCTGAGCAGGTGCCACTGCTGGTCGAATTTGAACTGGGTGAAGCTCCAAAACTCTGCCTCTTCATGCAGCTTCTTGTTGTAAGATTCGAGTGCGGCTTCTTCTCTTAGTCTTATATTGTCTGGCCATTTAAGCCACTCTATTCCTTCGAAGTGGTTTTTGATTGCCATGAACAGGCTGTAGTCGCCCAGCCAGAAGGTATTTTCCTCGCAGAATTTTTTGTACTCCGGGGTTTCTCTGTGACTGCTGTTTTTAAAAGCTTTTTTCAAAAGCTTGAAGCGCTCTTTGTATATCTGAGCGTAGTCTATAAGCTCTGGGCTGTCTGACCACTTTACCGAGCTTACATCTTCAAGGGTAATCAGGTTTTCTTCTATGAGGATGTCCAGATCTATAAAGTAAGGATTTCCTGCGAAAGCCGAAAAATTCTGATAGGGGCTGTCTCCATAGCCTGTTGGCCCAAGTGGGAGCACCTGCCAGTATTTTTGTTTTGCTGCTTTTAGAAAATCTATGAATTCATATGCTGCTTTTCCAAAGGTTCCTATTCCATAATTGGAAGGAAGACTTGCCACGGGAAGGAGTGTCCCACCGCCTCTTGTGAATGGTTTTTGTTTTCTGCTTATCATCACTCTACCGCCTTGTCTAACTTTTTTACGCTCTGCCCCTCTAAGAGTTCATAGGAAAGTATTTTATGAACTGGAGGGCTGTTTTTTTCAATCTGGCTTATAAGTATCTCCACAGCATTTTTTGCAAGCGAGTCCTGCAACTGTCTTATTGTTGTGAGTTTTGGGTTATAGTAATTAACAAGGTCTATGCCGTCATATCCTATTACGGATATGTCCTCTGGTATTTTGAGCCCCTGGTCAGCCATAGCCCTCATGGCGCCTATTGCCATAACGTCACTCATGGCAAAGATTGCCGTGATGGCAATTTTCTTCTCGAGCAGTCTTTTAGCCGCATCGTAGGCACTGTCAAAAGAGTATCTGGCTTTTTCATACTGAAGCTCCTGGTCGAATTCTATTTCATGCCTTTGAAGGACATTCAAGACTCCCCTCATCCTTACCTCACTGATGTTGGACTTTTCACATTTTCCGCCGATTACTCCGATTTTAGTATGACCCTTATCCACAAGATATTCTATTGCGCACTGCACCGCTGACACGTCATCGGTTGCAACGCTTGAAAGATTGTCGAACCCAAGGTTTTCTCCATAGTTTGTAACTAGCACTGCCGGCAGCGTTATTTTCTCAAATTCCTCCTCGAAGTTTTTAAGGTTACCACCGAGGAACATTATTCCAAGCGGCTTCTTTTCATTGCAAAATATCCTCGCTTGATGAACCTCGTTGCTGTCCTCGTCCAGATAGTTGACCACTGCGATGTAGCCCTCTTCTTCTATTTGATGCTGAATTTTCTCCAGTATTGAGTAAAACAGGAAGTTGAATTTACCTTTTACAAAGATTCCTATTATAGTCGTGTTCTGCTGTTTAAGGTGCTTTGCATTGCTGTTTGGCACGAAGTTTCTTCGCTCTACTACTTCTTGAACCTTCTTTTTGGTAGCGTCGCTTACATCCGGGTGGCCGTTGAGCACTCTTGATACCGTGCTTACCGCGACGCCGGCTTCTTTGGCTATATCTTTGATTGTTACCATTAATTTTCTCCCTTTAATATGTTTATCCTTTTACCGCTCCTGATACTACTCCCTTGATGATGTGTTTTTGCGCCGACAGATAAAATACTACTATCGGAAGTATTGCAAGAACCAGCATTGCCATAAGCGCGCCCATGTCTCTTGAACCATATCCGCCCTGAAGATACTGAACTGCTACTGGTATGGTCTTGTATTTATTTCCTATGACAAGATAAGGAAGAAGATAGTCGTTCCATATCCACATTGCATTGAGAATCGATACTGTAATCGCCGTAGGTTTTAATATTGGGAAGACGATAAGAAAGAAGGTCTGTATCGGTGTGCATCCATCTATCATGGCTGCCTCTTCTATTTCGACAGGTATGCTTTTTATGAATCCCGTGAACATGAATACGGACAGTCCCGCTCCAAATCCCAGATATATAAGTATAAGGCCTACTGGATTGTCGATTCTCAGCACGTTTGCAGTCTTTGACATGGTGAACATTACCATTTGAAATGGCACTATCATACTGAAGGCAAAGAGATAGTAAAGACCCGTGGTCAGCTTGTTTTTCACTCTCGTTATATACCACGCTGTCATGGATGTGCACAGTGTGATTACCGACACTGAACATACGGTTATGAACATCGAGTATTTAAAGGCTGAAAAGAAATTTATTTTATTTATACCATTAACGTAATTCCTCATTCCTGCAAAAGTTTCTGCCTTGGGAAGTGCAAATGGGGCGTCTGATATGAAAAACTGCCCTTTGAATGAATTCATCAGAACAATGAATATTGGCGCTAGAAACACTACAGATAATATTATCATCATAAAAAATATCACTTTGTTAAGATTTTTCAATTTCGCTTCCATTAATTTTCAACTTCCTTTCTTCTTGTGATGTACAGCTGTATGAAGGCTATGGCGGCTACCATTAGAAAGAAGATAACTGCCTTGGCCTGTCCAACTCCTTCAAATCCAACTCTGCCGTAGAAGGTGTTGTAAATATCCAGAGCAAGCATAGCTGTCTGTTTCGCCGGAGCTCCTCCTGTAAGGGCAAAGTTCTGGTCAAACAGCTTGAATGAATTTGTAAGCGTAAGAAATGTACATATTGTTATAGACGGCATAACCATGGGAATCGTGATATGTTTCAGGGTCTGAAGAGGGCTTGCTCCATCTATCTGAGCCGCTTCCTTCAAATCTCCCGGTATGTTTTGTATCCCTGCAATGTATATTATCATCATATAACCTGACAGCTGCCAGTTCATAAGGACCACCAGCCCCCAGAAACCGTAGGATGCACTGAAGGTTATATCCACTCCAAATTTTATAAGCACACCATTTATTATAATCTGCCATATGTATCCGAGCACTATGCCTCCGATGAGGTTTGGCATGAAGAATACCGTCCTGAACAGATTTGTTCCCTTGACCGCTCTTGTAAGAAGCATTGCCAGTGTAAAAGCTATCAGATTTATTGAAATCACCGACACTACTGTAAACTTCAGTGTAAACCATAATGCATTTATAAAATCCGGACTTCCCAGAAAGGCTTTCTTGTAGTTTCCAAACCCTACCCATGTCGTATTTGTCACTGTTGTAAATTCTGTAAATGACAGGTATATTCCCATTAGGAAAGGAATCAGAAATGCTATTGCAAAGGCTATCAGCGTTGGAAGTGCAAACACTGCGAAATATTTTTTTAAGGCTCTTTCCATGTGTTCCTCCAATATTACTCTCATTATTATTTATATTAATTCATTAGTCTTGCCACTTTTTAATAAGGCCCCTGCCTTTTTGCAGGCGGGGGCTCATTTTATATTCAAATTATTTTTTTGTATTTATTACATTCCGCTCTCAGCTTTCCAGTCTGTTACTACATTTGTAACCACTGTCTCCCAAGGCATAGTTCCCTGAGCATACTGAAGAAGTGATGCCCCGAAGTTGTCCTTGAATGCCTGGCTTGGGAATACTGTAAAGTTCCATGCTACTGAAGTTGTTCCTTCTTTTTCCATCCATCTTATTACTTCTTTTGCAAGTGGATCTGCTGGTTTCTCAGTATCAGTGAATGTATCAAAAGGTGCTATGAAGTTAAGTTTCTCGATAACGAACTGCTTTCCAGTTTCACTTGAGTATAACCAGTAGATAAAGTCTTCTGCAAGCTTCTGGTCTTCTTCTGAAGCCTGTGAGTTTACTGCAAAGAAGTTCTCAGTTCCAGTACATAGTCCCTGCTCCTCTTCGCCTTCCATACCAGTGTATATCGGCATGAACTTGATATCTTGCTCTGCTACAACGTTTCCTTCAACCTGGCTTATCTGAGACCATGCCCAGTTTCCATTTTGAACGAAAGCGCATTGTCCAAGCGCAAACTCTGCCATTGAATCTGAAACCTGCTTGCTTCCAAGAAGTTTTCGCTCTGTTGTTGAATTGTTGATATAAAGGTCGAATATGTTCTTGTAGTTGTCTGCATACTCGAATTTTATTTCCTTTGTAGCATCGCTTGCAAGGTCAACATCGTTGTTTTTGAATTCATAGTATACTGGGATGTTTGCAAGATGTGTCTGCCATCTCCAGTCCTCGCCCGGCTTAAGTGAAGTACTTGCAAATACTCCCTTGATTCCAAGTTCGTCTTTTTTGGCGCTCATGTCTTCAGCTACTGCCTTTAAAGTTGCGAAGTTGTTTATCTCGTCCATGGAAGTCGCTTTTGCTCCTGCTGTTGCAAAATATTTGTCCATGATTGCATTGTTGTATATTATGCCGTATCCTTCAACTACGTAAGGTATTCCGTATACGCCTTCTCCATCAGTCACTGCAAGGCTCTTGTCAGTAAGGTGGCTGTAAAGCTCTGTGTCGCTGAGATCAGCGCAGTAATCCTTCCAGCTTGCGTACCCTTTAGGTCCGTTTATCTGGAACAGTGTAGGCGCCTCTGCTTTCGCTATTTCTGATTTCAAGGTCTGCTCATAGGTTCCTGACGCAGCTGTTATAACGTTAAGTTTGACTCCTGTTTCAGCTTCATAGGCTGCTGAAATCTCGTCATATACCTCAGCTATTTCCGGCTTGAAATTTAAGTAATATATTTCACCTGACCCTTTTGGCGTTTCTTCTGTTGTTGATGTTCCCCCACAGGCCACTAATGATAATGACATGGCTGCTGTAAGTAAAAGCGCTGATATTCTTTTCATTCTTTTCATTTTTTCCCCTCCCATAAATTAAGTTCCAAGTTTCAGGAAACGTTACTGGAAACGTTTCCTGTTATGTATGGATACATTATACTATCGTTTTCCTCAAAAAGTCAACCACTTTTTTGTAATTTCAGAATTTTCATTCTTACTTTTGGAAAACCCTTTCTGATTTATACCCCCAGGATTCTTTATTAATCATCTACTGAGGCAATACTGTTCCCACCATCCATTTTTTTTGCAAAAAAAAACTGCAGGCACAAAGATTTCTTTGCACTTGCAGCTTTATAATTTCAGGTTTATTTCTTTTTCATGTAGCTGTATTTATCCTTGCTGTTTTTTCTGTTTTTCGCACTGTTCGGATTGTTTACAACCACAGTTTTCGGTCCATCTTCACTTTTAGGCTTGCTTGACCTTGCGTTTTTTCTTGCTTCAGCGAACTTTGATGATGGCTTGTTTGGGCCCTTAGCCTGCATAGGCTTTCCGCTTCTTCCAACAGCTGACTTCTTGTTTGTGCTGTCGCTGGTGTTTCTGATATTTACTCTTTTTTTGTTTACTGAGAATCCAAACTTTCCAAGATTTCTTCCAAGTTCGAAGTACTCTCCGTGAAGGTATGTTATCAGCTCTGCCTTATCCAGACAGATTTTACCGTTATGGTTGATGATAGATTCTTCTACATTGATGGCTACAATTTCTGCCAGGAACATATGATGACTTCCCAGTTTGATTATATCTTTTACCTTACATTCGATAGATACTGGACTCTCCTTGATTGCAGGCGCTGTTATATGCTTGCTCTCCTGGTATCTGAATTCACATTTTTCGGCCTTGTTGTTTCGCTCTCCACTTACCACACCACAGAAGTCTGCAGTATGAACAAGATCTCTGGTCGTAAGGTTTATTACAAAACATCCTTCTTTTTTTATAAGGTCATAAGAATGTCTCTCTGGTCTGATTGAAATGTATGTCATTGGTGGTTTTGTATTTACGATTCCTGTCCATGCTACGGTCATTACATTGGGATTTTTCATATCTCCGCATGATACCATTACTGCCGGTACTGGTGCAAAAAGGGTTCCTGCTTTAAATTCTCTTTTCATATTTTCTCCTTGTTTTTTCATTATATAGCTTTAAATTCTATAAGATAAAAAACCATCAGGTGAGCGCTGATAAAGCCTCGCTGATGGTTTCTCTAATTGGCGGAGAGAGGGGGATTCGAACCCCCGATACAGTTACCCGTATACACGCTTTCCAGGCGTGCTCCTTAAGCCACTCGGACACCTCTCCATCTTATAATGTTCAGTTACCAAGCTATTATATCACAAATCAGGGAATTCATCAAGCATGTAAAGCTTAATTCTTTTTGTGATTTTCAAATATCTTATATTTTTTTGGGGAAGCCTGTTTAAGGGACTCAAAGAAAGTCACCACTTTGCCCAGATATGGCAGTTCAGATCCTATATACATTTTTGTAATTTCTTCTATTTCAAGTCCCACGGCGCACTTTGGATCGTGAATTTCACAGTGACGGCATCTGCCAAGGGCCGTGCTGAGCTTCTGGGTAAAATAGGTGCTGCGGTTTATCGTATTTGCCCTGAGTATTATATATATAAGCGTTCCCAGAATCATCGCAAACGCTGCCATGCTAACTGGGGTCATATAGGATTTTGGCATAGCGGCGTACAGTCCGGCGACTCCAAATCCCAGAAATACGAATGAAGATATGAATTTCATGGTGACTTCCGGTATTTTCTTTCCTATAAGTTTTCCTGCGATTATTCCTATCGAGCTTACGGCTACCATGCCGGCTGTCGTTCCCATAAGCGTAATGGATGGACTTGCAGAATCCAGGCCAAGAGCCATAGCTGTCATTTGGGTCTTGTCACCAAGTTCCCCTATGAAGAATGCTACCGCTACGGTGATTATCGGTCCAAATTTGAACTTTTCATTTTCTTCTTCGTCATCTTCAAATTCCAGCTTCATGGACCAAAATCCAAAACCTATGAAAAGCAGGGCTGCGAAGATTTTGATGTTGACTCCTGATGCCATCCCTGCTACAAAGGACGCCAGCGCAATGGCTATTCCATGGTTCAAAAAAGCTCCAATCATTACTCCTGCAAGAACCTGTTTCACTTTGAACTTCGTTGAAAATGCAAGCGCCAGAAGCTGGGTCTTGTCTCCCATTTCGGCTAAAAAAACTAATAAAAACGCTGTTAAAAAAGTAGTCATATATTTCTCCTTCAATTGTTATTATGCCAGAAGCTTTGAAGTTCTTGGCTTATATTTTTTAGGTCTATCCGTCGGCAGGGGTACCAGTCCTTGGGTAGCAGCCTCTGATACTGGGCCTCCATGTACCTTTCATCTATGAGAAGTATCACGCCCTTGTCGTGCATGGTTCTTATGAGCCTTCCCGAGGACTGGAGCACCTTGTTTATCCCGGGGTAGGTATAGGCGTATTCAAAGCCCTTGTCCTTCTTTTCTTTGAAATAACGGTTTATTATCTCGCGCTCGAGGCACACCTGCGGAAGCCCGACGCCTACTATCGCGACTCCTATGAGCCTTTCACCCTTGAGGTCTATTCCTTCTGAAAAAACGCCTCCCATCACGCAAAAAGCTACATGCGTCTTTTCCGGGTTTTCTTCGAAGCGCTGGAGGAATTCTTCTCTTTCTTCCTGGCTCATATCGCCCTTTTGCCTGAACAGGGCTTTCTCCTTTGTGCACCGCAGGTTTTGCTGCAAAGCTTCTTCGCAGGTTAGCATTTCAAGGTCTTCGTCTGCTACGGCCTCTTCTTCGAGATATTTTTGGGCGTAGAGCTCGTAAACGGTGTTCATGTATTTATATGAGGGGAAGAAAATCATATAGTTGCCCTTCCTGGCAGATGTCATAAGGTCTATATAATCGGCTACTTTTTCATAGCTGTACTGCCTGTTTCTATATTTTGTGGACACGTCCGGTGCTATGAGTATTTTTCGGTTCTGCGGATCAAAGGGACTTTCAAATGAGGCTATAGCATTTTCCTCATTATATCCTAGGAGGCCTGTAAAATAATCCGTCGGTATCAGGGTAGCTGAAAAAAACACGGTGCTCCTTCCCTGACTTATGGCCGCTTTTATCTTATCCGAGGGGTCCAGGCAGTACAGTTTCAGCTTGAAATTTGGACTTTCTTCCATATACATCAGGTAACTGTCATCAAACAGCTCTATGGTCTTTTGAAACCTCATCACATCAAAGTAAAGCTCTGTCAGTTTTTCACTTTTTTCATCCTGATTGTTTTCGAGAAGGTATTCCTCTATGCTTTTGTTGAATTTTCTAAGTTCTTCACTGGTTTTTTCCGGTATTTCCGATTCTATGCAGCTTTCTTTTGGTTCGCCGCTGGCTTCATCTATGAGGTATTTCTTTTTCATCCGATTTATAAAACTGGCAAGTTTTTTGAGTGCGGCTTCGACTTCTTTATCGGAATTTTTGAAGAGTTTTCGAAGCTCCTTTACAGGGTTTTCTTCAAGCTGCGCCGAGTACATTTCTCTTGCACGCTCTGGAAGATTGTGGGCTTCATCTACGAGAAAGGTGTAGTTGTTTTGAACGAGTTCGGCTCCAAACATCCTTTTGAGGGCTACATTTGGGTCAAAGAGATAGTTATAGTCGCATATTATTATGTCGGCTTCCATTGCAATATCGAGCTGGAATTCGAAGGGACATATGGTGTGGCTTTTTGCATATTTATCCACAGTTTCCTTGCCTAGTTTGTCCTCTTTTTGAAGAATTTCCTCCACGGCTTTTCGGCGTCTGTCAAAATAGCCTTTTGCATAGGGGCAGTACTGCGGAATGCAGTTGGTCTTTTCCATGAAGCACATCTTGTCTTTGGCGGTGATAGTCAGGCATTTGAGCCTGGCGCCATTTTGGGATATGAGCTCGACCGTATCTTCTGCCACCTTCCTTATGGTGGTCTTGGAGGTAAGGTAAAATATCTTTTCGCCATTCTCATGCCCCATGTATTTGAGGCTTGGAAATATCGTGGATATGGTCTTGCCTATCCCTGTTGGAGCCTGGAGATAGATGGTATTTTGATTTTTAAGGTTTTTGTATACCGTCACCGCCATCTCCCTCTGATTCTTTCGATAATCCGGGAAGGGAAATGCAAGTTCCTTGAGGCTGTCGTTTCTTGTGGTTTGCCAGGCATTTGTAAATCTCAGTTTTTTTTCAAAGGCTCTTGTAAGCTTTTTGAAAAATTCTTCGAGCTGCTCTAATTCGTAGGTGTTTTCAAACAGTTTTACTTCTTCGGTTATTACATGGCAGTAAGTCACTCTTATATTTATTTTTGATATTTGATTTTGAAGCGCGTAAATATAGCCATAGCATTTTGCCTGGGCTGAGTGTATCTGTTTTTCATCGTCTATCATATCCAGTGGTCTTTTTGTAGTTTTTATTTCATCTATGGTTATCTGCTCTTCTTTACCCAGAGTTTTTTCAGTTATTATGCCGTCGGCTCTTCCCTGTATCAGGAGCGAAAAATCTTCATATTCTTGCATATAGGACAGCGTAACCTCGCTCTTGTAATTGTCCCCTGCTTTTTTTTGAAGTTTTTTGTGCAGTCTTATGCCATCCATGGCGCTTGCGTTTGTGGTGAATCTGCTGTCTATGTCCCCTGTCAGCATGGTATAGTTTACCAGCTCTTTGACGGATACTTTGTAGCTTGTTTTATTTCCTTTTTCCATAATTTCTCCAAACAACGAATCTTTTCAATAGGTTTTTATTATACTACAAAAAAAGCAGCTTACATATATCTACATATGCTTTAGCTGCTTTAAGTTACATATTCTATATTTTTAATAAATATCTTTTTCTCTTATTATATCCTTGAGTGTCTGCAGTTCTTCGGTTTTAAGGTCTGCATTTTTCAAGTAAGTTTCAAAAAAATTATTTAGCGATCCATTGTACATTTTTTCTATATGCACATCAGATTCAATCATTTGAACATCATTCTTTGAAAGCTTTGAAGTCAGTACCGTTCTTTGCTTGTTTAGAACCCCTCTGTCAACAAGCCGTCTTATTACTGTATATGTAGTTGATTTGTTCCACTCTAGTACATCCGTGCATATTTTTGATAATTCCCCGGTTCCGATTGGCTCTTTTTCCCACAAAACCTGCATCATCCTTAATTCTGCATCAAATATTTTTACTTTTTCCATAATTAATACACTCCCTTTTTATTAATGCTTCTAATCATGTAAACTAAATTTTCCCCCAAAAAAAATTGATTGATGTCCTACTTATTTTTATAAGTTTACTTTATCAGACTTTTCGCCTTTGGTCAATACTTGTTTGTGCCATTTCATTAAATCTGTGAAGTTTTCTTACGGTTTTTGTGTTTTTTTTGTGACTAAGCTGCCTTTTGCTGTTTTTTTTCACTATACTCTGTTTTAAAGGAAAAAGCAAAAAGAACCTGCAATTTGTATGTATCACAAATTATAGATTCTTTTTGTAAAGCTGTATGGTCTTTTTTCTTGCTATATTACAATGAATTTAAATTTTAGTTTTTACCAATTTATTGCCCTTACCTGGAAGTGTGATTGTGAATGGTCGCATACGGGACATATCTGTGGTGCCTGCATGCTTTCTACAATATAACCGCAGTTTTCACAATGCCACTGCACTTTTTGCTGTTTTTTGAACACTTCGCCATTTTGTATGTTAGAAAGCAAGTTGTTGTATCTTTCATCATGTTCTTTTTCTATCTCTGCAACTTTTGAAAATAAAAAAGATATACGCTCAAAGCCCTCTTCCTTGGCTTCTTTTGCAAAATCAGGATACATCTGTGTCCATTCGTAGTTTTCACCAGCTGCTGCACTTATAAGGTTTTCTACTGTGTCTCCAATTCCTTCAAGCTGCTTGAACCACATTTTTGCATGTTCTTTTTCATTATTTGCTGTTTCTTCAAAGAGATTTGCAATCTGAACATAGCCCTGTTTTCTGGCTACACTTGCAAAATAAGTATACTTGTTTCTAGCTTTTGATTCACCTGCAAATGCTTCCAATAAATTTTGCTCTGTTTTTGTGCCTTTTAAACTTTTTACTTCTGCCATCGTCTTGTCTCCTTTTTATTTTTTTATAAAATTAAAGCAAAAGCCCTGCCTGTTTAAAGGAGCAGGCATCGACTTTAAGGTTTCCCTGATATTCCTTCTCTGCATTTTGGACAAACTCCTCTAAAGAGGACCTCATAACCTTTTATAATAAATCCTGACTCTTTCGAAAGTTCGTTGTTTATGTCAATTATGTTTGCTAACGGCTGAATTGGATGAGCAATATCATAGCATTTGCTGCATATGTCACATTTTATATGATTATGTTCTACTGTATTATGATCAAATCTGTCAGCTCCATCCATTACTAATACTTTGAGGAGTCTTTGTTCTTCCACCAGGATGTTTAAGTTTCTATATACGGTTCCCTTGCTTATGTTATTGTATATTTCTAGGATGTATCGGTATACTTCTTCTGCCGTAGGGTGATTTTGAAGTTGGCAGACTGCTTCAAGTACTAGTTTTTTTTGTATTGTGTTTCTTTTTTGTACTTGATTGCCTGTGTTAACCTGCGTACTATTTAATTTTTTATTTACATTCATATTTTCACCTACTATATTCTTACTGAGAACTGTTACTACTTAGTAGTATATTGTTTACTTTTCGCTTTGTCAACATATATATTGTTGCTACCCAAATGTATTAAAATATTAATCCATTTTTTCCAGTTTTTATGTTAAAATTAATAATATGTACGTTTATATGCAAAGATATACAAGGAGGTTTTTATGAGTACGATATTGATTATAGAAGATGAAAAGCCTATTTCAGATATTATAAAATTTAATTTACAAAAAGAGGGATTTGATATACTTACGGCTTATGATGGCAAAGATGGACTCGAAATGGCTCTTTCCTCAAATCCAGATCTTATTCTTTTGGATATAATGTTGCCTAGTATGAACGGCTTCGATATTTGCAAAAAACTGCGAGAAACTTCAAATGTTCCTATAATAATGGCCACTGCCAAAGAGGAAGAAGTTGACAAAATTCTTGGTCTTGAGTTTGGAGCAGACGACTATATAACCAAGCCTTTCAGCGTGCGCGAGCTTACCGCAAGGGTCAAGGCTAATCTTAGAAGGACTGCCATGCCTATTGGAAATACAGAGTTTAATAATTGCAAAGAAATTATCAAAAGCGGAGTGCTTGTAATAAATGTCACCAAATATGAGGTAAGCAAGTATGACAAGGCTGTCCCTCTCACAGTAAGAGAATTTGAACTCCTAAAATTTCTTGCTACCCAGCAGGAACAGGTTTTTTCCCGTGAACAGCTTCTGGAAAAAGTCTGGGGTTATGAATATTATGGCGACATAAGGACTGTTGATGTTACTGTGAGGAGACTTCGTGAAAAAATTGAAGACGATTCTGCCAAGCCTACCTTTGTAATGACCAGAAGAGGCGTTGGCTATTATTTCAAGGGAGAATAACAGGTGTTTAAAAGTATACGTTGGAAGCTCAGTATTCTATACTTTGTTTTAGTTTTTATTGCCATGGCAATTGTTGGAATATTTATAACTGACAAGCTTGAGAATTACAATCTTGATATCGTACGCCAGAACCTTGTTTCGATATCCAACAACACTATAAGGAGCATCATTCCTGACTCCAATTCTGCAAATGCAAGGGAATCAATTCAGGACAGCATCGAGAATATAACCCTTCCTTTAGGTTACAACATATTCATTATAGATGCCCTGGATTATTCTATAACCGCTTCATCCAACGACAGTTTTGTCGAAAAGAACAGTCTTGAAGTTTTAAACAGAAAAGTTATCATGAGCAGCCTTACTCAAAAATCTTATGAGCTGGATGTAGCAGACCCCAGTCTGGGAAACTCCATGGTTAAAATCATGGCCTTTTCTTTCATTAATGATGTCAATGGAGGCGGTTATATAATCTATTCCAGTGCCAGCCTCGAGAGTGTCTATGCGACTCTCAAGGTTGTAACTTCGATATTTTTAAACGCAACGCTTATTGCCCTCATTGTCTCCCTGCTCGTCGGTTTCCTTATTTCAGGGTCGATTACCACCCCTATAAATGAACTTAATCACAAAGCAAGCCTTATTGCAAAAGGCGATTTTGCTCAAAGGGTTGTAACCCATTCCAATGATGAGATTGGCATGCTGGGAAATACCTTCAATTATCTTACTAAGCGTTTGGACAGCACTCTTGTTGAAATTTCCTCGGAAAAGAGCAAGCTGGATGCAATAATAAGCAACATGGCAGATGGGCTCATGGCTCTGGATGAGCATGGCTTTATCGTCTTGTACAACAAGGCTCTTCTCAAGCTTCTCAAAGTACGCGATATTGAAATTTATGGAAGCAGCATAAATGACATGCCCCTTCAAATCGGACTGGACATCTCGCTTGCCGCCATAAAAAAATGTGTGTTTGAAGATGGTGCAAAGCACATTATAGTAAATGTCTCTGAGGATAAGATTCTAAGGCTGTCTCCTGCTTATTACAGTGATCATGCAAAGAAGCAAACTGGTTTTATATTAGTATTCCAGGATATAACCGATGCTCAAAGGCTGGATAATATGAGAAAGGATTTTGTCGCCAATGTATCCCATGAGCTCAAGACTCCTATCACCACTATCAAAACTTATGCCGAGACGCTTTCAAGTGGAATAGTGTCCGAACCCGAGATGGTAAGTGAGTTTCTAGCTATTATCGAAAATGAAGCGGACAGGATGACATCCCTCGTAAGGGACCTTCTTCAGCTTTCTCATTTTGATTTCAAAAAAGCTAAGTGGAATTTTGAGCACGAATATGTAAATGATATCATCAGTGAGTCTATGAGCCATCTTAAAATATACTACAGCGAAAAGCATCAGAGCGTAAATTTCAGCTCTGAATTCAACCCAAGAGTTTTTGTGGACAAGGCTAAAATAAAGCAGGTAATTTTAAATATTCTATCTAATGCGATTAAATATACTCCGGAATTTGGCACTGTGGATATCTGTGTTAAAATTGTGGATAAACTTGTAGATATCTCCATATCCGATAACGGTCTTGGAATCCCTGAAGATGACATCGAACATGTATTTGAAAGATTCTACCGGGTTGATAAGGGTCGTTCCAGACAGCAGGGTGGAACAGGTCTTGGGCTGTCTATTGCCAAAGATATAATCATAGCGCATGGAGGCAGCATATCTGCTTCTTCGACTTTTAATCATGGCAGCACCTTCACGATAAAATTGCCTGTGGATAAATCATCCCCAGATATTGCCTCAGATGTGTAAATCATTCTTAATGTCAATGTAATTGATTTGTAACATTAACCTTGTATAATCATATTATGATGTAATATTTATTAATGGAGAAAGGAGGTTTCGTCAAATGAAAAAAATTATTAGAATTTTAGTTTTGACAATGTTTATTTCCGTCGCTTTTGGTGCAATGTGTTTTGCAGCACCCGGAAACAGTGTTTCTGTGGAAAGTGTGCAAAAGCTTTCGGAATCATTCAGTTCAGAAAATGGCATTATCAACAAGCCAAAGGACTTTGTTCTTGCTACCATCGATGATAACGTTATGATATCTGGTGTGGGCAAAGAAGGTGACAGGGTTTCGATTTATCTTTATACCAGATCGGATGAAGAGTATGTTCTTATGGAAGATTCTTTGGATTTTTCAGTAGGACTTACTGGCTTTTTTGCTAAAGAAATTTCTTTGAAGTATCAGACTTCAGGTCTTCCAAAAGAATCCAAACTTTCCAAGGATACCTTGATTGTACTTCAGCTTAAACGTGGTGAAGCTGTCAACAAAGATTATCGTATTATAAAAACTACGGATGAAAAAGATCTTGAGGAATCTCTAAGTACCTTAAGAAGTACGGGTTTCAGCACTTACTCGGCAGCTTCCGTTACGAAACCTTAATTATTATTAAAGGATAGGGATATGAATAAAAATCAGCTACGAAATATGGCTATTGCCATGTTATTTGTATCGTCAATTGTCCTTTTGTCTATCAGGTTTGAGTTATTCGTCTCCCCTTCTAACAGCACCGACAATGCATTTGATGCCGTCGGTGTAGAGGGCATTTTAAAATCTTCGATTAGGCCATCTTCAATTATTGTAAGATATGGCACTAATAATGTAACCAAATTAGTTGATAAAGAGGGATTTTATTATCAGGAGGCTCGTAGCGTGCTCCAGGATTCTTTGAAGAATATCACTGAGATTACAGAAATCAAATATGGTGAATATCATGATCTCAAGGATTCAAAGAGCATTCAGCTGGATTTTGAACCTACTATTGATCAAAGACTCCTTTACGGGAGTCTTTTTTTAGAAGATGGAAGCTTTGGCGATTTTGCAAAAATAAGAGAAATATTTATTCCACTCGTGAATGATACCTCTATATACTTTAAGACTTCAGACGAAAAATTTTATAGATTGAAAAACAAAACAATAAATTACATGCCTTATGTCGATAATTTAAGTGCCATAAAGTATTCAAAATACTATTCCCTTGGGGAATTGTTCGATTCCACCAGCGAGGTGCTTATTTCCGACAGCGGGGTATCGATGTCTTCCTATAGTACGGTTTCAGCATTTAACGATTCCAATCTCAGCGAAGTCATAAGATCTGTTTTTTCCACAAGGTATGATTTTGCAAATAAGATATCCGAGCTTGATGGTACTTCTATAATCAGCTACGATTATGGCCGGGAATTGTTGAAAATCGCTCCTGACGGCAGAGTGTCTTATTCTAATTCCGACGCCCTCAGCAACCCAGTAAAAACTTCTATGACCAGCAGCCTGGTCATAGCCTACAGTTTTATAGAAAAATTTAATTTAAATAATGACACCTATGTAGTTGAAGATGTAAGAGATTTTATCAAAGATGATGCAAAAGGCTTTACTTTTGTTTTTGCTCCCCGAATTGATGGTTTGAGAGCCTGTCTTGACCCGGTTATATCAAACACCGAAATTTCTGTGGTCAATGGAAAGATTTATTCATTCAATAGCATCTTCCGATTTTTTGACGCTGCACAATCTGGTGGCTCAGATACCGGTGAGGCGCCGCTTAGCGCCCTGGATGCACTGAATAATAATTTTAATCGCATAAAGGCCAGAGTTGATTTTGCCGACAGCATAGATTTGTTTAATAAGATATCTCTGATTGATCTGGTTTATGTTTATGATAAAGAGCTCAACTATATCCCCGCTTATAAAATGATTATCGACCAGCAAATTTTCTTTTTTGGCATTAAAAATGGGGAGGTGTTTTAAAGTGGATTGGGACAAGGCTAAAAAATACCTTATTATCTCTCTTGTGGTCCTGAATATTGCTTTGATTTTGAGTATAGTAAGCCACAACAATGTCGTTTCTATTGATAATATATATTTTTCAAAAAAATCGCTTGCAGATTTGCAGACGGTTCTCGACCGAAAGAATATCAAGATAACCACGGAAATCCCCAAGGACATATATAATTTAGGCACTATAAATGTTGAGTACGATACCATCAATGACTCCAATTACCCGATACTTTTTGACGCCTACGAAAATCAGATTACCGTAAATGTTCTAAAAAAACTTGTACTTAAGGAGCCTGGCCTTGTTATTGACAATTCGGCCGATGCCGAAAATTTCGCATTCAGATTTATATCCAAATATTTGAATGGTTTGGAGTACAGTCTTCGAAATTTCACTTCAGAAGACGGAGTTATAACCCTTTACTTTAATCCCGTATATGATGGCTATATTTTTGAGGAAAGTTTTTTGAGATTTGAATTCTCGCAAGACGGTATGAAGATTGTCATGATTGCAATGAAGCCTCTTGACGTATCTGCTACCAAGAGGGAAGCCATAACCAGCGTCGAGGCCATTCTAAAGGCGTTCCCATCTATGGACAGGAACACTATAATAAGCAAGATTGATTTTATATATTATTTTGGAACCAATTTTGCAGAAGATTTATATAAAGTCAAAAATGCAAGGGCTTTTCCCTGCTGGAGACTCATGACTTCTGAAAATAAATTCTACTATGTACCCGCACTTGAAAACTAGTGCCTTAAACCGCTAAACTGGAATGTTTTTATAAAAGACTCAACGCTAAGGATGTGTTTTCCTTCTCCGCGCTGAGTCTTTATTTGTTACTCTCCCAAAATTGCTACAAGGCTTTCGAGGCATATGGCCACCACTTTATCCATATCTTCCTTTTGTATTATAAGTGGCGGATTGAAGTAAAGCACATCGCCAAGAGGCCTTAGAATGAGTCCTTTTTCAAGGGCTTTTTTGTATATCTGGTAACCTGTCCTGTCCTTGGAATCAAGAGGCTCCTTGGTATTTCTGTCTTTTACAAGCTCTATGGCATTTACAAGACCTATGCTCCTTATATCTCCTACATTTTTGTGGCCTGAAAGCCGCTGTTTTATAAGCTTTGTAAAGTATACGGCATTTTCATTGGCCTTTTCTATTATGTCCTCGTCTTTCAGGATTTTCAGAACTTCTATGGCCGCTGAACATGCCAGCGGATTCCCACTATAGGTATGGCTGTGCATGAAGGCCTTGCCTTCGCTGTAATCCCCATAAAAAGCGTCATATATCTTGTCCGTCGTCACCGCCAGGGCCATAGGCATATAGCCTCCTGTAAGCCCCTTTGAAAGACATATTATATCCGGGGATATTTCTGCATGGTCGCAGGCAAACATCTTTCCTGTTCTTCCATAGCCTGTAGCTATTTCATCGGCAATGAGATGGACTCCGTAATCATCACAGAGTTTTCGAAGCTTCTTCAGATATATCGGTGGATATATCTTCATGCCTGCCGCTCCCTGGAAAAGCGGTTCAACCAGCATGGCTGTCGTCTCATTCCCATGCTCTGCAAATACCTTTTCTGCAGCTTCAAAGCAGGGGGCACAGCAGCTGCTTCTTTGCTTGCCATACTTGCATCTGTAGCAATCTGGAGATTCTATACGATTTATTTCAAGAAGTATGGGCTTGTACATGCTCGAATACAGGTCTACGCCACCAACTGAAAGTGCTCCCAGTGTCTCACCATGGTATGCTTCTGTAAGCGCCATGAACTTGGTCTTTTGAGGACTTCCGCTCTGGTAGTGATACTGAAAACTCATTTTCATAGCAGCCTCTATGGCCGATGATCCGTTGTCCGTGAAGAAAAACTTTCCCAATCCCTTTGGCAGTACCTTTGCAAGTTCTTCGCAAAGTGTTATCGCCGGCCGGTGGGTGAAGTTTGCAAATATCACGTGTTCAAGGCAGTCGAGCTGTTTTTTGACAGCATTGTTTATTCGCTCGTTGCTGTGACCCAGAAGGTTGCACCACCATGAACTTACGGTATCTGCATACGCCTTGCCGTTTTCATCATAAAGATAAAGCCCCTTGCCTCTTTCTATTATTATCGGAGGCAATTCCTCATAGTCTTTCATCTGGGAACAGGGATGCCATATGTATTTCCTGTCTTTTTCCAAAAGTTCCTGCTGCATTTTCATATATACCTCTTTTCTACTTGATGTTTTAAAAATTTGCCACATACTCACAAATGCCTGCCAGGTATTTAACCTGACAGGCATTTGGGTCAGCTGAAAATACTCTTAAGCTCTTCAATAGATATATCAAGCTCCTTATCGCCTTTGGCCACCGTAGTTGTTATCTTCATTCCAACCAGCTTTTCTATCTGATTTTTGTTGTCTATGTGCATTGGGTTCTCACGTTCATACCCGTTGAGGATTATTCCTCTGATTACTATACCCATCTGGTTTGCATAGCTCACTGTAAGCAAGGTAGCGTTTATCGTTCCGAGGCCCGCTGAGGCTACTATCAGTATTTCAAGCCCGAGAGCCTTTATAAGGTCGGTAAGCATGAGCTTCCCTTCATCCAGCCTCAGGGGGCATATAAGCCCGCCGCTGCCTTCTGTCAGGATGTAGTCATTTTTTATTTTTAATGAACTGTAATCGCTGAGCATCTTGGAAAGTTCTATGGGATTGCCTTCTATTTGTGATGCAAGATGAGGCGACACTGGAGTTTTGTAGATATAGCTTACACAGCTGTTTGGGTCTCCCTGGATTCCTGCGGTCTCAAGAACCTCCTTTGCGTCTCCTGCGACAAGTTTTCCATCTATTTCCAGCGCTCCGCTGAGAGCACCTTTATAGTAAGTTGCCTTGCATCCGTTTTCGATGAGTTTTTTGAGTATGAGCCCTGAAATGTAGGTTTTTCCTACATCGGTCCCTGTAGCTGTTACAAATATCCCTTTTGCCATATGATTCACCCCTTTTAAATAAATTTTTACAGTTTTTTTATTTTATATCCTGAGGCAGTTATTATCTCAAGATCATTGTCTATACTTATGCCTGCGGTCGTAAGCATGTCGCCTGTTATGGCGGCATTTGCGCCTCCCTGGAAGGCATTTCTCCCTTTATCTTCAAGCAGGCCTCTTCCTCCTGCCAGCCTTATTGCCGCATCTGGCATCAGAAATCTGTATACTGCTATAGTTTTTAGAATTTCGTCTTCGCTCAGCGCCACATTTGCTTCAAAAGGGGTCCCCTTAACGGGATTCAGCACGTTTACCGGTATGGATCTTATCCCCATGCTTCTTATGTCCAGCGACATGTCGATTCGGTCCTCTATGGTTTCGCCAAGCCCCATTATTCCTCCGCTGCATATTTCAAGACCCGCTCTTTGGGCGTCTTTTATCGCCTGGAGCTTGTCATCATAGGTATGGGTGGTGCATATTTGAGGAAAAAACCTTCGGCTGGTCTCCAGATTGTTGTGATATCTTTGTACGCCCGCTTCTTTTAGCTTTATAAAATCATCGTACTCCAGCAGCCCGTGAGAAGCGCAGAGCGATATCTGGCAGTTATCCCTGAGGTTTTCATAGGAGCTGCACACATCTGAGAGTTCATTTTCAGTCAGCCTTTTTCCTGAAGTTACCAGAGAATACCGAAGCACGCCCTTGGAGCTGTTGTAGCGGCCTTCTTCTAATATTTCCTGATTTTGAAGCACTGCATATTCCTGTGAACCTGTCCTGAAATGAGAAGACTGGCTGCAGAATTTGCAGTTTTCAGAGCACTGACCGCTTTTGGCGTTTATTATCGAGCACAGGTCAAAGTCATTTCCGCAGAAATATCTTCTTATTTCATCGGCCGCCTCTGCCAGTTCTTTGAGGGGCTGCTTGAAAAGTTCAAGTGCATCCGCCCTGGTTATCGTTTCACCCTCAAGCACCTTGTTTTTAAGTTCCGTGACTAAGCTTATGGATTTCCCACTGTTTTTTTGCTCCATTACTTCATTTCCCTTCTGATTACAGGTATGAGGCGCTTGCCCAGGAAAGCACCTATGAGGCAGGTTGCTATATCCCCTGGAAGGCACAGAAGGAAACCGTATGTTAAAATCCCCATTATTCCAATCGGACTCTTGATTACAAGGTTTGATATAAGGTAGAAGTAAGGAACTCCCACCAGGTATACGATACCCAGTCCTGCCAATGCCGCAATCAGTATCTGACTGAAGCCTGGTTTTTCATGCTTCTCTACCATCTTGCCTGTTACAAATGCCCCTATCATGAAACCTATAAGGTATCCAAAGGTAGGCTGGAATATATATCCGATGCCTCCGCCCTGAGTGAATACAGGCACTCCGATGAGGCCTATCGCAAGATATATCCCTACAGCCATGGCGCCGCGTCTTGAGCCCAGAAGAATTCCTGCCAGGGTTGTAAACATAAGCTGCATCGTAAAGGGAACATATGGCACCGGTATTTTTATGAAGGCTCCCACCGCTATGAGTGCTGCAAACAGTGCGCATATTATCATATCTTTAGTTTCTATTTTTCTTTTTTTCTGGGATTTTTGAACTTGAATTCCCCCAGTATTTTCTTCGCTGTTAAGTATTTCTGCTCTTGTTTCCAAAATTTACCTCCAAAGTAATAAGTCCTTAATAATGAATTTGTTATTATTCGCCTATTATATAACTAAAAAAAAACCATGTCAACCAAATTTTATTTTTGGTTGACATGGTTTTGAAAGTCTTTAGAATTTATATTTTACTCAAGTGCTTTTCTGAAATTTAAGCTGCCATCAAAAAATAAGCTATTACTATTATCCCCAGTACTATCCTGTAATACCCAAAGGCTTTGAAGTCATTCTTTTTGATGTAGCCAACAAGGAATTTTATCGCAAGAATCGAAACTATAAATGCCGTAACCATTCCTATCGAAAGTGCAGCCATTTCTGCGCCTGTAAATACAAGTCCGAATTTAAGAAGCTTCAGGAGGCTTGCTCCAAGCATCACCGGAATCGCCAGAAAGAAGGTGAATTCCGCAGCCACTGTTCTTGAGACTCCTATAAGTATGGCTCCTACTATGGTTGCCCCCGAACGCGAGGTTCCCGGTATCAATGAAAGCACCTGGAACATTCCTATTATAACTGCTGCGCTGTATGTGATTTCGGCAAGAGAATTTATCCTTGGATTCTTGCCCTTGTTTCGGGTTTCTATTATTATGAAGAGTATTCCGTATATTATCAGCGTCACTGCTACAGTCTGGTAGTTATAAAACATGGCATCTATCTTGTCATCAAAGGGAAGCCCTATTACCGCTGCCGGAAGCACAGCAACTATGACTTTGTACCAAAGGCTCATGGTTTCCTGGTTTATCGAAAGCCTGGCTCTGGCGTCTGCTATCTTGATTTTTTGAACAGGAAAGAGTTTTTTCCAGTAAAGCACAACCACCGCCATTATGGCTCCAAGCTGTATTACCACAAAAAACATCTCCTTGAAGGCCGGGGAGACGTTCAGCTTTATGAATTCATCCACGAGTATCATGTGCCCCGTGCTGCTTATCGGGAGCCACTCTGTTATTCCTTCTACAATTCCCAGTACTATTACTTTTATAATCTCTATAAAATCCATTTTTATTCTCCTTCGGTGATTTTTCTTTATTTGATTGTTATATTTTTCAAACTAATTTCCAATTTCATATTATATCATAAACGATTTATTTTTTCAAACTTTTGAAAACTTCCAAATCATTGTTTTCAGTTACGTTCTTACATGTAAAAAAACAGTACTTGAAAAAGCCACTTCATACAAAGGCATGAATTTCTCATCCTATGTTTGAAATGGCCATATATCATTCATTTATGCTGTTTGCGCTTACATCTGACTGCTTTTCAATTTAAAAATGTTTTTTTGAAATACAGCAATGTTTTTTATGGATATGATGATACTTTCCTGGAGCAAATACTCTGCATATAATGTATGCATAGCTTACTCCAAAAATTCCCCACAGGCAGCCCTTTTTATTCCTGAAAAAATCGAAAAAATAAACTCCTGTAAGTATGCCAAATGCAAAAATACAAGTTTTCCAAACTGCAAAATCCATTACATCGAATTTCTTTACACTCTTCATTCCTTTATCAATTATTTTCATAGTTTTTCCTCCAATTTATCAAAAAAGAAACATTCGTATATTATATTTACCCAAATCATACCATGTTGCACCGAATATTCAAATAATTTTCATCTGAATATATCGCTTTTTATTGCGTTCATCTCTCTTTTTCGTTTATAATGAATTATATGCAGAGTAGGTATTATGCGTCAAGTGCTACAGAGATGGGAAGTTGCCTGTAGACGAAGGATGAGCTCAAATTTCAAGGGTTTTGTCTGCGATATAATGCTGCATCCGCTGAGGAGGAAAAATGAATAAAAAAAGTATCATCACCATGGGTTATGGAGCAAGAAAACGAAGCAATGCGCAAAACATCGTGTTCAGCGGACTTCTTGTGGCATCAAGTATCATTCTTACCCGCTTTTTAGGATTTTTGGCGCTCGGCGGCGCAATCAGGATAAGCTTCGGAGGGCTTCCCATAGCTCTTGCCGGTGCGCTTATGGGTCCGTTCTGGGGCGGCATGGTAGGGATGGTCGCCGACATTTTGGGAGTTTCCTTGTTCCCACAGGGAGCATTTTTTCCAGGCTTCACGCTTACCGCTGCTTTATCGGGCGTAATTCCAGGCCTGGTTCTTTATGGCAGAAAACCTTCGATAAGACTGATTGCCATATCCAGCGCTTTGAATGCGCTCATATGTTCTCTCATTCTTAATACATTTTGGCTTACAATTCTGCTTGAAAAAGGATTTTTGGTGCTTCTGCCAACGAGAATACTTTCTTCTGTTATTATAGCGTTTTTGGAGGCAATTTTGCTGAAAATCCTGCTTAAAGCCTTCTATGGCAAGGCAGGTAAACCAATGAAAAGTTAGCTGCTTTTTCAAGGGTTTTATTCAGATTTAAGTTTAAAAGAGAAGAACTCGGGAAATACTTTGTAATATAATTTTTTATCAATACCAATGCTTTTCGAATTATATTGGTTTACATTTTTATTGTATGAACTGGAATTTAGGAGGATATTATGGGTTTTAAATCTGATATTGAAATTGCACAGGAGGCAGTGCCTCAGGATATTCGTGATATTGCAAGAAAAATGGGACTTTCTGAAGATGATCTTGAGCTTTACGGTAAATATAAGGCTAAGCTTGATTATAATCTTCTTAAGCAGGGAAATGGGAAAAAGGCCAAGCTTATACTTACTACTGCCATAAACCCCACTCCCGCCGGCGAAGGAAAAACTACTACTACCATCGGTCTTTCTGATGCTCTTTCCAGACTTGGAAAAACTACTATTGTAGCTCTTAGAGAACCGTCTTTGGGTCCCGTATTTGGAATCAAGGGTGGCGCTGCAGGCGGCGGATATGCTCAGGTCATTCCAATGGAAGATATAAACCTTCATTTCACTGGTGATTTCCATGCTATCGGAGCTGCAAACAACTTGCTTGCCGCCCTTATAGACAATCATATCCAGCAGGGAAACCTTCTTGATATAGATACCAGAAGAATCACCTGGAAGCGCTGCATGGATATGAACGACAGACAGCTCAGATTCATAACTGATGGCCTTGGCGGGAAAGCCAACGGTACTCCAAGAGAAGATGGTTTTGATATTACAGTCGCATCTGAGGTCATGGCAGCATTCTGCCTGGCTAATGATATCTCTGATTTAAAGGAAAGACTTGGAAAAATAATAATCGGTTATTCTCGAACTGGAAAACCGGTTACGGCAAAGGAACTTAATGCAAACGGGGCCATGGCCGCACTTTTGAAAGATGCCCTTAAACCCAACCTTGTACAGACCCTCGAAGGAACGCCGGCATTTGTTCATGGAGGGCCGTTTGCCAATATAGCTCACGGCTGCAACTCTGTCATAGCAACAAAGATGGCTATGCATTTTGCAGATTATGTAGTTACTGAGGCCGGGTTCGGAGCAGACCTTGGAGCCGAAAAATTTCTTGACATAAAATGCAGGATGTCTGGCATAAAGCCTGATGCAGTAGTTATTGTAGCTACAGTAAGAGCGCTTAAGTACAATGGTGGCGTAAAGAAGGACGAGCTTGGAATGGAAAATCTGGAGGCGCTTGAAAAAGGACTTCCAAATCTTCTTAAGCATGTCGAAAATATAACTCAAGTTTTCAAGCTGCCAGCAGTAGTTGCTATAAACCGTTTCCCTCTTGATACCGAGGCCGAGCTTGAACTTGTCAGAAACAAGTGCAACGAGCTTGGAGTCAACGTTGCTCTTTCTGAGGTATGGGAAAAAGGCGGCGAGGGCGGCCAGGAGCTTGCGCAGCAGGTGCTTTCTCTTATTGAAAATGGTTCTGATGAATTTGAATATGCCTATGACCTTGAAATGAGCATTAAGGACAAGATAAATGCCATAGCTACGAGGATTTATGGTGCCGACGGGGTTGATTACCTGCCTGTCGCTCTCAAGCAGATTGCCGAAATCGAAGACCTTGGTTTTTCAAACGTACCTATATGCATGGCTAAGACTCAATATTCGCTTACTGATGATCAGACCAAGCTTGGAAGACCTACCGGTTTTAGAATCACAGTTAAGAATATTAAGATTTCTGCAGGTGCAGGCTTTGCAGTTGCTATGACTGGCGAAATAATGACCATGCCAGGACTTCCTAAGGTTCCCGCTGCCAACAGAATCGACGTAGATGAAAATGGCAAAATCTCAGGGTTGTTTTAATTCATCAAATTTATAAATCGATGTTTCACCAAATAAAAAAAGGTACTGAATTTCTTTTGAAATTCAGTACCTTTTTTAGTATTCACATATTTTCATTAAAATTCATTGAACCTTACGGAATCATTAAACAGGCGAAAATATGTTCTATCACCTGTTTAACCGATTATAACAATAGCTCGTTGAACTCGGAATCGCTCTTTAACGTAAATTTCGCTACTTCTTCCTGAAGCATGCTTGCCTGCCCTGAAAGCTCTTCACTTGCGGCAGCACTCTGCTCTGCTGTTGCAGAATTCGACTGCACTACGGAAGAAATCTGGTCGATACCTATTGTAATCTGGCTGATGGCATCCGCCTGTTCCTTTGATGCGTTTGCAATCTCAGTAATCGCCAGAACAACCTGTTCTGCACCTTCGGCCACTGCACTAATCGATTTTGCGGTTTCCCCTGCAATAAGCGTACCCTCGGAAACAGCTTTGACTGTATCTTCTATAAGCACAGTGGTATTTTTTGCAGCCTCTGCAGATTTTCCTGCAAGATTTCTTACTTCGTCCGCCACTACGGCAAAGCCTTTTCCGGAAGAACCCGCTCTTGCGGCTTCCACTGCGGCATTTAGCGCCAGGATGTTTGTCTGGAAGGCGATGTCTTCTATTACCTTTATAATCTTGCTTATTTCTGAAGATTTATCCGATATATCCGTCATAGCGCTCACCATATTATGCATCTTCATATTGCTGAGCTCCAGTTCTGAACCAACATTAGAAGTAATCAAATTTGCCTTTTCCGCATTTTCAGCGTTTATTTTTATCTGATTTGATACTTCATTGACAGATGCTGACAGCTCCTGAATAGAACCAGCCTGTTCTGTCGTCCCCTGCGCAAGTGTCTGTGCCCCGGAAGAAACCTGTTCAGAGCCTGCGCTTACCTGCTCTGCCGCTGTCTTTATTGTTGAAAGCGTTGCGCTCATTGAAGCTGATATTTCAAGAACCGAAATTTCCAACTGTTTAAAATCACCTGGATATTCAATATCGCTGTAAAGATCAAAATAGCCAGTTGACATTTTGGACAGACCCCTTGAAAGATCTTCGATTATGGTCTTGGTAATTGCTACCATTGCTCTCATGCTTTGTGCCAGGTTACCAATTTCATCATCAGATTCATAGGCTAAATCTATATCAAAATTACCCTCTGCCATGCTTTTTGCGGCATCTTCAACTTCCTTGATGGGTCTTACAAGTGTATTTGTAAACCTTATCATTACTATCGCACCAAGAATCAAGGCTGCCAGAGAAATCAAAATGCATATGAGCGCCGCCATGTAGCCGCCTTTCATAAATTCGTACTTCTCTACATTGACCCCGATTGACCAGGCAGTGCCTTCGATTGGAGAAAAGAAAATGAGCTTATCTTTTCCCTCGTAAGTATATTCACCATGGGTTGGCTCCCCGCTGATTGCAAGCTGCTGAAGCTCCGCTAAATCCTTAAGGCTGGAATCACTCTTGGAATCTTCTATCAAGTTTTCCTGCATCGCCACAAGCTGCTCATCCTTATGAGCAATAATGTCACCTTCCTCATTGATGATATAGGCTCCTCCAGTTTCACCAATCTGGATGCGGTTTGTGATACCAGAAAGGAATGAAGCATCGAGCTTTCCAACGACTACCCCAACTACCTTGGTGCCATAAAGTCCATCTTCCCATAACGGCGTGGATACTACTATTACCTGAGTAGAACCGTCGATCTGCGGTGAGGAAATATAAGTTTCGGCTCCTGCGGCCGCCTTGAAATATCCGCTGTCCGCAACATTTTCACCTCTTAAGGTATTACCCTTCAAATCGGCTGCATCCAGTGAAAGCAGTTTATATTTTTCCATCTTGTTATCTAAAATTTCCAGTTTTTTGCTAAGTGGAATATCCGAACTGGAAAATGCTGATACCGTGCCGATTTCTTGTATGGCACTCCTTGTCGCCTTAAGACGATTTTCCACCGCCATCGCAGACATTGTTGCAGTTTCCTCCATGACTGCAAACAGCGTGCTTTGCGTCCCTTTAAGGCTCAATATGCTGGATACGGCTGATACCGTTCCCAGAGATAGAAGTAATACCGATAAAGCAATTGCCAAAATCTTCGTCTTGATGCTTTTCATTTTCATGCCAAATCTCCCTTTATAAACTTATTGTTAAATTTTTACATTCAGATTTAATTATACCTTATTTACTATTATATATTCAATCCCTTAAACAAATAAATTTACCGGTTTAACATTCCAAACTTCCAAAGTATAGATGAGGCTTGCTGCAACATCAATTATCAACTGCTTTAGGCAGATTGGCATGACAAAAAACAGGTGTGCGGAAGATATCATCCGCACACCTGTTTTTTAAATTAATATTTTTTATATTGTTTAATTAGAACATCGATTCTCTTTTTAAGGTGAACTTAGCCACTTCTTCTTGAAGCATGCTGGCCTGGCCTGAAAGTTCTTCACTCGCCGCGGCGCTTTCTTCTGCCGTTGCTGAATTCGAATTCACAACAGAGGAAATCTGATCAAGTCCCGTCGTAATCTGGCTGATAGCATTCGCCTGATTTCTCGATGCATTTGTAATTTCTGTAACCGCCAGAACAACCTGCTCTGCATTTGCAACTACACTGTCGATGGCTCTTGCCGTTTCCGTTGCTATGGCTGTTCCCTCAGATACTACTCTTACCGTATCCTCAATCAGTACCGTGGTATTTTTTGCAGCTTCTGCAGATTTTCCCGCAAGATTTCTTACTTCGTCCGCCACCACTGCGAATCCTTTTCCCGAAGAACCCGCTCTTGCGGCTTCCACTGCGGCATTGAGCGCCAGGATGTTTGTCTGGAAAGCAATGTCCTCTATAACCTTTATGATTTTCTTGATATCTGATGATTTGTCGGCAATATCCCTTATCGAAGTCATCATTTTATTCATTTGAGAATTACTGTACTCAAGCTCTTGGCCCACACTCGAAGAAATCGAATTTGCCTTCTCTGCATTTTCTGCATTAAATCTTATCTGATCTGAAATTTCGTTAATAGATGCCGACAGTTCTTGAATCGAACTCGCCTGTTCAGTGGTACCCTGTGCCAGAATCTGCGCTCCGGAAGATACCTGTTCCGCTCCAGAACTTACCTGAT
Source organism: Proteocatella sp. (assembly GCA_049670425.1). Classification (GTDB taxonomy): domain Bacteria; phylum Bacillota; class Clostridia; order Peptostreptococcales; family Filifactoraceae; genus Proteocatella. Next base: position 58,165 of record JBATTG010000194.1, read on the forward strand.
CTGCCGATGTCCTGATTGTCGACATGGTTCCGCTTAGTGATGAGGCTATCTGAAGTATCGAGTTTTCCAGCGACTTGAATATGCCCGGGTATTCGTGGTCGCTTACAAGGTCGAAGTAGCCGGTTGCCAGCTTATCCAGACCTCTTGCCGTATCCTCTATTATATCTTTGGTAGATGTTATCATCGTGCGCATGCTGTTGGCCAGATTTCCGATTTCGTCCTCGGATGTATAGGTCAAATCTATGTCATAATCGCCCTCTGCCATGTTTTTTGCAGCTTCCTCAACTTCCTTGATTGGTCTTACCAGATTGTCTGCAAACTTAATCATTACAATCGCAGAAATAATAAGAGCCAACAAGGAAATCAAACCACATACAAGCGCTGCCTTGTAGCCGGATGCCATAAATTCAGATTTCTCGGCATTGACACCGATGGACCAACTGGTACCTTCTATGGGTGTAAAACAAACGATTTTCGTTATTCCGCCATAAGTATATTGACCCTTGCTCGGCTCGCCGCTTACAGCCACCTTTTCTATGCTTGCTAAAGCCGCTAGGCCCGAATCGCTTTTAGAAGCTTCTATATTGTTATTATGAGAAGCTACAAATTCCTGATTCTTATGGGCAATGGTGGTTCCTTTTTCATCTATGATGTAAGCCCCGCCGGTTTCCCCGAGTTGAATTTTAGCCGTAATACCTGAAAGGAAGGAAGCTTCCATCCTTGCATAAATAACGCCGACTATATTTGTTCCGTAAACGCCATTTTCCCACACTGGCGCCGACACCATTATAACCTGAGAAGAACCTTCCATTTCCGGCGAGGATATGTAGACCTTGTCCCCTAAAGCCTCTTTGAAATAATCGTTGCCGTCAACATTCTCTCCTCTAAGCGAATTCCCTTTCAAGTCAGCCACATCAAGTGATATCAGCTTATACTTGGTGACCTTGCTGTCCAAAATCTCCAATTTTTTTGCCAGAGAAATCTCCGCACTCGAAAGATACGGGTTTGTTCCTATTTCCCCTAGAGATGCCATTGTAGCCGTCAGGCGGTTTGCCACAGCTACAGCCGCTGTTTTCGAAGTCTCCTGCATACCTGAATATAGCGTATCTTCGGTTCCCTTAAGGCCCAGTATGCTAGATACCGCAGATACCGTTCCTAAGGATAAAAGCAGTACTGTTAAAGCGATAGCCAAAATCTTCGTCTTTATACTCTTGCTTTTGAAGCTGTTGGTCCTCATGATTTCCATTTTCACGATTAGTTCTCCCTTATAATATTTATAATTTATCCTTCTACTTCCCTTATTAAAAAACATTCAAAAACAATATTATTACAATACAATTTTTCTAAAAATGTCCTTTTAACGAATTCTATTATAACTCATTTCGGTATCCTAATTCAATAGTTTATTAAATTTTTTTAAATAGTTTATTAAATTTTTCGAATTCATTAAAAAAACCAGTTTTTTAATGGATTAATATTTATCTATTCCTTCTGAATTTTAGCTTATATTTAAATAAAAATCGTACTGGATCTCAAAAGAAACCCAGTACGATTTTTTATATAACAGCTCTTATAGCATGCCTTATTTAATGCTTCTAAACTTCTTTTACATCATCTCTATGAAGGCTGCCATTCTAGTGTTAAGCTGGCCTATGTCTGATTGTGAGTAATCAGTTTCTATGCTCATATACGGAATTGATTTTTCGCCGTTTACAAAGCGTTTTATCTTAAGTGATTCTACCGCATAGGTGTGGCAGGCCTGAAGTATTACATCGACTACGCCATCTGCCTGGTATTCATCCACCATTCTGTTTAAAAGATCTATCCTGTTTGGGTTTGGAGACATGCAAGAACATCCTATATTAAGGTACTTCTGTGCAAGAGCTTCGTAGACGTCTTCATTTGTCTCATCTACCAACTGGTCTATGGCTTTTGCTCCCATGCAGTTTTCATATGCCACTACGTATGCGCCGTTATCTTCTATGGCCTTTACCACTTTTTCCGTCACCCCGCCGATTGGGCAGCCAGTTATTACTATTCTCGGTTTCGGGTCAAGCCTCTTGCCTTCTTCATATTCCTTCTTAACTCTTGCCGTAAGTTCATTTACCTCTTTTATAGTGTCGTTTTT
>JBATTG010000195.1:0-2954 GCA_049670425.1 Proteocatella sp.
TAAATCTTCAAACGTTATTTCATTTATAGTATTATTCATTCTCTATCCTTTCAAATTTAGGTATTTGGTTATATCCAAATAATTTCTTTTTTTCCAATTGTTTTAAGATATTCATTCGTTAATCTAAAATGATCATTCCCAAAGAACCCTCTGTAACAAGAAAGTGGGCTTGGATGAGTTGAAGTCAGAACACAATGTCTGCTTGCTTCCAAAATTCCAGCTTTTTTAATTGCATCGTTTCCCCATAATATAAACACTACGGGTTCATTTCTTTGTTTTAATTCATAGATTATCTTATTGGTAAATTCTTCCCAGCCTTTTTTTCTGTGAGACCCTGCTTTTGATTGTTCAACCGTCAATATGCTGTTTAACAGCAATATCCCCTGATCTACCCAATCCGTCAAATCCCCACTGGTTCTCAAAATCCCATATTCTTCAAATATTTCCTTGAAAATATTTTTCAAAGATGGTGGATTTTTGATTCCATCGTTCACACTAAAGCACATCCCATTAGCTTGTCCTTCTCCATGATATGGATCTTGACCTATAATTACAACTTTCACTTCTTCAAAATCCATTCTTTTGAATATCTCAAATATTTTTTCTTTAGGCGGATATATTGTTGTGTCATTATATGACTGACTTAAAAATTCAAGCAGATCAACAAAATATTTTTCCTCAAGCTCTCGAAATATAATTTTCTTCCAGCTGGGTCTAATTTCTTCCATTCCAAATTCCAATATTAATTTTGATTTTTTTTCCATTATAATTTTCCCTAATTTCCAGTTTGGCTTGGTGCAATTTGAGTCTTATAACACAGTTCTAATTCTCCCATTTTGGCCGACAGGTTAATTACCGTTTTATCCCCTATCTTTTCTTTGCTTTTCATATAATATTCACCTATTACAGGTGATTTATAGCTTTGATTTACTTCTGAATTAAATACTTGGCCCATATTGATTTTTTCATCATATGGCTTCTTTTTTATTTGGAAAAGGCATACCTTTTGAAAGTAGATAGACATTTGTTCTAGATAATTGTCTTCATGAATAACGTCTTCTTTTAGTTTTTCAAGTGCTGAAACATTTACTTTAGCTTCTGTTTCTTCAAGCAAATTCACAATTGACTCTTCTATAGAATTCTTTTTTAATATAATATTTATTTTATTTCTTTGGAATTCTACTTCTTCTTCTTTGGTGCCATTTATCATATTCAGTTTCAAAAATTCAAAATTCTCTTCAAGTATATTATACACATAGAAAGTCAACAAATTTATTCCTATTTTGTTTTGAATTGAGATTTTCTTCCTGATTAAGCTATACAGCTCACATGCATTTATCACAGCCTTTTCATAGACTGCATTAGATAATATCAGTGGTAATAAAGCCGATATTATACTACCTTTTCCTTTATTTAAAAAATATTTATAAAGCTCTAACTCATCATTTAGTCTTTTAAGATCAATTTTGACCTCAAGAGCTTGCTCTATCGGGAGTAACGACCTTGTCGTAAGATATACAATATTTTTATTCCCGAATTCTGCAATATTTTTGTAAATCACTTTTTTATTCATAATTACATTTTTTCCGGCGCTTCCATTCCTAATATCCACATAGCATTTTTCAGTGCAACTCTTGTAGACTCTAAAACGCCTATATAAGCTTTCTTGTATTCTTCTTCACTGTTTATTATATGATTGTCGTGATAGAATTTATTAAAAGCTTGCGAAAGATCAAGTGCAAATCTTGCAACATGATGTGGCTCATTTTTACTCTGAGCTCTCAATAGAACATCATCAAATGAAGCGAGTACCCTTACTATGTCCATGACATCTTCATTAGCCGCCAGTAAACTGTAATTAATATCAGTATCCGCTGTAATTCCAACTTTTCTTAAAATCGAACAGCATCTCGTATGTGTGTACTGAACATACGGACCCGTTTCTCCCTCAAAGCTGAGTGTTCTTTCCCAAGAAAACTGGTAATCTTTTATTCTGCTGTTTGAAAGCTCCTGAAACACTATTGCTCCTACACCAACCTGTTTTGCTACCAGGTCGATATTTTCAAGGTCAGGATTTTTCTGTACTATTATTTCCTTGGTTTTTTCAATAGCTCGGCTTAAAACATCTTCAAGGAATACAACTCGTCCTTTTCTCGAAGAAAGTGTGCCATCTTCTAAAGAAACAGTACCGAACTGAACATGCACACAGTCATCAGCCCAGTCATTGCCCATAAGTTCAATGATTTTTTTCCACTGTCTGAAATGAAGTTCTTGAGGTGTTCCAACAACATATATATTTTTATAGAAATTGTATGTTTCTTTTCTATATATGGCTGCTGCGATGTCCCTTGTTATATAGAGCGTTGATCCATCTTTTTTCATAACAAGTGCTGGTGGCATTCCATATTCCTCAAGGTCTACAATTTTAGCTCCCTGTGAATCCTTTAAAATGCCTTTTTCTTCCATCATTTTAATTACTCTTGGCATTTTGTCCGAATAGAAGCTTTCTCCCGCAAAAGAATCATATTCTATACCAAGCATTTCATAAACTTTATTGAATTCTTTAAGTGAAACGTCACGAATCCATTGCCATAACTCAGTAGCTTCCTGATCTCCATCTTCCAGCTTTTTAAACCATGCTCTGGCCTGATCTTCCATTTCTGGTTCTTCTTCTGCTCTGTCATGAAATTCAATATATAGTTTCAACAGTTCACTAATAGGATCTTTCTCTATTATTTCCCTGTCTCCCCAAGCCTTGTATGCAACTATAAGTTTCCCGAATTGAGTTCCATAATCACCCAAATGATTGATGGCTATAGTATTGAAACCCAGAAACTTGTAGAGTCTGTGGAGTGAATGACCGATTACAGTAGTTCTTATGTGTCCAATGTGAAATGGTTTTGCTATATTAGGGGATGAATATTCCACTATCGTAGTTCTGTTTTGACCATAAC
>JBATTG010000196.1:0-10468 GCA_049670425.1 Proteocatella sp.
ACAGAAACTTTCACATTTTTTTTGTTTGACTACCATATAGAATTACACTACTCTCAAACGATGGCTCGGAAAGTACACTGAATGTACTAGGTTTGACTACCATATAGAATTACACTACTCTCAAACAGCCTTCAGACCATTTATATCCAAAACTAGTTTGACTACCATATAGAATTACACTACTCTCAAACTTTCTACAATGCTTACAAGCGGTAGAGAAAGTTTGACTACCATATAGAATTACACTACTCTCAAACCGTTATAGTAAGTTGGGTATGAATGGATTAGTTTGACTACCATATAGAATTACACTACTCTCAAACTCTAGGAAGACATACATTTCATCTATACTAGTTTGACTACCATATAGAATTACACTACTCTCAAACCGTACACTCTAACGCTCCACATAAAACCTCGTTTGACTACCATATAGAATTACACTACTCTCAAACGTATTAAACCAACACCCACAAGAATTCCCAGTTTGACTACCATATAGAATTACACTACTCTCAAACCTCAAATTTCAAATTTTATATGAAAGTATAATGCCACTACACATCGTTATTCTATATAGCAATAGTGTTCCTTATACTTTCATATTAATACAATACGTTCATTTATTCAAGTGTTTATTTTATCTGACAATAATCTTTGTCAATAATGTAAATGTATTCAGCTTTACTTGCTATTTCTCTTTCCGTATTTTCGAACAGAAGTACATCTATCTTTTTATAGAATATCGTTTTATAAAATTCTTCAAGTTCCTCAGGTAGCAGGAAATTTTTCAGGTTTACAAATATAAACAGCTTTACATTACAAAACTCATGGGTTATTGAAATATAATCTATTATTCTCTCAAGATATCCGCTTGAACTTATGTCAAATTTTATGTCTGCCACTTTTAATATGGAATTAATATCCATATTGTAATTGCATACAAGAGGATATTCATCTGAAGCAGACATAAGATTTTCTATATATGTCAGTACTTCACCAAGTATCATTTTTGTATCCAGATAAATATTCTCATCCATAGCTTTTTCTCTGAGTTTTTCATAAAGCTTTGTTATCAATTTTTTTGAATTTATTTCCAACGAAAACATGTCAATGCATATTTCTGCAGATTTGGAAATATTTACAAACTCCATATTCTCCGAAATCACGAAGTTTCCACTCTCGCCATTAATCTGTCTGATAAGTTCCTCAATCATATCGGAAAGCATTTTCTGATTTTCAATTATCAGCACATTCACTCTGTTTTCCTCAAAAACAATCTGCCTCTCAATTGATGGATGTACTATTTTCATAAAACCACCAGCCTTTCTTCTGTTGAAAGAACATCGGATGTTGATTCCCCTATAACATACTCTATTCTGGCAAACTGTTTTTCTGTTATTACAAGTATCTGAACAAGCCCCTCTTTCGGCTTGTTCTTCCTGATATGTTCCACAATTGCATCTGAGGCACTTGTATTCAGGGACAGCTTGCTATACACAGATTCCTGCATCATAAGAAATCCAGATTTTATTAGGATTTTACGGAATCGTGTATATTCTCTTTTTTCTTCTGCACTTACCGATGGCAGATCAAAAAACACTAATATTCTCATAAATCTATAGCTCATTTCTAAAAAACCTCATCATTGAAATATCATCTTCATTAAGAGCATCAAATATACTCCTGCAATATATCTTGATTGCGTTGTTAACATAATGTTTCTTTCCTTCAATATACGTTTCATCATTTAAAATATTTACAAGTTTAATTTTTTCTTCCTTGGAAAAATTCTCGAGTCCCATTTTCATAACACATCTATCAACAAGTGGTCTGAATGGTTCCATGAGGTCACAACTCAGATTGAATTGATTGAACATGTTGTCATGAAAAAGTCCAAGCTGGGTTATATAGCCATTTGCAACAATTTCCCGGTTGAAGGCTGACAGGATTATGCCATATCCGTAATTCAATGCGGCATTTATATTGTTTTCTGAAGCTCTGGTAAATTTCATTCCAAACAGCTCATTAAAGTACACTTTGGAAGCATGGCCTTCTCTGTTGCTGGCATCGTTAAACTTCATCTCCTCTATATAATCCCCCAGCATTCCCGCTTTAAGTGAATTCAGTTCTTCCAGCAATCTTTGCTGATTTCTGATTTTTTCAGAAACAATTTCTGTCCAAACCTGCTGACAAGTATACTCCTTCCAGATTATTTGATTTCTTATTTTCATACTGGTATCATGACTGCCATAGTAGGATACCAGTTCAGAGCATGGATTCCGCTTTTCATCACAAAATACTACTTTTACCTTTCTTTTACTAAGTTCACTCAGGAGACTAGCCGTTATTGCTACTGCAGTATTTTCAATCATCAGCATTGCTATTTCACTCAAATGTATTCTGGTTGTTGTTTCTCCTCTTACAACAAGATATCCAAGCTTGAGTTCAAGCTTGGCCCTGTTTGAAACAACAACGGTTCTCCAGCTCATATCTTCTTAAAATCAACCGTTTTTTCAAAAAGTCCTGTCAGCGATTGATTTATGATTTTTATATTTAAATTATTATCTATCTTGTTGTTCATTACAATTATACCTGCACTTTTAGGACCATTTATAAGACTTAAATCCGCCGCTACACTATTGCACTTAAATAAGTTGATGGCATTTGCAAGGAATTTACACTGATTCTCCAGAGTAAGAGCTATAAATATATCCCGTCCTTCTTCAAATCTTGAAATCTGACTAGAGAGTCTCTTTTGGTAAACGGTATTTTTGAGCTTATATAGATATATATCATATATTTTCAGATTTTCTTGACTGTTAAGCTTGTCATAGCTAGTTATAGGTATTTCTTTTTTTGCTAGCTTTACCCTCTCTACGTATTTCATCACTCTTTTAAGATATTCCTGACTTTCTTTGCTTATACATAGTTGGTTAGCCCCTTTGAAAATCAACTGATTTCCCGTTTTACCTGAAATATGCATTCTGAATCCATCTATATCAAATAGGGTATCTATTTTAATTTTTTTGATCAAGATTTTGGGGTCTTCAAGGCCCATGGTCTGCTCAAAATATTCGAATAGTCTTTGTTTATTTTCTTCAATTTCCTTTGCCCGATATACTGGCACGCTTTCTATGCTTCTTATTATTTTGCCTTTCTTTATATGTTCAACAAATACAAAATATGCTACTGCCACATTGTTATATCCGCCATATTTACTTATGATTTCTTCTGCCGTTTGTCCTGTCAACCTGCCGTCTGAGGACTTTACAGGTAGCTGTCCTTTCCCCGCTTTCATTATATTCTGGTCGAAAAGTCCTCCTTTTTTAGTATAAGAATGTCTGGTAAAAAGTATATTGTTTTTCGAAAGCGTCTTTTTCACCTTCGATATTGTGCCGCCTTTACCTGTTTTCCATGCATACTGCTCATTTTTTTTAACATCAAAATCTAATACCTTGTTAAGACTGTATTTGCGATTTTCCTTGTTTTTTACATAATTTACAGGGTTGTTTGTAAATTTTGTATTATATACATTACCTACAACTACATTGAGATAAGCATCATTTGCATGATGATAGTCATTTATATCGCGAACCTTTACTATGTCAAATTTCTGGCGGAAGTCGGATACATTTCCTGCCTTTGAGTACACTATCTCTGTTTTCGGGAATACCTGATTTAATATCTGTGCTACTGCTTTTGTCGACTGTCTTGTTTCCACAAGCTGTCTTGCTATAAATTCTGCAAGCTCTGAGTCACTGAATTCAGTTACTCTTGTCAGTCTTTCGTATTTTCTGGAGCCTATATATCCTTTTTCAAGGAGCATATTCCAAAACGATTTTCTTTTTCTTTGAATTTCTGTATCTATAGGATAAACATCTGTTTTATCCGTGTTTGATGTTCGATGAACCAGAACTTTGTTTTCCAGGCTGTCATCCTTTGTTTTTGAACGTGGATATATATGATCAATATCATATATATTATTATCAAAAAGTGATCCCAGAGCTATGTCATCTCCGGTATACATGCATTTACCCATCTGTGTGTAGTATAGATAAAGTTTATCGCTTCTGAATTTACTTTCATCTTCTTTTTCAATTTCTTTTATCCAGTCCCGTTTCTCATCCTCGCAGTTTTTGTAAAGGTCCAGTAGCTGTGTTTTTCTAGATTTTGTGCGCGTTTTTTCACCTTCCTCTCTTGCAACTTCAATAAATATCTTTTCGGGATGGTTCTTGTTTATTTTCAGGATTTCCTTTGTTATGTTAAGTGTCTGCCATATGCTTCTTCTTACTGCAGGGGAAACATAAAGGTCTTCAAGCATTTCATAGTTTATTGCATTTGACATACCTGCCATTGATTTATTATATGTCTCTACTGCTTTTACAAATTCGTATTTACTGCTCAGAAGCTGCATAAGATTCTCATTGCTCTCCTTGAGCATGGTAATTATATTTACAACTTCTCCATATCCTTTGTGATGATAAAGCTCTGTAAGAAATTTCTGCGAAAATCTTCCCCATCCACTGTATTTGAGATTGCTCATGGCTTTAATTTCGTCTGTTGAAAGTTCTTTTCCATATTTTTGAGATATCTTGGCCGTAAGCATTTTTTTATTCTCTCCAAAAAGACATATCCATAATATTATTTCTTCAATCATTTCCTTATTTGATGTGAATCTGCCTCCCAGAATTCTATTGAAATCAGCATGGGAATTAAGTGTATTTTTAAAATCTTTATCAAAGCCAGTTATTTCATCATTTTTACCTGTTATTCCCTCTGTAATGAGATATTTTTCAAGTTGTTTTCCAGTAACCTTTTTCCCTTTTTGAAAAAGATTTCTGTATATCTCATTTTTAAGGTCTACACTTATTCCCTCGCCATTTATTTTTACATTATTAAGTTCATTCAATACCATGAATTCGCTGTAAAGAAGTGAGTTCTTTGGCAGAACATCCTCACCTGAAAGATAGGTGCATTTGTTTGTCATTCTTCTGATAAATCTCTCTGCACTAGCCTCTTCATTTACTACAGTTTCAAAATTCCAGGGTGTAATCTTCTGATCTAATCTTTTTACAATCCATGAATTTCCTTTGCTTAAATCTTGCTGATTCTGATGTGCGGGATTCAGTGGTCCAACATAATATGGTATTCTAAAGGTGAGCAATTTTATTATTTTTTCCTTTGCTGTATAACCTGTTTTATCTTCTTTATTTAAAAATTCAAGATACCCCGATGAGTTTTCTAAAATTGCAACCAGCTCTTCCAAGTGCATCTGGTATGGTATTATTCCATTATTTTTATTTGTCTGTTTTGGAATAAATGAGCCTTTTTCTATTTCTTCTAATATATATTTATAATCTTTATTATCTACTTTTGGTAGCTGCTTTTTGAGATACTTATAAAAATCTTCCCTGCTGCAGTATTTGGAAATTATCTGCTTCTTTGAATCGAATTTGGAAATTTTTACATAGGATGCATAGTTGCCTTCTACATCGTTTCTCGAGAAAATTTCCTTATATTTTTCCGGACATTCATTCTTTACAAAGTCTTTGAGGCGTTCAAGGTCTGTATGATGTTTTTCATAATCTGATACTTTCGAAAATGACAGATATTTATTACCTTTTCTTATTTCTTCAAGCATTGCCCAGTCAAAAATAGCCTTTGCTCTTTGGATACAAATAACCTTGTCAGCTATTATACTTTCCAGATTCAACATTTTTTCTTCACAATTTTCTTCGTTAAAGCATATGTCCGATATTTCTTCATCTTTAAGCTTTTCATCATCAAAAAGATCTGACAGTTTGACCTTGGCACCCGAAATCAGCGCCATAAATGTATCCTGTTGTTTACCTGTCGTTTCAAAACACAATTTTAATTGTTTTTTCTTTTCGTTTATTCCAAGGTTCTTTGACTTTAGTATATCCTGCATTTTCACAATATCCTTGCATTCCAGATTAAGTCCAATTTCCTGTATTAGAGTCTCTTTGAAATCATTAAATGCAGGTTCGAATGAAGTTATATTATCCATACTTCTTCCTTCAAAAAGAAAATGCCCTCTGTTTTTTATGATATTATGAATTGCCAGATATATAAGACGTATATCATATTCATCATTTCCTTCTATAAGCTTTTTCCTAAGGTGATATATCGTTGGAAACTGTTTATGATATTCTATATCCGTAAAACCATTATCCGAAAAAATCGAATACTTGTCCTTTAATTTTTTATCTTCAATATAATATTTACTGTCCTGCATCCTCATATAAAAACCCATATCTATTTTTGAAATTTCTTCGCAAAAAATCTCCTGAAGAAGTTTTATACGCTGAACATTTCTCTGCTGTCTCCGTCTTGCACTTCGGTGGAGTCTTCTCTTCTCTGCCGTAGATCCATTTTTAAAACTATGACTCCCCCACATTGCTTTTCCATTAAATTTTTTTAAGTTATAGTCCAAATCTGTAACTGCCCAGCCAAGAGAATTTGTTCCAATATCAAACCCCAAATAATATTTTTCAAAATCATTTTTCATTATTGACATCCCCCTATTTTTGTTATATCATAAAAATAATCTTTGACTACCATATAAGATTACACTACAAGTTCAAATAAAAATTTATTCAAATCGTCCTTAAGGACTCTACACTGTGTAGATAAAATCCAAACTTGCTTATGCAAGTTTTTTTATTGCTTAAATATAATTTTACTGCTAATTTTTTCGATATTCAAGCATTATTTAATTATTATGTCCATTAAAAATCACCTGCGTTTTCTAACGTAGGTGATTACTTTTTTTCCGACTAATATTTCCTTAATAAAATCATAATTTTTAACAGATTAGATTTTACAAAATTCCAGTATTATATCTTACTTCAAATCAGCGATTAAATTTGCCGCATCGAGTTTTTTAGTTATGATGCCTTTTTCAAGCATCCAGTCTATATTTTTCTGCCAGATTTCCTTGTCCTGGCTAAGGAACTCTGCATTTTCAGTTTCCATAAGCGGAAGAAGCATGTCTATGCTCTGTTTCTCCACGCTTTCAACAAGCGGAAAGTTTTCAGCATTTTGATGACTTAACAGGATTTCAAGCGATTCTTCCGGGTTTGCCTTCATGTCTTCGAAGCCTCTTTTTGAAGCTCTGAGGAATTTTTGAAGTTTTTCTGGATTTTCTTTTATAAGTTTGTCGCCTGCAACAAGTATAAGCTCGTAGTAATCGGGTATGTCCGTATTTTCATTAATGTAGAAATAATTTACGTCAAAGCCGGCTTCCTGCATTGCAGGCACTTCATGATTCGCCATTGCTCCTATTGTAGCATCTACATTTCCTGTAGTCATTGAGTTTATAAGGTCAAAACCTATGTCTATAAGGTTCACGTCCTCTATTTTTCCTCCGCCGCTTTCTACTATCGATTTTACAAGTATCTCGCTCGCAGGCTGTCCTGAGTAGCCTACAGTTTTTCCTATAAGATCCTTTGGCTCGGTTATGTTTTTTTCTTTCAGAGACATTATTATATTAAGCGGCTTTTGAACTATAGTACCGATTGCTTTTACAGGAAGATCCTGATTCGCTATGGCTTCAACTGCCGATTGCAGATAGTATATTCCTACATCCGCTTTTCCAGCTGCAGGCATGGACATTCCGTCATTGGTATTTGATGGGAACTGTATGTTTACTTTCAGCCCCTCTTCTTCATAGTAGCCTTTTTCTATGGCGTCATATATAAAGGCATGCACCGCATTTGGATACCAGTCCAGCACTATGTTGAATTCTTCAAGCTGCGCACTTGCTTCCTGAGTCGGCGCCGCCTCACCCTTGCTGCAGCCTGCCATTACAAATATCATGCACATCACCAACATCATCGATAAAACTAATTTAAAATTATTTCTTTTTTGATTCTTCATATCTCTCTCCTCCAATGTATTACTCTTTTTTCTATTATAGTTATTAGGTTTACACTTATCATTGCAGCCGCCGAAAGCAGTACTATGGGTGCAAAAACCCCTGCACCATCGAGCTGCGTCATCATCCTCTTGCTGAAATATCCAAGTCCGCTTTGCGCTCCCAGCCACTCCGCTATGGCTGCTCCAATCACGCTAAGAGGTATTGCCATTCTTATTGCCGAGAAAAAATACGGAAGCACCGCAGGCACCTTGAGTTTGAAGAACATCTGGCTCCAGCTTGCTCCGTAGGTCTGCATGAGCTCTATGCTTTCTCTTTTTACGGCCCGAAACCCGTCGTATACGGTGATGGTTATCGGGAAGAAGGTTATCAGAATTGTGACCAGCACCTTGCTCCATATCGTATAGCCGAACCACAGTATGAAAAGCGGCGCTATGGCTGTCGTTGGTATGGTCTGCGATGCCACAACCACCGGATATATAGCCTTTTCTATCGAGGGATTTATATCCATCAGTACTGCAAGAGCAAGCCCCAGCACCACCGATACCGCGAGCCCCAAAGCCGTTACCGTCATCGTAGCCGGCAGATGTACAAAAAACAGGATTTCCCTTAGTTCCCACAGTTTGTATGCAACCTGCACGGGAGTCGGAAGTATATATGCCGCATCGATTGCCATGGCGGCCAGCTGCCAGAAAAGCACCAGCGCCAGCGCTACCATTGTGGATGGAAGGTTCTTCTTCATATGACCGCCTCCATCCTGAGTTTCTCTATGAGTTCTTCCTTGAGTTCCTGTATGTCGGCTCTCTCGAGCATGGCTCTTTTCCTTGGATAGGGAAGCTTTACAACGACTTCTTCCAGACGACTTATGGGATTTTCGCCTATTATCAGAATCCTGCCCGAAAGCAGAATCGCCTCTTCCACATCATGAGTTATGAAAACCACGGTTTTCCCAAGATTCTGCCACTGGCTCAGGAGCCATTCCTGCATCGATATTTTGGTCAGATAATCCAGGGCGCTGAAAGGCTCATCCAGAAGCAAAATCTCTGAACCCGCCAGCAGCGTTCTTCCAAATGATGCCCTCTGCCTCATTCCTCCCGACAGGTCCCTCGGATAACGGTCTGCATACTCGAGCAGGCCGACTTCTTTTAGGATTTCCAGAGAACGGAGCCTTGATAATTTTTTCCCCAGTCCCTGTATCTCCAAGGGAAGACCCACATTGTCGCACACGGTTCTCCAGGGCATCAGCAGGTCGTTTTGGGGCATATAGCCGCAGCTTCCCGACACCGAGTTTTTCCCCTCCACGAGAATTTTTCCCTCGTCCGGTGATTCAAGAGCATTTATAAGCCTGAATATGGTGCTTTTCCCACAGCCACTTGGACCTATTATCGAAACAAACTCGCCCTTATCCACAGAAAACGAGGTTTTATACATCAAACTGTTAATATCTCCCTTGTATTTGAAACTTACATCCTCGAATCTAAGCAAGTTATCCACCTCTTTACATTTTCATATCATGTGACATATCCCAAAACAGAGCTTCATGCCTGCTGCAGTTTACGAATATCTCCTTCAGATTTTCATATTCTGCCTGTGTGCAGTTTTCACCCATTTTATCAACCATGTCTATTATGTCCTGGCTCAGTTCATGATACTCCTGTGAAGCATAGCTCTGCACCCATTTCGAATAAGGGTTTCCAGTCATATCATGCCTGCTTGAAAGTTCCTTTCCTATAAGCTCATAGCTCCATGAGCATGCAAGTATGGTAACAAGCAGGTCTAGCACGCCCTGGCTCTGCCCAACCCACAGCATATAGTTTGTATACGAAAGGTTAGCCATGGAAATTTTGGTATTCTTTATCTCCTGGGAGCTTATCCCCAGCTCTTTGCAGTAATGCTTGTGAACCGCCATCTCGCCGTTCAATATCCCATATTCAAATTCAGAAAACTTTCGCATGGTTTCCTCGTCCTTGGATTTCACGACTCCTAGCGCAAACACCCTCGCATAGTCCAGAAGGTATATGTAATCCTGAATCATATAGAACTTGAACTTCTCTTTTTCCAGCTTTCCGGTGCCTATCCCCTTTACAAAAGGATGCTCGTAGTATCCGTCCCAGATTTCCCTTACCTCTTCGTACAGCCTTTGTGATAGCTTCATTTTTTCTCCTGTCCTTTTATCCGCGCTCGTCAGCGCCTAACTCGAACTTTGTCTTGATTTGTTTTTGCGCAATAAAAAAGCATTCCCAAAAGGAAATGCAGAATTGACGCGGTTGCGCTACAATTAATGACTTCCCTTCGTTGGTACTAACCAAATCAGGTTCGAAGGGTTGAGCTTATGCTCTCTCAGCTTTTAAAGGCACCCCCAGTAAAAATTATTATTAAGTTTATAACCATTATATGATACATCTTTTTGATATTCCTGTCAATCCGGTTTTGCTTAAAACCCGTTAAGCCTGACCCAATGCCCTTATCTCGAAGTCTCTCATGGATTCGAGTTTTCCTCGGTATTCAAGCTTTCCTATTTCGATAAGTTTCCTTACCCTGTAGTCGATATAGGTGTCAGATACAAGC
>JBATTG010000197.1:0-10451 GCA_049670425.1 Proteocatella sp.
GAATCTGCCATATGCATAATAAATTCTCCCTATCTGTAAAAAACCACAAAAATAAGATGCATCCGCTTCTGCTGTGCATTTACCTTCGTGGTAATAGTTAATATTTATTGTGTGGTTTAAATTATAATGTCAATCCGTTTCGATACCTTCATGGTATTCATGTCCTTCTATTTTACTATACTTTCCCTGTTAAAATCAACTGTTTTATCATTATTTCATTAAATCAACAAATATTCAGCATTATACCATCTTCAGTTTGGCCAGCATCTCCACAGTTCTCATTTTGTAAAGCGGATGTACTGCATAAGGAGCGATTTCAGCCAGAGGTTCCAAAACAAAAATTCTTTCATGCATTCTTGGATGAGGCAATACAATTTCAGCGTCATCGGTAATCAGATCGTCATAATATATTACATCCAAATCTATAGTCCTAGGTCCCCATCTTACCGACCTTTCTCGCTTCAATTCCGACTCGATTGTTATTAAATAATTTATAAGCTGCTTTGGTGTCAGCGTTGTCGAAATCTTAAAGACGCCATTTAAGAAAGTATCCTGGTCCTCATAACCAACAGGATCAGTTTCAATCAAAGTAGATCGTAACAAAATCGATGTATGAAGACTTTTATCTATTTTTTCCAGCGCCATTTCAATATGGTTTCTTTTATCCCCCAAATTAGACCCCACTGCAATATAAGCACTGTGTCTCGCTCTTACGATACGTACCGCCGGATAGTTGATAGGCAATAAAATCGGTGCCCATGGCTTCTTAAGTGTCAGAGTCACCTTCTGCACATTTAGATAGTTATTAAGAACATAAAAACACAGCATATGCGCAGCATGCTCGATCAAATCATAGTTTTCCTTCTTAAACTCATGTTGAAGTTCATGGCAAAGCTGTGCATAATTAATAGTACTTTCCAGATTGTCAGTCTCACAAGCCTCCTGCAAATCCAATTCTACAATAAGGTCCAATACAAATTTCTGCCCCATATTTTTTTCTTCAATATTGACACCATGGTGCCCAAAAAGTTCCAGTTCCTTGATAATCAGTTGATCCATTTCCTATATCCTTTCATACTTCATTTCAAATTAAGATATCACGCTGCATTTGAAAACTATAACATCAGTTCCATCATTTTAAGGGCTCTGTAATTTTCTTTTACATCATGAACCCTGAAAATACGACAGCCTCTCACATACCCCAGGACCGTAGTTGCCAAAGTTCCCTCCAGCCTCTCATCGACAGGCAGCTGAAGCGCCAGACCGACCATGGATTTTCGTGACGTTCCCAAAAGCACAGGATAGCCCAAATCTGAAAACACCTCAAGCGACTGCATGACTTTCAAATTGTCGGAAAGCGTCTTGGCAAAACCAATGCCCGGGTCCAATATTATCTTATCTTTTTTAACACCCGCTTTGACTGCTATTTCAATACTTTCCAGCAAATCGACAGTCATATCTTTTATTAAATCATCATATCCCTTGACTTCTGTGTTGTGCATCAGGCAAACCGGAACATCGTACTTTGCAGCAACTCTGGCAATTTCAGGGTCTCTTTTGAATCCCCACACATCATTTATCATGCTTGCCCCAGCCTCAATGGCCGCCTCTGCTACAGATGCTTTGGATGTATCAATCGAAATTGGAATCTCTAAGATTCTTGAAAGTTCCTTTATCACCGGTACGACGCGCCCGATTTCCTCTTCCACCGTCACATCTTTGTGTCCAGGTCTTGTAGACTCGCCGCCGATATCAATTATGCTCGCACCTTCTTCTGCCATCATTTGAGCCTGCTTGACTGCCAGTTCTATATTTGCAAATTTTCCGCCATCTGAAAAAGAATCAGGAGTGACATTTAAAATCCCCATGATATAACCATTTTTATTGAAATCAAATTCAAGCTTTCCTATTTTCATCGTAATTTCCCTTCAATATTTTAAGTTTCAATATTTTAAGTCCAGATTTTTTTTAGAGTCAGGCCAATTGCATAATTCAGTGGCGCTGCAATTGTAGCAGGCTCTGGAAAGCTTATCGCTCCTGTAAATATACCAGGGCAGGTCCTTGGACATTTCTAGCTTGGAATTCCTGTGGTTTGAAACAGCATCTTTAATTGTCAAAATTTCGTCCTCGCTGTAGCCTTCTTGCATCAAAATCGGCCCGCATAACTCGGCGCTTGCCTGCTCATGAGGCGTACCATCTTCATACTGCACATGCCTGCCAACATCATGGACTAATGCAGCAGCATAAATCAGATCTTTGGACAGATGCGCCTTATCCTCAAGGCAAAGTATATAGGCAATTCTTGCAACATCCAGAAAATGAGACAAATCATGCTTACAGAAAATACGGTCTTTTTCATGATTTGAGATTAATTCAAGATGATGCCTGTATTGTTTGTTTTTTAATATTCGTTGAAACCTCTCCGCCATATTCGCTCCCTCGCCTAAAATTAAAATTCTCTCATTTTCTTTTCCAAATCCATTCGGATGGAATGTACAAGTCGGTGCTGCGGAATCTCCCTGCCTTCAAACGCACGGATTCCTATGACCCCGACTACGCTGTTGGTAAGGAAAGCTCCCTGTGAGTTCAGTAATCTTTCAGCCGTAATCGGTTCTTCCTTTGCCTGGCAACTGCTTATTATTTCATTTCTTGTAATACCTGGCAAAAGCCCCTCTGAAAGTGGTGGTGTAATCAACTTATCATCTTCTATTATGAATAAATTGGCAATGCTGCTTTCGGTAAGATGACCACTTTCATTGCTAAGCAGGCAATCGTCAAACCCTGCACTTTTTGCCAGGCGCATCGCAATAATGCAATCGCCATAATTCAAGGATTTATGGTTTACAAAAAAGGAATTTCTGCTTCTGACAAGGCTGCTCAGGCAGAGCCTAAGCCCCTCCTGATATTGCTTTTGCGTATATAAAATCGGCCTCACCAGGGCCACAGCGTTTTTTTCAGTGACAATTATTTTCAGCACCGTATCCGACCATTTATTAAGCCTCACTAAATCATCTATGCTGTCCTTCGTTAAACGTCTTGGAATGTTAAAATTTTCCAGACTTTTATTTATTCGCTCGATATGTTCTTTTAAGAAGCACGCGTTTTTCCTTATCAGGATTGTTTCGAAAAATCCAATTCCATATAAAAACCCATCATCGAGTTCAATCTGATTTTTAGAATATGAATTATCGGAAATAATCTGAAATTCCTCTGTTTTTATGCATTTGGGCTCCATAAATTTCTCCTGACCAATATCACTGTATATTACGGCTTTCCTTAGGCGATATAGTCTGCCTCCAGGCTTTTGAACAATGCAATAGCCTTGGCTATCGTCTCGTCATATTCGGCCTGACTTTCCGATTCCCAGGTGACGCCACCGCCTACACCGATATACGCCCGCTCATCTTTCATCAGTATGCTCCTTATGACAATATTGAGATCTAGATTTCCATCAAAACCCAAATAGCCAATAGAGCCTGTATATATATTCCTCTTGCTTTTTTCAAGCTCATCTATAATTTCCATAGCGCGGATTTTGGGCGCTCCTGTAATCGAACCTCCCGGAAAAGTCGCCTTGATGCAGTCAACTGATGTATTCCCTGGCATAAGGCGCCCTTCAATTGTCGCTACAAGATGAAAAACAGTCGCATATTCTTCGATTTGGAACAGTTCGGTTACCTTGACACTACCCGGCATGCAAACCTTGTTTAAATCGTTTCTTTCAAGATCGACAATCATCAGAAGCTCCGACCTGTCCTTTTCGCTGTTTCTCAGTTCTTCCCTGTTTTGGTTGTCTTCTTCGAGAGAACTTCCCCTCGCCCTCGTTCCCTTTATAGGCCGTGTCTGCACTTTTCCTGCGCGAATTTCTATAAAACGCTCCGGCGAGGAAGACAGCACCGTAAAATCTTCAAGCGGCAAGAAGGCTGAGAATGGTGCGGGATTGATTCGCCTCAATTTTTCATAAGTCTTCAGAGGGTCGCTTTTGAAGTCGCCTGCAAAGGTATGTGTCATATTGGCAATATATATATGCCCCTCCCTGATATAATTACGCATCTTTTCCACGGTTTCTTTATACTCAGTTTCATCAAAGGGGGATTCAAAAACAGGTCTGGCTTCTTTTGGTGAATCTATATTACAATCCTTGACTTCAATATCCTTATTTATCAAGGAATTCTCACATTTTTCTATCTGGCACACTAAATCAGCAACGCTAATTTTTGCATCCTTCATTATTCCAAAGCCCGTGACAGACACTTCGCCTGATCGGTGGTCAAGTATTATTGCATTGTCATAAAACACAAAATAGACTTCTGGTATTTCAACCAAAGCTGGTGCCTTACTTTTCAGATTTTCCATCTCACTGCCAAGGTCATAGCTGCAATAACCCAAAGCCCCTCCGATGAACGGAAGCTTCGTCTTGTTGTCAGCTTTATATATGTTGAGGATATTGTTCAAATAGCTGAAAATATCAATCTGGTTTTCTGCCGGCTTGAAACAGACTATCTCCTGTCCATACCATTTTTCGTAAATTTTTTTATTTTCATATTTTATCGTCAAAAAAGGATTCGCTCCTATAATGCTGTACCTACTGTAAGGTGAATCTTCCTTGGAGCTGTCCAAAAAAATATGGTCCTCACCCTTTTCGATGCATTGATAGATTTCAAATCCATTTAATTTCGTTTTAATGCTCTGTATTTCAAAATGAAGATTCAATGCCTTGTCTGACCTCCTTGCACCATGCTATATAATTTGCCAGAAGTTCATGTCCATGCTCCGTCAATACGGCTTCCGGATGAAACTGAACTCCCTCCATCAGCAGGTCTTTATGCTTAATTCCCATAATATTTCCGTCTTCGCTCTTCGCCGTGATTAAAAACCTGTCCGAAAGCGTATCGTGATCAACGACTAGTGAATGATACCTGGTCACATTCATTGGAGATGGGAGGTTTTTAAAAACACCGGCATTCTGGTGCGTAATTTGAGAAATTTTGCCATGCATCGGCCTGCTTCCCTTAATGACTCTTGCCCCATGCACGTGAGCAATGGTCTGATGTCCAAGGCACACGCCTAAAATAGGTATCTTATGAGCAAATTTCCTGATGACATCTTCACAAATCCCAGTTTGACTGGGGTCTTTTGGCCCTGGAGATATTATAATCCCCTCTGGGTTGCAAGATTCAATGACATCTATTGTAATGGCATCATTGCGGTAAACCTTTATAGTTTCGCCCAGTTCCAAAAAATAACTTACTAAATTGTATACAAATGAATCATAATTATCAATCATTATAAACATTGTTTCTCCTAAATCTTATATGTAGAAGAAGTTTTCTTCTTTTATTTTACTACAAGCCTCATTATGCGGGTAAGATCCAGCGCCTGGTTTGCCGTTACTACAGCTCCCGCCACATCCTCTATATTCACATTTATCCCTGTTATTTCACATGTGCTGAAATCCACCTTGGCAAGTGCAGTCTTGTTGAAATAGGCAGAGCTGAAGTCCGTATTGTCGAGCATTATCTTTTCGAGTTTTGATTCTTGAAATACCGCCTGTTTCAGGTTGCAATCCACAAAGCCTGTGGTTTTCATTTTCGAAAAGGAAAAATTGGCATACTGAGCCAGGGTATTTTGAAAAAGCACATCCTTGAAACTGCATTCATCAAACCGTGCTCCTACAAGCTTGCAGTTTATAAACTCCACACGCTGTATGCCGCCTCCGCTGAAGTCTATATTGGACAGATCGCAATTTTCAAATCTGGTATCCAGTAGATCTATTTTTTTCAAAGTGCAATTGTTGAATATTACATTTTTGAATACGCAGGAATCAATTGCCATCCCTTTAGCTAACCAGTCTTGTATTTCATCATTTTCTGCGATTATATTTCTTATTTTTTCTGCATTTTTAACTTCTTTGTTTATATCGGTTGCTTCTTCAAAAGCTCCGAGAAATTTTGGTTTTTGAATCTTAACAGATGTTGTCATTTATTCAGCTTCTTTCTTTTTTATTAAATTTCCAATAAGGCCTCTACTTCTTCAAACTTCATTGGCTTGCCGTAATAATTCCCTTGAAATTCATCACATCCAAATTTTTGAAGTATGTCTAATTGTCGCTTATTTACAACACCTTCAGCAATTGTGTTTACGTTGAAAATTTTACTGAAACAGATAATAGCCTCGACTATTTTGTGATTATCCGGATTGGTATCTATGCTTCCAACTATCATAGGCGCTATTTTCAGACTGTCGACCGGATAGCTCTTCAGGTAGTTTAAGGATGAATAACCCCTGCCGAAATCCATGATTGAAATTTTGACACCCAGTTTTTTGAGTTCCCTGAATTTTTCTAAAATAACTTTTTCATCCTTCATAGAAAATCGCTCTAGTATTTCTATTTCTAAAGAGGAACCCCTTATCTGATATTCTCTTATTTTCTTATCAATCTCATAAACAATGTCACTTCCAAGAAATTGTTTCGTAGAAATTTCGATTGCTATTTTCATCTCTATATTGTATTTTACTTCCAGGTATTTTATTTTTTTACAGGCTTCATCTACTAACCATGCTCCGATATCTTTTATAAATCCGCTGTCCTCTGCAATCATCCGAAAATCTGAAAATGGGATTATACCTAACTGTGAATTGTTCCAATATAGTTCAGTGTCTATTGATGATATTTTTTTATCATTTGCAGTCTTTCGAGGTCTGTAATACATTTCAAATTCATTATTTTTTATAGAATCATACAATTTGCTCTCTATTTCAAGTTTTAGTTTCTCCTTTTTCTTCATATGAGAGTTATATACTATTGCCGTATTTTTTCCCTCATCTTTAGAACTGTACAGCGCCATGTCTGCTGACTTAAGCAAATTTGAAACCCCGTCCCCATGCATCGGGTACATTGAGATACCAACGCTTATTGTGGAATTTATTTTCGATTCTCCAATATTGAAGGGCTTTCTAAATGCCTCAACTAAATCATAGGCCTTGCTCAGGGCATCTCTTTCTTTTGAAATTCGATTAAGTACCACGACAAATTCATCGCCTCCCAGCCTGGCAAGAAAGCTCCCTGCCGGCAGGGAGCTTTTCAGACGTTCTGCAGCGCTTATAAGCAGTTTATCCCCCAGTTCATGACCATACCAGTCATTTATGGACTTAAATCTGTCCAAATCTATAAAAAGCAGGGCAAACAGACTTCCTTTTTTATTTTTCGAGATTCTATATTCAAGATATTCTAAAAAGCTTCTTCGGTTTGGAAGCGATGTCAGTTCATCAATATTGGCCAGAATGTAGAGTTCTTCATTTTTCACATTAAGCTCTTCCGTTCTTTCCAGTACTTTTTCTTCCAAAATCTCATTAAGTTTTTTGTATTCTTTAGTTAAATGTTCATTTATAATATAAGTATATATGTACTTGGATATTATCTTTCTAAAAATCAGCAAACCTGAAAACAAAATTACTAAAATTATATTTTCACAGCTAAGTATCAGTGCCATAATATATAATATTGACAAAAACAACGAATTTCCGACTCCGATATTTTCGCTTTCTGATGCATCTTTTATTTTTTCTATTTTTATTAGCCCTTTGCTTACTCTATAATCTAAAGAATACCATATCAATAGATATGAAATAACCCAAAAAACATCTATATAGCTTCCGTCACTGTAACCACCGATTAAAAATTTCCAGTAAAAAACGACATCTGCCGAGCCCCATATGATTAATGCCATTATCTGGATTTTATCTGGAAAAGAATTTTTTCCAGATTGACATAATACTGAAAGTGCAAGAATCATTATGCAATCAAATGTTACATACGCAATAATCAGATATTCTTGTGACATAAGATAGCTATCGTATAACAGTATATTGCTAAATATTAACCTCCATATTATGTACAATATGAATATGGCTGAAATAAGGCCATCTATCCCACTTTGAAGCCGGCTCCATCTTGTTGATCTTTTTATTACTACAGTCCATATAGCAATACAAAACAAGGCCGATTCCAGCAAATAAAAAGCATTGCTGATATGCATAATTGGTACATCAGGCCCAACGAACAATTCGTAAATAATCCAGGAACAGTCCCCAAAAAAATATGCAATTAGTGCAATTGATACTAATATGGCATAACTTTTATAATCTCCACACTTTTTCAAAATCCTCAATATTAAAAATGACGTCCCAAAAATCCCTGCAAGTAATATGAAATTACTTCCCATATTTCTAATACTTTGGGGGGATGCTATTTTCCACAGAATATAGAAAACAAAATAACCCAAAACTAATAATTGATTTTTCTTGTCTCTCTCCATAAAATATTCTGATAACCCCCTTAAAGTAATATAGATATGTATTTTAATATATAATATTATATATTAAAATACATATCTATTCAACGGTTAAGAATTTTTATTATGATCTAAATTTCACTTCGTATGCTTTTTTCCAAAAAAAAAACAAGGAAATATTATTCCCTTATTTTTTCCAAATTTATCATTAAGCAATCTTTGTTTCCTTTTCATCAACAATTGTCTCTATCTGTTTTGTATTATCAAATACTGTAAGCGCAATCATCAATGCAAATACGCCAAGAAGTGTGATTGTTAATCCAGTCCCACCAATATATTCCTGGACTTTACCAAGAAATATTCCTGCTACTCCAAAATCTGCATCTGCAAATGTCGAATTTGCAATTCCAAGATTTCCAAGTACTGGCAGAAGCGCTACAGGAAGGAATGATATCATTATCCCATTTACAAATGAACCGATTACAGCTCCTCTTCTTCCACCTGTCGCATTTCCAAATACTGCCGCTGTAGCTCCTGTAAAGAAATGAGGAACCACTCCTGGTATTATTATTATAAGCCCTGCTGTTCCAAGTACAAACATTGAAACTACTCCACCAAGAAATGATGATATAAACCCTATAAGCACTGCATTTGGAGCGTAAGGAAATACAATTGGACAGTCCAGCGCCGGCTTTGAATTCGGAACCAGTTTGTTTGATATTCCCTTAAATGCTGGAACAATTTCATTAAGAACAAGCCTAACTCCGTTTTGTATAAGTATGAATCCAGCTGAGAACGTCAATGCCTGCATTACTGAAAATACAAGAAAGTTTTTTCCCCCAGACAATTCTGTTTCTACAAATCCAGGACCTGCTACAAATGCAACTCCTACATAAAGTATAAGCATAGTGAGTGATATGGATACTACCGAGTCTCTAAGGAAACTCAATGATTTTGGAACTTTCATTTCTTCTGTAGATTTTGAGCCTTTGCCAACAGCCTTACCTATAAGTGCCGCCATAGCATAACCCATTCCTGAAAAATGACCAAGCGCCACTGAATCATTTCCTGTTATTTTAACCATAAATGGCTGGAGCATTGCTGGCGAAATGACCATCAACAATCCCAAGGCCAGAGAACCTGTAAATATAAGGTGCACACCACTCATTCCTGATGCTCCTAATATAACCGCTATCATGCATGCCATGAACATAGTATGATGTCCAGTAAGAAATATATATTTGTATTTTGTGAATCTTGCAATAAGTATGTTTGCTACCATTCCAAAAGTCATTATAAGTGCTGTGTTTCTACCAAATTCGTCAAGTGCCATTGCAACTACGGCTTCATTATTTGGTATAACTCCAGATATATTGAATCCATGCTCAAACATCACTCCAAAAGGTTCAAGTGATCCGACTATTACTCCTGCTGCAGCTCCGATTACTACAAACCCTACCATTGCTTTAAGTGTGGCTTTTATTATGACGTCCGCTGATTTTTTTTGTAATACTAAGCCTATTAATACTATGAGTCCTATAAGTACTGCTGGTTCAGATAAAAAATCTACAACCACCTTTAAAAATCCATTCATTGAGTTTCTCCTTCTAATTTTTAAACTTAAATTCCAATTTTTTCCTGTATTTTTCTTTTTAATTCATCTTTATCAAGTAACGAATCTAAAATTATAAGTTCTGGAAGATGACTCGCGCAATCGGCAAGATCTATGCCTGTAACGAATATTTCTGCATCAGATGCAGTTACATCTGCAAGAGATGTATGATTTGCTTCATACTTGTCCTGTAATCCTAAATCTTTCAAAATATCGGTAATGTTCATCTCCACCATAAAACTTGATCCTAATCCCGATCCACATACTGCCATTATTCTTTTCATTATAATACCTCCTGAATTTCTTGTTCATTTGTTGAACACATAATTGCATTTAACTTATCATTATCCATACACACCTCTGCAATTTTCTTAAGCATCTCCAGATGGGATACGCCGTCTTTTGCTGCAAGTGTAAAAAACACACTAATTTCTTTTCCTAAAAAATCTACAGGGTGATTGAGTTTTACTACTGCAACCCCTTCTCTTAGTACTCCATCTTCTGGTCTTGCATGAGGCATGGCCACGCCATCTGCTATACAAAAA
>JBATTG010000198.1:0-12421 GCA_049670425.1 Proteocatella sp.
TTGAGTGTCCTGCTGATATCTGAGTTCTTATTCTCGCTTTTCCTTTTGGAACTACCGGGAAGAAGAAACCTACAACATAAACGCCTTTTTCAAGCATTTTTTCAGCAAATTTCTGAGACAGAACTGCGTCTCCAAGCATTACTGGACATATAGGATGCTCTGATTCGATTACTTCAAGGCCTATTTTCTTTATTTCAGCTCTGAAATATTTTGTGTTAGCTTCAACTTTGTCTCTAAGCTCTGTGCTGCTCATAAGCATGTCCAGAACCTTAAGCGTTGCTCCTGCGATTGCTGGCGCTAAAGTATTAGAGAAAAGGTATGGTCTTGAACGCTGTCTAAGAAGATCAATTATTTCTTTTCTTCCAGAAGTGTATCCACCACTCGCTCCGCCTAATGCTTTTCCAAGAGTTCCTGTTATTATGTCTACTCTGTCCATACAGTTTCTGTATTCATGAGTTCCTCTACCAGTTTTTCCTACAAAACCTACAGCATGAGAATCGTCAACCATTACAAGTGCGTTGTACTTGTCTGCAAGGTCGCATATTTTGTCAAGATCGGCAATTATCCCGTCCATAGAAAATACTCCGTCAGTCGCAATAAGCTTCAGTCTTGCGCCATCAGCATCAGCCTGCTTAAGCTGAGCTTCAAGGTCCGCCATGTTGTTGTTCTCGTATCTGTATCTCATAGCCTTTGAAAGTCTTACTCCATCTATTATAGAAGCGTGGTTAAGCGCATCTGAGATTATAGCATCTTCGCCAGTTGTTATAGTCTCGAAAAGACCTCCGTTTGCATCGAAGCATGAAGAGTAAAGTATTGTATCTTCCATTCCAAGGAATTCAGAAAGCTTCTGCTCAAGCTCCTTGTGTATTCCCTGAGTTCCACAGATGAAACGAACTGAAGAAAGTCCGAAGCCCCATTTGTCATAGCTGTCCTTAGCTGCCTGGATTATTTCTGCATTGTTAGAAAGTCCAAGGTAGTTGTTGGCACACATATTTATTACACTTTTAGCCTTCGTAGTGTCGATTACACTCTTTTGAGGTGTAGTTATTATTCTTTCGTCCTTCCAAAGACCGCCGTCCTTGATTTCCTGAAGCTGCGTTTTATAAATTTCTACTGCTGATTTATACATACTTTCCTCCTATATCCAGTTAAGAACAACTTTACCTGAGTTTCCTGAAATCATGGCTTCAAAGCCTTTTTCAAACTCAGTGTAATGGAACTGATGAGTAACTATTGGTGAAAGATCAAGTCCTGATTGAAGCATAGACTGCATCTTGTACCAAGTCTCATACATTTCTCTTCCGTATATACCTTTGATGAACAGTCCGTTGAATACAACCTTGTTCCAGTCTACATAAGTTCCTGGACCTTGAATTCCAAGCATGGCTATCTTTCCACCATGAATCATGTTGTCTATCATTGAGTTGAATGCAGCTCCGTTTCCTGACATTTCAAGACCAACGTCAAAACCTTCCTTCATTCCAAGCTCTGCCATTGTATCTTCAAGCTTTTCTTTTGCAACGTTTACAGCTCTGCTTGCGCCCATCTTAAGTGCAAGGTTAAGTCTGTACTCATTTATATCTGTAACTACTATATGTCTTGCTCCAGCATGTCTTGCGATTGCCACAGCCATTATTCCTATTGGACCCATTCCTGTTATAAGCACGTCTTCTCCAAGAAGGTCGTATGAAAGTGCAGTATGAGCAGCATTTCCAAATGGATCAAATATGCTTAGAATTTCTTCTGGTATGCTCTTGTCACAAAGCCATACATTTGTTGCAGGAATTGTAGCAAATTCAGCAAATATTCCAGTTCTGTTTACGCCTACTCCTTGAGTATCCTTGCAAAGATGTCTCTTTCCAGCAAGACAGTTTCTGCATTTTCCGCATACTATATGGCCTTCTCCAGAAACAAGATCCCCTATTTTAAGGTCCTTAACGCCAGCTCCAAGCTCAACAATCTCTCCAACAAACTCATGACCAATTGTCATAGGTACTGGAATTGTAGCCTGAGACCATGCATCCCAGTTGTATATGTGCACATCAGTACCGCAGATAGCAGTCTTGTGCATTTTTATAAGTACTTCACCCTCTTTAACCTGTGGCTTTTCTACTTCTTCCAGCCAAAGACCCTTTTCAGGCAGCCTCTTTACCAATGCTTTCATCATTTCCATCACTTTACCTCCTGTTATTTGCAAAAATATTTATATTATTATAACACTATTTACTTACTAAATGTTGCTTTTGTTTTTATATATGATGTAAATATGCTGTTTTGTATATTGTACGCCTACATTTTTATAAATGCAAGTGTTTTCTTGCAAACAGAAGGTAAATTTTATTCAATTCATTTACTTACTTGTCAACTATGTTTTTGCAGCTTATATAGGTTACAAAAAAGTACATCCCGTAGATCAGGCCTATGAAGCACGATGTGCTTATGATGCTTGAGGTGACATCCACTTTTCCGACAGCACTTATGATGTTGTTGACCACCGACAGCCCTACGATTGAATGCAGCACAGCAAGGCCCAGCGGAAGCATAAAATAAAAGGCTATTTGGACAAACAGGGCCCTGTCGAGCATCTTCCTGTCAACTCCAATTTTTGAAAGCAGCTTATATCTGTGTTTGTTGTCCTCAGCCTCTGAAAGCTGCTGAATAGCGAGAATTGCGGCGCTGGTTATCAGGAATACAAAACCAAGATAGATGGCCAGAAACGATACAAGGGCCTTGGAAGTAATCGAATCTTCATAGATTTGAGTCCTCGACATAAAATAAGAAAATGACGGCTTGTCATCTGAAATGCCGCTCATCATGAACAGCTCCAGGTTTTTGTCCAATTTCTGCGATGCTTCTTCATCCACACAGTTTATATTTGCATAAATTGCGATAATTTCCATATTTGCAGTATACTTATCCTCTACTACAAACATCTGGGACATATAATTATCACTTGTTGCGGTATCCAAAACCGTAGCCATCGGAAGCAGCCTGTCATTCTCCAGATCAATAGCTGTTTTATTGTCGATTATTTTTTGGCTGTCTACCCTATACATTTCACTCGTTGAAACCATGGCATAGGAATTCTTATCAAGCTTCAACTTTTCTTTTCCCTGCATTTCCATTGATTCGTTATAATCTGTAAGTTTTATAAAACTTATGGGATTATCCAGCAAATATTTTTTCGAGATTTCACTTTCAGTAAGAACGTCGCCATACTTCAAATCAGGTTTTACATATTCGACGAATTCGTCATACTCACTGACATATTTTTCCGACATGAATTCTTCGGGCAGCCTGGCAACAATGGATTCATCCTCAAAATCACTGTAATCGAATATCGATATGTCATAGGGTACAGATTTCTTCAGGTCGGAAGAAACCGCATTTTGCAGGCTGTATCCCGAAGAAAATATCCCTATTGTGAGCAGCAGCACTATGCACACGACCGATATCGAAATGAAATTGGTATTTATCTTGCTGTTTATCTGTCTCAGTACAAACATGTTCAAGTCTTTGTAATACAGTTTCTTGTTATTGGCTATAAGCCTGATTGCAAATCCAGTCAATGAGAAGAAGAACAGGAAGGTACCCATTATTCCAAGGATGATTGAACCCGAAAAGTATGCATCCATATCCATCATGCCATTTTGGATTATCATTGCATATGAAATTCCCAGCATAACAAGCGATACTATAAAAAGAAGCACCGAGAATTTCATATTCTTGATTTTCAAGGTCTCATTCTTTTTTCCACCATGGATAAGGTCTATCAGCTTGAATTTTGATATGCACATCATGTTGAACATCATGACTATGAGAAAAATAATTCCAAAATAGATGATACTCTTTGCCGCAGCCTCAGGTGCAAATATGAATTTGTGGGCGCTCATGTCAGCTTCAAATATCTTAGCCGTAAAAACGGACATGAACTGTGACATGAAGACTCCCGCTCCCAGGCCTGTAATCAGTGCCAAAATTGCTATTCCAGATGTTTCTAATATAAGGATTGCCGACAGCTTCAACTTGTCCATGCCAAGGGTCATATATATCCCAAATTCCTTTTTCCTTCGCTTTATAAAAAAATTGTTGGCATAGACTACCAGGAATCCCAATAATACGGAAACGAATACCGAAATATATGACAGAATCTGAGTAAGAGTCTTCATAGCTTCATTTGTAGTCTGCGTCACTACCATTATCTCAGTTTGAGCATCTATGGAATTGAACATGTAAAAAACGCATACTCCCAGCACCAATGTAAAGAAATACACGGCATATTCCTTGATGCTTTTTCCTACATTTTTAAAAGCAAGTTTAATCAACATTGTTCAAATCCCCTCCCAGCAATGAAATAACTTCCATTATCTTGTCGAAGTATTCTTTCCTTGTTTCATTCCCCCGTATAAGCTCGTTGAAAAGCTTTCCATCCTTGACAAATAATATACGTTTGCAGTAACTTGCCGTAAAAGCATCATGGGTTACCATCAATATGGTAGCATTCATTTCCTCATTAAGTCTTTTAAAGCTTTCCAGAAGCACTCTTGCTGATTTTGAATCCAGGGATCCCGTCGGCTCATCTGCAAGGATAAGCGCTGGGTCTGTAACTATGGCTCTGGCACTGGCCACCCTCTGCTTCTGCCCCCCTGACATCTGATATGGATACTTGTTCATTACATCCTTGATGCTCAGTTTCTCTGCTATTTCATTCACTTTTTTATCAATTTCCTTTGCATCCGTCTTTATGATTGCGAGCGCCAGTGCAATGTTCTCGAAGCCTGTCAGAGTATCTAAAAGGTTGAAATCCTGAAAAATGAAGCCCAGCTTTGCTCTCCTGAATTTTGCCAGTTCGTTGCTCTTCATTTCAGTAACATCTTTTCCAGCAATATATATATTTCCGGACGTAACCTCATCGATTGTGGATATGCAGTTCAAGATGGTTGTTTTTCCGCTTCCAGATGCACCCATTATACCGATGTACTCCCCAGACTCGACATTAAAGCTTACATTGTCCACAGCTTTTGTAATATTCCCCTTGCCTCCGTAATATTTTTGAATGTTTTTCACCTTTAAAATCGATTCCATATGATTTATCTCTCTTTCTATAATTTTATATAATAAGCTATCGCCGCTATAATCCAAAGATGGGCCGGGTAGAAGACATAAAAGAAATACTTGCTCAGCTTGCTATTTGGTCCTCTTTCCCCGCCGTACATGTGAATGAATGGTATCACTGTTATGAAAAAGAAATCTCCATTGTACAGAAGCATTTTGATTGTCATCTCAAGCGTGTCATATGGCTGATATGACATGAAAAGAAGCATAGCTGCAAGAATCAGGTAACTCCCATCCCTTAGCTTGATCCTGTCTTTGAAAAAATAGCTGATCAGCATGAAAGGAATGACAATTAGTCCTCCCTCCGTGAAAAGAACCGCTGAGACAAACAAAACTGCTGCGGCAATAACTCTGATTGCACCCGATGCTTTCGTTTCCTTTTTAGTGCTGTGCAGGACGTTCAATATCAGCACGCCCATTGCCAGGGTCAGAAAGATATTGTTGTGCAGTCCTATTTCAGGTTTTGACTTGAACATAAAATTCAACATGCCATTGCCTGCCAACATGATTCCTGCCCATACAAAAAGTCTCCTGTTGTATTTGAATTTACTGCTCGTGTGGATGAAACCCTCCACCGCCACGTAGGCAAACCATACCCCCACGCATCTTGTAATGACATGGAAAAAAAGTGCTAAGCCCGGTGACACAAAATACGGTATGTGATCAAACACCATGAGGAATGCCATAAACAGCTTTATTTGTAATGAATTTAATTTTTTCATGAAATATTTACCCTTCTTTATTCAAGTTCCTTTTTTATTTATCTCCTGAACCCAAATCCAGATATGCCCTCAGGGCAAAACCCGGATAGATTGCTCTAGATATGATTTGGAAGATTTTTTATGATTATTTGCCGATTAAAGCAAGATTTTCATTTATCGCTTCCATGTAAGCCTCCGCTATTTCGCCCTCTTTGGCCGGCGCTCCAGTTATCGGCATTCCGACAACCATGCCGTCTCTGTCGACAAAGACAGTAGTTGGCAAAGCATCAATATACTTAACAAATGATTCATCCAGTTTCACATCCGGTATCAGCACCTTGAACTGTCCATTAACCGAATCATAAATCTCCTTTGCAGTCTCTGGGTCATCTGCCCCGTCCGTGCATACCGTGATAAGGTTCACATTTTCAGGCAATTTTCCATAAAGCTCTGAAATCTCTGGCAGTTCCCCGACGCAAGGACCGCACCAAGTCGCCCATACATTCACCATCGTAAGGTCATAATCCTTGAATACATCCGGAGTAACAGTTTCCCCGCTTAAGGTTTCCGCCTTGAATTCCTTCATATCCCCATCAAATGGAAGGGTTCTTGTATCTGTATATGGAAAAACAAATATCCCATTTTTGAAAATTTCAAGTTCTTCTACTATTGTTGCAAGTTCGGTTTTCTCACTTTCAGACAGCTCCAAATTCGAGTAATCTGTATTGTACCCGATATAGTAGGTGTCCTCTTCAACAGTTGCCATAGCTTCGGTCTTTTCATAAAACTTGGAGAAAAACTCAAAATCTTCTTTGGCATTATCATCATCTTCCGGCATCCTAAAAATTCCGGCTACCTCGAAACTATCCAGATTTTTCCAAAATTCCATCTGCTCATCTTCGCTCATGTCCTCGAATTTAGTACTTTTCACCTTATTTATAACAGCCTGCGGAGCATAACTCAGCAGCATGCTGTATGGAAAAGTTACCGTAGCACCAAGCTTGTCTTCACCCTTAAGCTTTTCCATCGTGTCTGTATAGGTAATCCCAAATCCCAAATCCTTTTCCCCATAGGAATTTGTCTCGTCCGCGAGGCTGAATTCTGTGCCATCGAGCTTAACCATCGACGCCTTGTCATACTCTGAATTTACATACGCCCCGTTTTCAATAACCACCGGGGTATTAACCGTTTCTTCAACCTTGGGATCTCCGCATCCCGTTAATATTCCCGCGCTTATAATCAGGCCCAGTCCCAAACTTATCAATTTTTTCATTGTCATATCTCCCTTTTCAAAAATAATTTCACATAGCCAAACCCATTACTATAATTTCTAAATCAAATATTCATTTCATACTTCTCTAACTATGTATTATTATAATCCACACCGTTTTGCTCAGCCATCGATTTGCCTTACAGTTCCCTTACGTTTTTGTAAGATAAAAAAAAGACGCATAATCTACGTCTCAAAAAGCAAAGATTTATCCTTTGGAAAGATTATCATAATCGTCGTTCCTTCTCCATATTCTGATTTGACTTCCAGGCCCAGTCTCATTTTTTCACACAGTTTTTTGCAAAGGTAAAGACCTATTCCCGTGGATTTTCCAAAAAGTCTTCCATTATCTCCGGTAAAACCCTTTTCGAATATCCTTGGCAGGTCCTTAGGCTGGATTCCGATTCCATTATCCTTCACGCTCAATATTACCTGCTGCGCCTTTTCCTCTGCACTTATAGTCAGCTTCAACTTTTCCTTTTTATATTTGATGCTATTTGAAATAAGCTGTCCCAAAATAAAATCCAGCCACTTGGGATCTGAAAATACCTTGAAATGCAATTCTTCAAGCCTTATTTCAGCTTTATTGCCTATAAGCTGTCTCGAATGCTTCTTTATAACCGCTTTTACAAAGCTGTCCAGTTCGATTCCCCTGACAGCATAATCCTTCTCTATATTGGTGCTCTTTGCATAATACAGCGTCTGCTCCACAAAATTGTCTATTCTGCTGACCTCTTCAGTTATGCTCCTTGTAACCTCATCCTTATTGTTCTCACATATAAGCGATATGCACGATATGGGAATCTTGACTTCGTGTATCCAGGTTTCTATGTATTCCCGGTATTCTTCCTGCTCCGTTTTATAACGATTTATTTCATCATTCATGGCCTTGGTAGACTGCCTTAGGATGTCTACCAATATCACACCTTCTTCAAAATCAGGATATTCTATCATCTGGCCCAGGTACTGTTTTTCCTCCATCGTAGCGAGCATTTCATATGCATTTTTGTAAAATCTGTTTTTCTGAACAAATTCATAGGCGACCACCGCAAGATTCATTAAAAAAACGGTAAACAGAATCATGCAATATATCATAAATGCAAAATCCCCGATATTGAGCATTCTGAGCAGCGATACAAATACTATTACCATTATACTTTGCACAAACAGCAGTTTTCCCTTTAAAAATTTTGACAGCTTCATATTATATAGCCCTGCCCTCTTTTAGTTTCAATAAAATCTTTAGCACCGATTAGCTCAAGTTTTTTTCTTAACCTGTTTACATTAACTGTGAGCGTGTTGTCGTCTATAAATTCATCCGATTGCCAGAGCAGGCTGATGATGTCATCTCGCGACACAATCTTTCCGCTGTTATGCATCAAAAGATTCAAGATGCGAAGCTCATTTTTCGTAAGTTCCGTTTCCTCGTCCTCAAAATAAACCATACTCTTTGATATATCCAGAGTCATTCCCTTGCATTTTATTTTTTCACTTTCGCCTTTAACCTCAGTTCGCTTGAGCACCGCACTTATATGCGCGAGCAGCACCTGAGTGTTATATGGTTTTGTAATAAAATCATCGGCTCCCAGATTCATGCTCATGAGTTCATCCATGTCGCTATGCCTGCTAGTTACAACGATGATTGGGATAGATGATGTCTTTCTTATCTCCCTGCATATATGGTACCCGTCAAAAAAAGGCAGATTTATATCAAGCAGTACAAGATCTGCATCTGATTTCAAGGCTATTTCAATTATATTTTCAAATTTATCGCTTGTTTCGCATTCATAACCATATGCGCTTAAAAACTTTGACAGTTCGGTTCGCAGGGTAACATCGTCTTCTATAAGCAGTATCTTTGCCATATTTTTCTCCTAAATTTATTTTCATTTGATATATTACAAGATTCAACATGTGTTTGCATCTCAAATACTTGATTTTTTTATCCTTCAGTAGCTACTTTAATCCGGTTTGGATTATAGTTGTTGGGGCTCTTCAAGGTTCTTATGAGGGCCGCAGCTTGCGATTCATCAAGTTCTATCGGCTGTATTCCGTAATAATGCAACGAGGCTTCCTTTATACCATAGCATCCTTCTCCAAAGTAAATTATATTAAGATAATATTCCAGAATCTGATCCTTGCTATAGCGCTTTTCAAGCTTGAAGGCCACTATTAATTCAGCCACTTTTCTTTCATATTTTTTCTCAAATGAGAAGTACAGATTCTTGGAAAGCTGTTGTGTTATGGTGCTTCCACCCTCGACAATTTTTCCGGATCTCAGGTTCTGATAAGCCGCTCTGAGCGTGGAAATCAAATCAAATCCATTATGCTTATAAAACTTTTTATCTTCGGACTTAATCATGCTGTCTATAAATTCAGCTGATACATCTTCGATATATATATAATTTTCATATTTTTTTAATTGCTCCACTTTTTCTTCTATGCTCGTTTCATTTACAGCATTGCTGTACAGATTATACCCCCTCCATACTATCGGAACTACTTTTGTCGCGCTCACCAGCATAATTATCGCAATAAGTATGCCGACCGTCAACTTAATACTCTTTTTCATCTAATCACCCACCCCATTCAAGATAATTGGCCAGCTTTTTTTTTATTCAGCATTAAGCTATAGCTATAATAAGATGCACAAATATGCCCATCCCATAAACAAGGATACGCATAATGCACGAGGTTAAATTACTTTAATTGAGTTACAGTAATTATTTGCCTGTTAAGCAGGTCTTCATTTATATCATTAAGGCAGGCTCTTGGAGAGGGCAACACAAATAGCATCATTCCTTGAGCATACAATTCTTGTTGATAAAAAACTGATTAATAAATCCGTAATATCATGAAAATAACCTGATGTCCATAATAAACATTATACAGCATATAAATTATTTAACCATTGATTTATCTTACATTTTTCTTACATTTTCGTAAGGCAGGCTTATGGTTTATTCTTTTCATCTATATGAAACCTTACCTTCTCGATCCTCTTATCAGTAACCTCGATAACCTCGATTCTGAAATTCCCATATTTAACTTCGATAACCTCTTCCTTAAGCGGAATTCTACCTATCAAACTTATTATAAATCCGCTGAGGGTTTCGTATTCATCGATGGGAAACTCAATTTCAAAGAACTTCTCGATTTCATCAAGGCTTATCATGCCGCTTATCTCATAAGTGTTTTTGTCTATCTCTCTTATTTCGATTTCTTCTTGATCATACTCATCAACAATACTTCCTACAATTTCCTCCAGCAGATCTTCAATCGTCACAATCCCTGCCGTTCCTCCGTATTCATCAATCACAATGGCCATATGTGTTCTGGCCCGCTTGAGGTCTACAAAAAGTTCGTCTATTTTCTTGGACGTCGGAATGAAAAATGGTCTTCTTATAGTATCTTTCAGCTTGAATTGCTTCATACAATCTTCATTCATCAATGAAACCAGATCCTTTACATGCAGTATCCCTATTACATTGTCTATGCTTTGCTCATAAACTGGAATGCGTGTATATTTTTCTTTTTCAATAATCTCTATGATTTGTGGCAGCTCCATATCAATGGGTATGCTTACCATGTCCATGCGGTGAATCATTATGTCGGTTGCGATTTTATTGTTGAACTCAAAGATATTGTTAATCATGATTTTTTCGCTCTCATAAATAGTGCCCTTCTCCTCGCCAACGTCTATGAGCATCCTGATTTCTTCCTCAGTGACATCATCTTCCTCATCGCTTGGATCTATTCCAAAAAGCCTTACAAAAAAATTAGTTGAAAGCATGACAAGCCTTAGGAAAGGACGCATCGCTTTGGACAGAACCATAAGCGGCGTAACGACAAAAAACGCTATGCCTTCCGATTTTTTCATGGCTATCCTCTTTGGCACAAGCTCGCCCAGGACCAAAGTGAAATATGACAGTAATATAGTAATCACAACAACGGTCAAGACTCTGAGCACATCCTCGCCACCTGTCCAACCCAGCATCTTCATAAGCCCCACAATCGGATCTGCAAAAGTTTCTGCTGCAAAAGCGCTCGCTAAAAAACCCACCAGGGTTATGCCAATTTGAATCGTAGACAGAAACCGCCCCGGTTCTGCAAGCAGCCTTACCAGTTTTTTGGCCTTTTTATCCCCATCGTCTGCCATCATTTTGATTTTATTGTCATTAAGAGATATCAACGCCATTTCCGATGCAGAAAAAAACGCATTTAACGCAGTTA
Source organism: Proteocatella sp. (assembly GCA_049670425.1). GTDB lineage: Bacteria > Bacillota > Clostridia > Peptostreptococcales > Filifactoraceae > Proteocatella. The sequence goes on from JBATTG010000198.1 coordinate 11,320, forward strand.
GCAAAATCAAAAATAATATCCTGGCAATCAATATAATCACCCTTCCATAATAAAAACAAATAAGCCTGTAGCGCATTGGCTACAGAAGATTTCTACAAACTCAAGATATTGCTTCCATTATAGATATACCCATTATTTTCAAATTACTGCGCCTCTACCATTACAAGTCTGTCAAGAATTGCCTGTCTGTAATCATCTTGCGTACGGCCTCCTAAGTATACATCCCCAACAAGCTTACCCTCTGAGTCAACAAATATTGTCGTTGGAAATATGTTAGTCCGGTCTGTAAGCGCCTCCTGAATTCGTACGTCAGGCACAAGTGTTGCAAATTTGGCCTCCGCATCATCCATTACTTCTTTCGCAAATTCTGTTGAGTCCCTGTCTTCAAATGTGTCACAGCAAATTGATATGATATTGCTGCCTTCCGGTCTCGTATTGTAAAGACTCGCTATTTCCGGCATCTCAGCAATACACGGGCTGCAGCCTGTAAACCACAGATTTATCATGGTTATCTCGCTGTCCTTGAATATATCCGACGTAACCTGGTTTCCATTGACATCTACAGTATTGAATCCGGCCAGATCCACATCCTGATAAAGGTTAACCTGTTCAGCATTTTGCTGTTTTTCCTCCTCCTGCGTAAGGATGATAGGATCGCTTGGTCCTATCATTTTCACTCCTGGCATAAGAAATGTAACTGCCAGTCCAAAACCTATCACAAGCACAATTCCCAATGCCTTTAATGTTTTTTTCATTTTATTTTTCCTTCCTGCACTTCAAAATATAAAAATATTCTATTAATATTCAGTTGTCGTTTACAAATATTGCATCTCACGTTACAATGTGGCCTCTCATGTTACATGTGAGTAATTTAACACATATTTTGAATAAATACAACAGTTTTTTATCGTTAATCAATATATTTTTATCGTTTCGCTTGATGCAAATTCCTTTAAAGCAAAAAAAAGCAGACCTATTGATACATCCCTTGTCAAGGAGACAAAGAAAATAATTAAATTGTAGGTTCTAATATAACCAGCATTCATCAGAGTGCTGGTTATATTTTCATATTGCTTGTTGTAATGCTCGTTGTTTCTTTTGT
>JBATTG010000199.1:0-14818 GCA_049670425.1 Proteocatella sp.
GGTATAGCCACTTCATTAAAATTGTTTTTTATTATTGCTTTAAAATATAAATGAACCAACATTAGAAGCAAGGTCCTAAAAAACCTTGCTTTTAATGTATGCAGAAATAAGCAAAGCGGGTATAATATAAACGGGTTGATAAAACAAATGGGATAGTTGGAGAATTGAGGCTTAATTCATGTTGAAGAAAAAAGAAAAAAACAAGAAAAAGAAACTGATAATAATAACCAAAGGAACGGATGTAGGCGAATTCTATAAAAAGCAGATAGGAAAACTTTTTGAAGCCAATCTGGAGGTGGGAATTTACAGTACGAGCATATATAATGATAAAAATGAGATTTTAAAAAATAATAAACCAGTAGATAAGGCGCAGCTGTATCTCATAACGACAGATGCTTTCGCTTCAAAAAAAGAAAGAGAATCAAAAATAGGAAAGCATATGGACTATGTAGAATTAAAAGTTGATCTTACACAAAATAATTTAAAAGAACTTCTCGAACTTCCTGATGGCACACAAACTATGCTGGTAAATATGAGTGAAATAATGGCAAAAGAAGTAATATCAAGACTTTCACAACTTGGGATAAACCATGTCAAATTTGTACCCGTATATCCTGGCATGGAGGAAATTCCTGAAATTGATATTGCCGTAACTCCTGGAGAACACAGGTTTGTGCCAAAAAACGTGAGCAAGATAATAGACATTGGGCACAGAAGCATAGATATAGACACCATAGTAGAACTTGCGCTTAAACTTGAAGAAGAAGAGCTCCTTGAGAGCGATAAGTTCAATGCCTATTTCCAAAAAATGGCGAAGAAAAACTACAGCATAGACAAGCTCTATGGCAAATCCAGCAGGCTGGAAAGCCAGTTTGAAAGACTTCTCAGTGCTTTGGATGATGGGATAATAGGCATAGATGAAGACCTGAATATATTTGCCATAAATTCCAGGGCGCTTGGCATAATCGGAGGCAGGGAAAATGATATAGTCGGGAAAAAAACAATGATATTGCTGCCTCAAATAGGCAGGTATCTTGAAGAAACCCTTGATGCAGAGCGAAAATCCAGACATAGGGATTCACCTGAAAATTCAAATCAGTCAGAGACTGATACTTCAGATGGCGCGATGGAAACTAGAGTAATCAACATAAATGGGATAAATGTAAATACTTCCATATTTCCAATATATAAAAATCAGAACCATATTGGAGCATTCATCAAGCTCAACCGATTCTCTGAAGAAGAACTCAAGCAGCAAAATGCGAGGATGCAGCTTCTGACAAAGGGTCATTTAGCCAAATATACCTTTGAAGACATAATAGGAAACAGCATAGCAATGAGAGAGGCTGTAAACATTGCAAGGAAAATGGCAAAAACATCGGCGCCGATTTTAATAGAAGGGGAAAGCGGGACGGGAAAAGAGCTGTTTGCCCATGCCATACATGGCAGTTCACAGCGCAAAAACAAACCTTTTATAGCTATAAATTGCGCCGCTATGCCAGATAATCTTCTGGAATCAGAGCTTTTCGGATACGAAGAGGGAGCCTTTACGGGGGCAAAAAAAGGGGGCAAACTGGGGCTTTTCGAATTTGCACACACAGGAACGCTATTTCTGGATGAAGTGGAAGGCATGAGTCAGGCGCTTCAGGTGAAACTCCTTAGGGTGCTTCAGGAAAGAGAAGTCATGAGGCTTGGAGGCCACAGGATAATAAGTGTCGATGTAAGGATAGTGGCGGCAACCAATAGAAGTCTTGACCAGATGGTGGAAGATGGCGATTTCAGAAGGGATCTTTACTACCGATTGAATACCATACAAATAGAGATACCGCCGCTTCGGGACCGAAAAGAAGATCTTTTAGTACTTATAGAAGAAATGAAGCGAAAAGTAGGCGCACAATATTCAATTGCCGAGGAAGTAATGCGGCTGTTTGAAAATTATACTTGGGATGGGAATGCAAGGGAACTTCAAAACTATATAGAGTACTTTAGCTATCTGCAGAAGCCGGTAATAGACATGATCGATCTTCCGCCAAATCTCAAGAAGAGGATGGCTTTAAATACTATTGGAAATGAGACCTTCAGGACAGGATCGAAAAAACTGGCAGAAATGGGGGAATTAATGGGTTCGAAAATAAACCTAATATCAACCCATAAATCTTATACCCAGGACGAAAAGGTTCAGTTTGTTTTAAATGAAATAAAAAAAGCAAATGAAAATCAAAAAGGAATTGGAAGAAGAAGCATATCTAGAAATGCTCTTGAAAGTGGCTTGAAGCTTTCGGAACAGGAAGTCAGAACTATAATGAATAAACTGGGAAATATGGGTATAATTAAGAAAAATATAGGAAGAACCGGCAGTAAACTAACAATAGAATAAACCTTGGCACAGATATTGCATCATTATAAATTATGAATTTAAAATGATGCAATATTTTTTATATAAATAATGGCGATGCATGCGAAGAAGGAGACCTACAATGAGAAATGCAAGATATATGGGAATAAATGAAAAAGGGAATATGACATTTGGAGGAGCAGACACGGTAGAACTCGCTAAAACTTATGGAACCCCGCTTTACGTAATGGATGAGGTCGAAATAAGAACAAGATGCAAGGAGCTCAAGAAGGCTCTTACAAACAAATACGAGAATTCAAAAATACTTTATGCCAGCAAGGTATTTTCCTGCAAGGAAATATACAGAATACTTGCCCAGGAAGGCATGGGGGTGGATGTGGTATCCGCCGGGGAATTCTACACAGCGCTTCAGGCAGGCTTCCCAGCAAAAGATATCTATTTTCACGGGAACAACAAGACCATGGAAGAGCTGGAATACGCGATAGAAAATAACATAGGCTACATTGTAATCGACAACTTTTATGAAATGGAAAATGTACAAATAATAGCTAAGGAGAAAGGAAAGGCAGTTAATGCCCTTTTAAGAATATCGCCAGGGATAGAGGGGCATACACATGAGGCCATATCAACAGGTCAGCTGGATTCGAAATTCGGATTTCCGATGGAGTTTGGGATAGCGATTGAAGCCGTTGGAAAAGTGCTTGAAATGAAGAACATAGTTTTCAAAGGAATACACTGCCACATAGGCTCTCAGATGTTTCTGCCGGAAATATACAAGGCTGGAGCTGAAAAAATGACGGATCTCGCCCTGGATATAAAAACTAAATATGCAGTAGAAATAGAGCAGCTGAACATAGGCGGAGGCTTTGGTGTATATTATACTGAATCTGACAGCCCGCAGGACATCAGTGTATTTATGGATACGATAATAGGAAATATAAGCTCAAATTGCGAGCAAAAGGGACTTAAGCTGCCAATGATTCTTATAGAGCCAGGAAGATGGCTGGCGGGAGAAGCGGGCATAACGCTGTACACTTTGGGAGCTATAAAGGATATCCCGGGGGTAAGAAAATATATAAGCGTAGACGGAGGAATGACGGACAACATAAGACCTGCACTTTATGATGCAAAGTATGAGGGCGTAGTAGCAAACAAGGCTGGAGTTCCAGCGACCGAAAAAGTGACTATAGCCGGTAAATGCTGCGAATCAGGGGACAAGCTTATTATAGACCTGATGGTTCCTCATATAGAGCCTGGAGACATTCTGGCAGTGCTTACAACCGGAGCATACAATTATTCCATGGCGAGCAACTACAACAGACTCAAAAAGCCGGCGGTGGTAATGGTAAACAATGGAGAATCAAGAGTGATTGTAAAGCGAGAAACTCTGGAAGATTTAGTGAGAAATGATATTTAAAGCGGAGGAAGCCATGAATCTAAAATATACGAAAATAAACGGAAATGGAAATAATTTTCTAGTTATGGACAACAGAGAACTTAAACTCGATGACGAAACCAAATCAAAGCTGACGATAAGAGACTGCAACGTTAAAACTTCCATAGGAGCAGATGGGCTGATATTTGTGGAAGCATCACAAATCGCCGACTTCAGAATGAGAATCTACAACGTGGATGGCTCGGAAGCGGAAATGTGCGGAAATGGGGCGAGATGCATAGCAAGATTTGCCTATGACAGCCAGATTGCAGGAGATAAAATGGCATTCCAGACTGAAGCTGGAATAATGAAGGCGCAGATAATAAAGGAAAAGGATGACCAGGGAAATGAAATCGACAACGGGCTTGTAAGCATAGACATGGGCGAGATAGACCTTGCGCCACTGCAAATGGACAAAAACATAGTCTGCCTTGGAAAAGATATAACATACAGCTACCTTCCCGTAGGAGTACCTCATGTAGCCGTGTACTGCGAAGAAAATGCAATAGAAACTACAGCGGAAATGATAAAATACGGCAATGCCATTGACAAAAGCCGCGAGGTGTTCAAACAGGGAACCAATGTGAATTTCATAGAGGTCATAGACCAGGATAATATAAAAGTTACCACCTTTGAAAGAGGTGTGGATGACCTCACCGATTCGTGCGGAACCGGATCATGCAGCAGCACGATAATAAATGCAATAAAAAACAAGTCACAAGACGGGTCAATTCCAGAGAATGAATTAAATGGTCTAAGCGGGATGACTACAGTGCAAAATCCAGGGGGCATAAACAAAGTAAACTACAGCTTCAATCAGAAGGAACAAACATGCTCGATTAAGCTGATTGGAAAAGTTGTGACCGTAGCAAGGGTAGAAATGCTGCTTGACTAGACCTGAATATGAATAATTAAGCTGAAATATGGAAATACCAACTCACTTTAGTTTAGTGGGGTGGTATTTCTATTTTTTTGTATAATAATTATTTTGTTAAGAGAGGTTTAAGAGTATAATATAGATTGGGTAAATAAAATGAAATTACTGCGGACATAAGTTCACGAAGGAGAAATTATATGGCTTTACAAATAATAACAGACAGCACGTCATACATACCAGCAAATTTGATTAAAAAATACAATATAGAGATACTGTCACTGAATATTTTAATGAATGGGGAAAGTAAAAGAGAGACTGATTGGGAGAATGAGAAATTTTATATTGAAATGAAAAAAAGCGGGGAATTTCCAAAATCAGCACAACCTTATATAGAAGAAATAAAAAATATGTTCGAAGAAAATATAAAACAGGGAAATCATATATTGGGAATATTCATGTCATCAAAGATGAGCGGTACATATTCAACGGCGACTATGATAAAGCAGCATTTGATTGAAATTTACCCCGAGGCAAGAATTGAACTTATTGATTCCAGGTCAAACTCCATGCAACTTGGATTTGCAGCCATTGAAGGTGCAAAAGCTGCAAGCATGGGAAAATCTATTGAAGAGGCGATGAAAGAAGTAAATCATGTAATAAATCACAGCAGGTTTATCTTTACGCCGGAAAATCTTGAGTATTTAAAAAAGGGAGGAAGGATAGGGGGAGCTGCAGCTCTTATGGGACACCTGCTTAAAATAAGACCGATACTCACGGTTGAAAATGGGGAGACCACAGTACTTACAAAAGCCAGAACAAAGAAGAGAGCGGTGGAAATACTTATAGGCAAGTTCTATGAGGATATATCGTTAAATGAACTAGGAGCAGTGATTGTCCATCATATAAACTGTGAGGAAGAAGGCAAGGCAATAGCAAAAATGATAGAAGAAAAACTGGGAATAGAAGTTGATGTACAGCCCATTGGACCTGTAATTGGAACTCATGTTGGACCAGGGAGCGTGGCCGTTGCATACTGGTGGAAATCGTGATGGGAAAATAAGGGAAGGGAAAGCCTATGGATATACTTTTAGAAACACAGGTCAGTATTTTTATGTGCATATTGCTCTGCCTTTTAACAGTACATGCATATTTCAAGCTGGATATTGAAAATAAAACCGATAGAATTTTCATATATCTTCAAATATCGATACTGGCGATAATAATATTGGAGCTGATAAGCATTGTTATAAATAAAACATCATGGATAAAAAATATTCCATTGCATAAGTTTGTAAATGCAGCTGGGTTTGCGATGGCTTCAATCCCACAGATATTGATGATGGCTTTTATATCATGCTGGGCAAATGCGTATAAAAAAACAAAAAAATCAATTATTGCAGCAACGGCAATTCCGTTTTTAATTTTGCTGGCAATGTCCATATTAAGCTGTAAATATAATCTTATTTTCAATGTGGATAGTCAAAATCTGTATTCCAGGGGACCTTTTTTCTGGATATCACCGTTTGAGAGCGGCTATTATTACATTTTAATTTTGGTAACAATCTGGCTGAACAGGAAGTTTCTTTCAAGGGATGAAAAGACAATATTTATTTCAGTGACACTAGTTACCATGATATTGGGCGCTGTACAATTAAAATACCATATCCTGCTTACGATATGGAACAGCTGGGCAATGGCCACGACTATGATATACATTTTTATTTTATATGAAAAGTCAAAAAGAGATACACTCACTGGGCTGGGAAACCGGATGGAATACACATGTTACATAAAATCCATGGAGAGAAAACGGGATGAAAAATTTGCAGTAATAAGCATTGATATGGACAGGCTAAAGCATATAAATGATAAATTCGGACATCAGGAAGGTGACCGTGCGATAAGAATTTTTGCAGGGTTATTGAGAGAAACTTTTTCAAACTATGGACGGTGCATAAGGATGGGTGGAGATGAATTCATCGTATTTATCAGAGATGATGATGAAAAACATATAGAAGAACGCTTAGATATGCTTAAAATGAGAATGCAGCAGTACAATCACAACAGTAATAATCACTATTGTATTAGCTTCAGTTATGGCATAGAAATTTGTAATCTTCAGGAAAGCATAACCGAAATAATCAAAAAAAGTGATATAAGCATGTACCAGCAAAAAAATGAAAAATATAATTAATTCTACAATAAATTTTTTTTAAAAAACATGTTAACATCCACTAGCTAATTCAAATGCTATGTAGTAAAATATAAAAAAACAGCATAAATTTGAATTTATGGATTATTTTCTATTTATAAAGATTTTTTATTATTATAAATTGGCATTTACAACTCTATATCACATACTACTTTTAATCTGGACTAGGAGGTTTTTCATGGAAAAATCAATAAAAACATCTGTTGATTCAAAATATATAGATTTGCATTTCGTTTCAAACTTTGGGTCGTCAGTATTGGAAAATCTTGGATTTGGAGTCGTTGTAATAGATTCAGATACCCATAAAATTGTTTATGCCAATTCGAAACTCTTAAATATGTGCAGCTTTTCTTATGAAAAAATTATTGGAAATGTATGCCACCAGTTATTATGTCCTGCAGAAATTGGGAAATGTCCGATAAGTGACCTGGGTAAAACTGTAGACGATTCGGAGCGCATAATGATTAGGGCTGATGGAGAGTCCATTTCAATCATAAAGACGGTGAGGTCATTGATTGTTGAAGGCAGAAATTATCTAGTAGAGAGCATTGTGGATAATTCAGAAAGACAAAAAATTCGGGAACAATTGATTGAAGCTGATCAAAAACTGAAATCAGAAATTGTTAAACATGAAGAAATTAAAGAACAAATTGAGCATCTGGCATACTATGATTATTTAACGGGTCTGCCAAATAAGCTTTTATTCAGTAAACAACTAGACCATATAATACACTTAGCAGACCGCACGGAGAAGAACATTGCAATAATGTTTTTAGATTTAGATGGTTTCAAAATGATTAATGACGCAATGGGGCATCTGGTGGGGGATCAGTTATTGATTGAAGTTTCAAGCCGGTTGAAACAATTGATAAGGAAAAGTGATTTTATCGCACGCTTTGGCGGAGATGAATTTGTCATTATAATCGAGAATGTTGAGGATACAGACAGCATAGATATAATTTCCCAAAAAGTATTGCAATGTTTCGGTGAACCTTTTGAACTCAACAATACCGAATATTTTGTTACAACAAGCATTGGAATTGCAGTATATCCCATAGATGGCAATGATGCAGAAACGCTTATTAAAAATGCGGATGCTGCCATGTACAATGCAAAGGGCAGGGGAAAGAATCAGCACTCCTTCAGCCATCCTGACCTAAGCCTTAAACTTGAAGAAACCATGAAGCTGAGCAATCAGCTATACCGTGCAATAGAGCGAAACGAACTGGAGATTTATTACCAGCCACAGATAGATATAAGATCCAAAGAAGTAATTGGACTGGAGGCATTGTTAAGATGGAACCATCCTGAATTGGGTATTATTTCTCCTTTGAGGTTCATACCAATAGCCGAGACTACGGGCCAGATTGTACAAATTGGAGAATGGGTTCTTCGTAAGGCATGTCAGCAGAACAAGGCTTGGCAGAAAGCCGGTTTTGCGAAAATACATATAGCAGTAAATCTCTCAATCCGCCAGTTTCAAAATAATGACATTCTAAAACAGGTATCTGATGTCCTGCTTGAGACAGGACTGGAGCCTGAATATTTGGAACTGGAAATTACAGAAAGCATCTCAATGAGAGAGAAAGGCTATGTTGTCGGTATATTAAATGATTTGAAAGAGCTTGGTGTGAAAATCGCCATTGATGATTTTGGCACAGAATATTCGGCCTTGAACTATTTGAGGCATCTGCCAATAAACAGGTTGAAAATAGCAAGACAGTTTGTACAGGGGATTGACATCGGCAATAACGATGAAGCTTTAGTAAAAACTATTATTTCCTTGGCAAAAAACATGGGTTTAAAAGTAATCGCCGAAGGCGTTGAAACTAAAGCTCAGCTGGAGTCTCTTGATGGCTTGTTCTGCGATGAGGTTCAGGGATTTTATTATTACAAGCCTATGCCACTGCATGAAACTGAAAAAATGCTCAAGAGGGCTAAACTGGAAGCGTGGGATTTTGAAACACTAGAAGAACATTAAAAGTATACAAAAAGCTAAAATATTTAGAGAAATGAAGGAGATACATATGAAAAAAATTTATGAAACTCAAGTTGCTGACTTTAGAATAAGATATGCAACTGAGGATGACGTAGCACTAATCTTAAAATTCATCAAAGATCTTGCCGAGTACGAAGGGATGCTTGATGAGGTGGTTGCCACGGAAGAGGTGCTTAGAGAATCACTGTTTGTAAAAAAACAGGCAGAAGTAATAATCGGAGAATATAAGGGAGAGCCTGCAGGATTTTCTCTTTATTTCCATAATTTCTCGACATTCTTGGGGAAAGCAAATCTTTATCTTGAAGATTTATTTGTTAACCCAGAATATAGAGGAAAAGGACTGGGGAAGGCTCTGCTTGCATGTCTTGGTAAAATTGCAGTTGAAAGAGACTGCGGAAGACTTGACTGGTGGTGCCTGGACTGGAACCAAAGCTCGATAGACTTTTATAAGCAGATGGGTGCAAACCCTATGTCCGATTGGACGGTCTACAGAGTCGACGGAGAAAATCTTTTTAAACTGGCAGACATGCTTTAGAATTAATTTACAAAAACACTTTGATTCAGAGGGCTTTGAAAATTCTTCTGAATTTATTTTTTATAAGAATCAGGAGAATACAATGACAGAAAAAGTTTTTAGCAATCCAGATGTATACCGGATTTCTGTGCCACTTCCAGAAAATCCTCTAAGAAATCTGAACTCATATGTAATAAAGACACCAGGCAGGAATATGATAATAGATACAGGTTTCAACAGGAGCGAATGCTATGATGCGCTTATGGAAGGGCTTAAGGAATTGGAAGTCAAAATTGAAGATACCGATTTTTTCATAACGCACCTTCATGGCGATCACTCGGGGCTTGTAAATAAAATTGCAGGACCTGATAGTAAGATATACATGAGTGAAATCGACTACAGGTATCTAAAAGGGGATATTGCAAATGTAAGCTGGGTAAAAATAGAAGAAATGTATACCGAAGAAGGATTTCCACAGGAAATAACAGACATGCTCAAGAGTACGAACCAGGCAAAAAAATTCATGCCAGACAAACTCTTTGAAGCGCAGATGCTATCAGATGGAGAAATTATAAAAGTGGGAGATTATGAATTCAGATGCATCCTTACACCGGGGCATACTCCGGGGCACATGTGTCTTTATTTTGAGGATGGAAAACTGTTGTTCTCGGGAGACCATGTATTATTTGATATAACTCCGAATATAACTTCCTGGTATGGAATCAAGGATTCGTTGAAAGATTATCTGGAAAGTCTTAAAATGATTAACAAAGTCGATATAAAAACAACTCTTTCAGGCCACAGAGAAAGCAAAGGCTCTGTTTATGATAGAATTGATGAAATACTGGAGCATCACAGGATAAGACTGGATGATACCGTGAAAGTGATAAGAAACAATAAGGATAGAGCTCTCACAGCTTATGAAATAGCTCAAAATATGCAATGGAATTTAAGAGGAAAGTCATGGGATGATTTCCCGGAAAATCAAAAATGGTTTGCTATGGGAGAAACGATGTCTCATCTGGATTATCTTTTAAACACTGGAACTATATATAAGGAAAATACAAATGGAATATTTGTCTATTATTTGTGTCAGGTCGAAATGGACTCAGAAGTTAACATTTAGGATGATATATTGTAATTTCAGATTTTTTAATGAGAGGTGGATTTCCACCTCTCATTTTTGTAAGTTCTATTTATTACGCTAAGTTGAATGTTTCTACAAGTGATTTCAAGGCTTCTGCCTGGGCGGATAATTCCTCGCTCGCTGCGGCGCTCTCCTCAGCGGTAGCGGAGTTGCTGTGGACAACCGAAGAAATCTGGTCGATTCCCTGTTGCACTTCTATGATTGCCTTCGCCTGTTCAACGGAATCGGAAGATATCATGTCAATGACGTTAACTACGTTATTTGTGTTTTCGGACACAGAATTCATTATGCTGGCAGTTTCATTTGCTATGCGGCCACCATTTTGGACTGCTGTTATGGAGTTTTCTATGAGGGATGCCGTATTTTTCGCGGCTTCAGCGCTTTTGTTTGCAAGGTTTCTGACCTCATCGGCAACCACGGCAAATCCTTTTCCTGCGCTTCCGGCTCTCGCAGCTTCTATAGCGGCGTTAAGGGCAAGGATGTTGGTCTGGAAGGCGATGTCCTCGATGGTTTTTATTATTTTACCAATCTCATTCGAGCTGTTATTTATATCGCTCATAGCCTCTATCATTTTTTGCATCTCGGTGTTGCAGTTTTCAACATTATGTCCAACTGTAGCAACTTTCTTGCTTGCATCTATGGCATTTTCAGAACCTCGCTGTATCCGTTCAGATACGGCACTCATGGTTGTCATAAGTTCCTCTACCGAACTTGACTGTTCAGCAGTACCCTGAGCCAGAACCTGTGACCCGGAAGAAACTTGTTCTGAACCGTTTGACACCTGATCGGCACTTGCATTAATCTGTCCAAGGGTGCTGTTTAGGGATGATATTATGATGTTTACGGAATCTCTAAGAGGGACAAAGTCGCCTTTAAATTCGCGTTCAATCATGGTAGTCAGATTTCCCTTGGCTATCTCTGACAGGTTGTAATCAACCTCTGATATGGCTCCATTAAGTCTGTCGATAGTTATTTCTAAATCTCTAAGAAGTTGTCCTGCTTCGTCTTTGGAGTCTGTTTGCGGTACTGGTGATTTAAGATCTCCTTCAGACAACAGATGCAGCCTTTGAGCGCAGTCGTTTATAGGTTTTGAAATTGACCTTGAAAATCTGCCGGCTACTAAAAAACTTAGCACGGTAAACAGCAGGGTAATGGCTGCCATGAAAGCCATAAAAATCTTGGAGCCTCCCAGAAAATCGGATTCCATAGCACATATAGCAACGCTCCATCCATCAGTTCCGGGGATTGGCGCAAACGAGTAAACATCATTCTCGCCTTCATATTTTGCTCTTGCAAATCCGGTTTCGCCGTCTATCATTCGCTGCTCAATTTTGGCCATTTCCACAAATGATGAGTCTGTCTTAGCCTGCTCAACGGCATTTTCGACGCCCACAAGTCCTGTTTCAACGGCGGCTATAGTAAGTCCATTTTTATCAAGTATGTAGCTGTAGCTGTGTTCGCCTACCTTGATTTCTTTTACCTTGCTATTTAGAAAATCAGGATTGGGTACAAAACTTACAACACCCCATATTTCGGAGTTGGTGATGCCATCCTTCCAAATTGGAGCCGAAAATACAGAGCGCATTTCTCCTGAAGTGACACCCATGCTCGGGTCAGAGCAAAAAGCCTCTCCATTCATGGAGGCCTTAAAATGGTCGCTGTCAGAATAATCTTCGCCGTTTAAAAGGCCTATTCCATCAGAGGGTATTACATTGCCCCTTAAAAATCCATAAGTAAGGGCTTTTGATTCAATTATTTTTTTCTTTTCCTCAAGAGAAACTTTAGAATCTGAAAGTGCAGGTATGGAACCAATCTCGGAAACTACACTCTTGTACCCGTTAATATAATCCGATATTTGGCTGGCACTTACTCCGGCAGTTTCAATCATGGATGTTTCCAAGGTGTCCATAACAACTTTGTAATTAAGGAGACTGGCCACGCTTACAAGCAGTATGCTGAGAAGCAAAACGATGCTTACAATAGCGCAGCTTACTTTGTTTTTTATACTTATGTTAACAAGCTCGCTGAATTGATGTACAATACTGGTATTTTTTTTGTTTTTCAAAATTTGCATATCCTTCCTTAATTTTATTTTCAATTTACAAAATATTTTTAAATTAACCCCATTATTAATTTCGACCAAATATATGAAATAATAATAATAGAATGTAAAAAAAATTCAAAATTGTCAAAATAGTAATAATAAGAAAAGTCTATAGTTCTAAATCCATATAAAAAAAGCAGCAGACACGGGTTCGATTTTATCCGTGTCTGCTGCCTGCTTACTTGATTTTTTTTAAAAATTATATCTAATCTGACAGTCTGAAGTTTCCAACCATGGATTTCAAGGCTTCTGCCTGAGCCGATAATTCTTCGCTCGATGCAGCGCTCTCCTCAGCGGTAGCGGAGTTGCTGTGGACTACCGCAGAAATCTGGTCGATTCCCTGCTGGACTTCGATGATTGCTCTCGCCTGTTCAACGGAATCGGAAGAAATCATGTCGATTACTCTGATTACAGTGTTTGTGTTTTCTGATACAGAATTCATTATGCTGGCAGTTTCATTTGCTATGCGGCCACCATTTTGAACGGCCTTGATGGAATTTTCTATAAGCGAGGTCGTATTTTTTGCAGCGTCGGCGCTTTTATTTGCAAGGCTTCGAACCTCATCGGCAACCACTGCAAATCCCTTTCCTGCGCTTCCGGCTCTTGCAGCTTCCACGGCGGCGTTAAGGGCAAGGATATTTGTCTGGAAAGCTATGTCCTCTATGGTTTTTATTATTTTTCCGATTTCACTAGAACTGTTGTTTATGTCCGCCATCGCTTCAATCATTTTTTGCATCTCTGCATTACAGTTTTCAACATCATTACCTACGATATCGACTTTTTTGCTGGCATCTACGGCATTTTGAGCACTTCTTTGTACCCTTGCAGATACTTCATTGATTGTTGCTACAAGTTGTTCTACAGAGCTTGACTGTTCGGTAGTGCCCTGAGCTAGAGCCTGTGCTCCTGAAGAAACCTGCTCTGAGCCGTTGGAAACTTGGTCTGCACTCATGTTTATCTGCCCGAAAGCATCGTTAAGCGATTCTATGATGGTGTTTACAGAATTTCTAAGAGGCATGAAGTCTCCTTTGAATTCTCTTTCGATTCTGGTAGTAAGGTTTCCGCTGGCTACCGCGGCTAAATTGGAATCTACCTCTGATATGGCTCCGTTTAGCCTCTCTATGGTTATCTCCAAATCTCTTAGAAGCTGCCCAGTTTCATCCTCGGCATCTGTAGAAGGAACCGGTGATTTCAGGTCTCCTTCAGAAAGCAGGTTCAATCTTTGAACGCAGTCTGTGATGGGCTTTGAAATTGAATTTGCAAACTTTGAAGCCAGGAATACACCAAATATTATAAAGGCGATTACTATAAGGAAGATGTAAATCAGTGCCTTGGTAACTCCCTCAAGAAATTCACTTTGAGTGGCGGTTGTGGCAATGCTCCAGCCCTGTGTATCGATAATTGGGGCATATGCAGTCACTTTTTTTACACCGTTATATTTATATCTTGCAAATCCGTTTTCACCACTAATCATTTTTTGTTCTATTGCGGCAAGCTGCTTGAAAGAGGGGTCTGTTTTTGCCATATCGGTAGTATTTTCAACACCTACGATAGATTCATCTTCATGAGCTATAGTAAGACCGCTCTTGTTGATGATATATGATGAACCGGTTTTTCCGATTTTAATTTCGCCCATTTGAATATTTAAAAAGCTCTCATCAGGAACAAAATATACAATTCCGACAGTACTTGAACCTGGAATTCCATCTTTCCAAAGCGGCGCAGATATTATTGTGGTTAGCTTTCCAGTGACCTTGCTTACAAGTGGGTCAGAAGCGAAGGAATCACCTTTGATGGAGGCTTTGAAATAATCACGTTCAGAATAGTTATTTCCATCGAATACACTGATGGCATTTGTATCGAGTACATTTCCACGTACGAATCCGTAGGCAGAAGAACGACTGTCAATAATCGATTGTTTTTTTTCTGGCGAAACCTTTGGATCAGAAAGTTCGGGTATGCAACCAATTTCGTAAGCAATGTTCCTGTAAGCTTTAAGCTCGTTTGAAATCTGCTTGGCAGCTACAACTGCAGTCTCTGTCATGGCCAATTCCAGGGAGTTAAGCGAGGATGAATAGCTGAACAAAGAGGCAACTCCTCCTAATATACAGCTTAGAACGATTATAATTGTCAGTATAACGTTGGTGATTCGCTTTTTTATACTCTTTGATTTA
>JBATTG010000200.1:0-7155 GCA_049670425.1 Proteocatella sp.
TTCTTATGCTTTTTATTATTACCGATCCAAAAGATATATTAGGAACGAAAGATCCATCCATTACATCTATATGGAGGTATTCACATCCTGCCGCCTCAACTTTTGCTACTTCTTCTCCTAGTTTTGAAAAATCTGCCGAAAGTATTGATGGTGCTATTTTTATCATTAGTAGTTTCTCCTTTTATTTTGCTCCCTAATTTCATTCAACAACTGTATATAGCTTTCATATCTTTTTTCCGATATCATTTTTTCTTCAACAGCTTCTTTAACCTTACAGCCTGGCTCATTTTCATGAATGCATTTATTCCCGAATTTACAGTCAACATCATACTCATGGAATTCAATAAAATATTCCTTCAGGTCTCGTTCTTCTACTTTATCCAGATTTATGGAGCTGAAGCCCGGTGAATCTGCAATAAATGAATCTTCGTCAATTTTCAGAAGTTCTATATATCTTGTGGTATGTTTTCCTCTTCCAATTTTTGCGCTTACTTCTCCAGTTTTTAGTTTTACATTTTCTACGAGCTTGTTTATCAATGTGCTTTTACCTGCTCCGGAAGGTCCTGCAACTATGGTTGTATTCCCCTTCAGGTACTGCTTCACAGCATCAATATTGTATCCCGTTTCAGCACATATAGGTATCACAGGGTGCCCGGTTTTACTGTAATTTTCTATTATTTCTTCGAGTATGTTATCGGTATTGAGGTCTATTTTATTCAGGCAGATAACTATATCTACGTTCTCTGAATAAGCAGTTACTATAAATCTGTCTATAAGAGACAAGTTTGGATCTGGAGACTTTATTGAAAAAACAAGTATTGCCTGCGAAACATTGGCTATTGGCGGTCTTTGCATAAAGTTTCTTCGCTTGAAAGCATTTATAATCAGGCCTTTGGAATTTTCTTCATCTGTAATCGAAATATCCACTTTATCTCCGACTGCTAATTCGATGTTTTTGTGTTTAAATGCGCCTTTTGTTCTGCATTCATAAATTCGGTCTTCGATTTCAACATAATAAAATGATGAAATGGCCTTTACTATAGTTCCCCTCATATTTCTCCCTTCTTTTTTAACGTCCGTGGACTTTATTAAAATTGAACTTTTGGATTGGCATGAACATTATTATAGTCTCCATCTAAATATACTTTGTATTCTTTCGCTTCTCCTGGGAATCCTTTAACCTGAACTTCCAGAACTTCACCAAGTTCACTTGGATTTACCGTTTTGTCATATATTACTGTATCTTGTACTGCATCCCTTATTTCGACTCTGACCGAATCCTTATCCTTAGGAAGCGTTATTACCATGGTGTAGGCCACTTCCTTGGGTTTCTCATATTTATTTACCACAACTCCAACTTCAGAGCCGGTTGCCATTTTTTGCCCAGGGCTTGGATTCTGAGATAAAACAATGCCCTCAGTTTGCGTGAGGTCTTCTCTGTAGGATATCTTGAGGTCGAAGTTTTTCAATATCGTCTTTGCCTCTTGCTCCGTTTTTCCAATCACTGTCGGCAATTCTATGTTATTCTCTTCTTTTCCAAGACTTACTGTTATCTTGACTATTTTGCCTACCTCTATTTTATCACCGGCTCTTGGTGTCTGTTCTAATACTACATTTTCTTCCGAGTCGTCGAATTTATATTCAACTGACTCTGTGAGCCCTGAGGCTTCTATCAGTTTAGTGGCTTCTTCGATTTTTTTACCCACCAAATCTGGAACTGCCACTTCTTCTATTGTCTCTTTAGATATTATTACCTTTACCAATTCTCCTTCAGCTATCTTTGTTCCTGCTTCCGGCATCTGGCTTACAATTTGCCCCGGCTGATACTGACTGTTTATCTCTTCTCCATCTTTTATGATTATTATGCCTAACTCTTCCGAGGTTTTTTCCGCCTTTTCCAATGTCATGCTTACAAAATCAGGAGTTTCTATTTTATCTTTATCTGAATTTTTCCAATATCCACTTATTATAAATATTCCTCCAACAAACAATAATGCTGCAACAAAAGCCCCTACAACAGAAAGCATGGTTTTTTTCTTTTTATTGGATTCTGGTTCTTTGGGAGTTTCTACTTTAGCTTTAGAATTTTTCTTTTTAAGACTTTTGCTTTCTTCAACATCGGTAAAAAGGATTTTATATTCATCAGACAATCCTATATTTTGAGTATGATAGCTCTCATCTGCAAAATTGTTTTCAAAAGCTCTGTTTTCCTTTACATAATCTAAATCTTTTATTAAATCACTTACAGTCTTATATCTTCTATCTGCACTTTTTTGAGTTGCTTTTCTTATAACATCTTTTATTTCTGCAGATATATTGTCTTTATCATCAAACTTTATCTCTTCTTGTATGTGTTTTAAGGCTATATTTACCGGAGTATCTCCCTCAAATGGCAGTTTTCCTGTTATCATCTCATACATTACTATGCCCAGCGAATAAATATCACTTCGCTCATCAACGTATCCTCCGCGCGCCTGTTCTGGAGAAAAATAATGAACAGATCCCATTATTGAGCCTACCGCAGTTATTGTCGAGCTTGTTACAGCTTTAGCTATACCAAAATCTGCCACTTTTACCATATTGCTCTTTGTAAGCATAATATTCTGAGACTTGATATCTCTGTGGATTATTTTTTTCCCATGCGCTTCTTCCAGAGCCAGGGCAATCTGCCTCGAAAGCGAAATCATGAGTTCTTGCGAAATTGCTCCTTTTTTGTGGATTAAATCTTTTAAATTCTCTCCATCTACATATTCCATTACTATATATGATATGCTGTCGTCCTGCCCAACATCAAAAATATTTATAATATTTTGCTGGTTTAGACTCGCTGCCGATTGTGCCTCATTTTTAAACTTTTCCAAAAATTCTTCGTCATTGCTGAATTCTGGCTTTAAAACCTTTACTGCTACAATCCTGTTGAGAAGCCGGCATCTGGCCTTATATACATATGCCATACCGCCTTCTCCTATTTTGTCTAGTATTTCATATCTATTCCCCAACAACTTACTTATCATTTTCTGCACCAACCTCATTCTCATACTTTATGCATATCAGCGAAATATTATCCAGTCCGCCATTTTCCAATGCTCTATCTATTAATATGTTTGCTTTTTCTTCAAGAGTTACAGTTGAGGACAATATTTTTAATAGTTCTTCATCTTTAATCATATTTGTAAGTCCATCAGAGCACAACATAACTATATCCTCATCCTCGAGCTCAAATTCATAGGTATCCACTTTTATGTCACAGTCAGTTCCAATAGCCCTTGTTATTACATTCTTTTGAGAGTGGGTAGTTGCTTCTTCCGAGGTTATTATCCCTGATTCCACAAGTTCTTGAACAAACGAATTATCTTTAGTCAATTGATTTATTTTCTTATTCCTCATAAGATAACATCTGCTGTCGCCTACATTTGCCACCATCAGTCTCTCGTCTGCAATAAGCGCGGTACCCATAGTTGTTCCCATACCAAAAAAATCTTCTTTCTCACTTTCTTCATAAACCGCCTGATTTGCCATTTTTATTGAATTTACAAGCAAATTCATATTTTTTTGCATTTCCCCGTTTTTAAGAAAATTTTCAATTTGGGACTTTTGGTTTTCCATCGCTGAAATCACTGTGGTTGTAGCTATTCTGCTGGCTATTTCTCCCTTATTATGTCCCCCCATGCCATCTGATACAACAAATATATGCACGGTGTCGCAAAGTGGAAAGTGGCCTATAAAGTCTTCATTGTTGCTTCTTACTTTTCCAACATGGCTCTTTAGATAATATTCCATAATTATATTCCCTCCAAAAGACTTAAATTTCAGGCATTTTTGCTACAGTACTTCTTCTCAATTGCCCACATGCCCCTGAAATATCCTTGCCCAATTCTCTTCTTATTGTAGCTTCTATGTTATTTTTTATTAAAATATTTTGAAATTCTTTTACTTTTTTCATATCTGGTCTTTTGAAATTATTTTCTTTTATTTCATTGATCGGAATAATATTAACATGAGAAAGACTGCCTTTTAGAAGCCTTACCAGTTCCATTGCCTCATCATAACTGTCATTTACTCCACTTATGAGTGCGTATTCGTAAGTAACTCTTCTTTTGGTTATTTTCGAATAGCTTTTGGCCGCCTTTATAAGTTCATTTATTGCATATTTTTTTCCCACAGGCATTATTTCCTGGCGTTTCTGCTGATTTGTCTGATGAAGCGATATTGCCAAATTGACTGGTATTCCAAGCTCTGCCAATCGATTTATCTGCGGTACCAGGCCACAAGTAGACACAGTTATATGCCTGTACCCGATATTAAGACCCTGTTCTTCATGGACAAGCTCGAAGAATTTTTCGAGGTTTTCCATGTTATCAAACGGTTCTCCAGAGCCCATTATAACTATGTTTGATATTCTTTCTCCTGCATCTTTTTGTACACTTATTATCTGCCCTAGTATTTCTCCTGGAGTGAGATTTCTTAAAAGTCCATCAATTGTAGATGCGCAAAATTTGCAACCCATACGGCAGCCCACTTGGGTTGATATGCAGATTGAAAGCCCATGCTTGTATTTCATCAGGACAGTTTCCACGATATTACCATCATCAAGTTCTATAAGGTACTTCTTCGTCTCATCCTCTTTCGATTCGAGCTTTTGATATATTTTTGCTTTTGAAATATATGCTACTTCATTTAATTTTTCTTTTAATTTTTTTGGCACGTTAGGAATTTCATCGATGCTCTCTATCCCCTTTGATATAAATGAATATATCTGCTCTGCTCTATATTTAGGTTCATCAATATTCAAAATTAATGATTTCATTTCTTCACTGGTCAAGTTTTTTAAATCAGTTTTCATTTTTTGCTCACTTTTCCTTTTTTTAGCTTATTCTTTCCATTTTACAGATATAAAAACCATCAACTTCATTATCTCCAGGCAACATCATTATATCGTCTTGAACTCTTGTGTAGTTTTTATTCTTACTCAAAAACGCATCAGTAATCTTTTGATTCTCATCCTTATTTATAGTACAGGTACTGTATAATAAAGTCCCGCCTACTTTCAGATATTTAGCAGCATTTCGAAGTATCTTCTCCTGAACTCCGTATATAGAAGTAATATCTTTTTCAGTTTTATACCTTATCTCCGGCTTTCTTCTTATAATACCTAATCCTGAGCAGGGTGCATCCACAAGTACCTTGTCATATTTATCCGCCATATTCTCGTTGTATTTTGTAGCGTCATTCACCTGAGTTTTTACAATTTCAATTCCAAGTCGTCTGCATGTATTCTTTACAAGTTCGAGTTTATTTTCAGATATGTCCATGGCATCTATATTTCCTTGATTGTTAACAAGTTCGGCCATATATGTTGTTTTCCCGCCTGGGCATGCGCAAACATCCAGTATATAGTCTCCGTCTTTAGGATCCAGCTCTTTTACACATTTCATGGAACTTATATCCTGCACTGTAAAATAGCCTGCTTTATAATATTGATTATTTTCAATATTTTTCAGATTCTTTACTGCAAGTGCATCTTCATTTTCTGGGACAAGTTCTACGCTTACGCCTTCTTCTTCAAGTAAAGTTTTCAACTCCTGTGCGTTTGTTTTTAGACGATTTGCTCTGATATACAGCTGCGGTTTTTGTGAAAAACCGTACATTATATCTTCCGTTACTTCCTGACCATACTGGCTTAATAACAGTTGCGCTATATCTTTTGAAATTGAATATTCTATAGATATTCTTTCAACATTGTCTCTTATGTTTATATCAAAAGCCTTAGGGTCACGAAGCACACTTCTAAGTATGGCATTTACAAACCCACTTCCCCTTGGGTACACTTCTTTACATAGTTTTACAGATTCGTCTACCGCTGCAAAGTCTGTAACTGAATTCATTTCCCTTATCTGGTATATTCCCATTTCTAAAATTACAAGAATCTCCTTAGAAAGATCCTCCACTTTCTGGTTGCTGTATTTTTGAATTACATAGTCTAAATATAGCTTGTTTTCTATCGTTCCATATACAAGTTCTGTAAAAAAACCTCTGTTTTGGTTATCTAAATCATTTTTTCTCAGTATTTTATTTATGGCTATATTTGAATAGCCTCCTTGATTTATCACATTGTTTATTGCTTCATATCCTAATTCTCTTGGATTTTTCATACTACCTCTTTCATAATTCTTCTTTGGTTTTAATATCACCTTATATTTTACCGTGAAACAATAGATTTTGTCTATTATTTTATCATATTTCAAATTATATTTTAATTCCATACATGTGAAGAGGACGCCACTTTGCGTCCTCGGTTAATATTTGCTACCTGTCATTTCTATCCCTTAATACCAACAGCCTTATTAATTGTGCAACGGCTGCCGATGCTGCTGCAATATATGTGAGGGCCGCGGCATTTAACATCTTTCTTCCCTGTGGTATTTCACCGGCGCTCAGAATTCCCATTTCACCAAGAAGGCTTATTGCCCTGCTGCTTGCATTGAGCTCCACTGGAAGTGTCACCAATTGAAATACAACGCTGGCTGAAAACATCAAGACACCTATTGTAAAAAGTTGCGGAAGTGCAGAAAAAAACATTCCACCAAGTATAAAAAACCAAGACAGATTCGAAGCAATGTTCACTACAGGTACCATGCTGTTTCTAAATGCCAATGGCGCATAGGCTTTTGCATGCTGTATGGCGTGGCCTACTTCATGTGCCGCTATTGAATTTGCAGCTATCGTATTTCCATAATAGACATCCTGCGAAAGCCTTAAAACCTTTGTCCTTGGATCATAGTGATCACTGAGTTTGCCGCCAACCAGCTCTATGCTGACATTTGTAAGTCCATTTTTATCAAGTATAGCTCTTGCGGTTTGCATTCCAGTAAAACCTTTGACAGTCCTTATCCTCGAAAATTTACTGTAGGCCTTGTTTATTTTGCCCTGCGCGTACATGGTAAGTATCATCGCCGGTATAAGGATAACCATC
The DNA here is from genome assembly GCA_049670425.1 of Proteocatella sp. GTDB lineage: Bacteria > Bacillota > Clostridia > Peptostreptococcales > Filifactoraceae > Proteocatella. The sequence continues at coordinate 6,974 of JBATTG010000200.1, forward strand.
GTGTTATCAAAATAAAATGGGTACATAATCGCCTCCTGCTTATATAAATAAGTCTCCTGTTTTTATATCGTTGCCTTTAAGATATTCTTTTACTGGCATCTTTTTCTTGTTAGGAAACTGAACTTCGTATACATACAAGGTATTGCCTTTTGCCACAATCTCGATGCAGTCGCTTTTTTATT
>JBATTG010000201.1:0-7607 GCA_049670425.1 Proteocatella sp.
AAGGTTTCCTTATAAACAAAATAAGTGAATTTGAAAAAAATTTCAAAAAATCATATAAAGAATGATATAATGAGGGGACTATACATATAGCCCCTTATTTTTTATATTCAGGAGTATTAGATGAAAAAAAAATGGTATACATATTTCGTAATGGTAACAATTATAATTATATTCGGGGTAAATCAGTTGTTTGTTTTAGAGTATAATGTAAATATATTTAAATACATAGAGTATTCCGCCGGATATACTGAAAAAGAAAAAGCGATTATAAAAAAATATTCTCCAATAGTTTATGGTGGAAATATAAATGAACCACCACTGGGGATGTATTATAAGGAAAATGGTCAGTATATTGGACTGGTTGTAGATCATATGAGTGCACTTTCTATTCAACTTGGAGAGACTATAATTTCAAAACCCATGATTTGGGACAATGCCATGGAAGCCTTAAAAAATGGTGAGACCGATTTATGCGATATGATTCCATCAAAAGACAGAAGCAAATATTATGCATTTACAGATCCAGTTTATAGCCTTAAGGGAATAGTCGTTGTGAGAAAGGGCAATGAGTATCTGGTAGAAGGTTCAAAATGGGAAAATATTAAAGTTGGAATACAAAAATCGGACTATGCTTTAGAACACATTAAAAAAATAATAAGCGAAGACAATATAGTATATACGAAAGATGTAAAAGATGCTATAAGCCTCTTAGAAGAAGGCTTGGTAGATGCAGTTGTAGGAGACGAGCCGGTAATAAGATACTATCTTAAAGAACTGACATACATGGATAACTATCAAATAGCATCGAATGTGATATACCAGGAAAATTGTGTGCTAGGAGTCCCAAAAGCGAATGAAGACTTTATACCAGTACTTAATAAATCAATCTTCATGCTCAGGAAGAATGGGGTTATACAAAAGGTTAATGAAAAGTGGATTGCATATCCAGAAAGCAATGCAAGGAGAAATACTGAAAAATTAAAACTGATACTCTTAATGACAGCACTTATAATATTTGTAACCGGTTATACTGTATACATGTGGAACAGGAGTCTCAAAAACCTCGTGGATTCAAAGACAAGGGAACTTGAGAATATAAAAAATGAACTTGAAATAACTTTCAATGGAATTAATAATTATATAGTAGTCTTAGATGATAAGGGGTTGATAAAGAACATAAACCAGCCATATTTGGGACTTGTAAATAAAACAAAAAATGAAATAACGAATCAAGCTTTTACAGAGCTACCGATAATAGCCGAATTTGAAAAAAAGTATAATAATTTAATAGAAAAAATATTACAAAATAACTTTGTAAACAACAAGAAGTGCTTTGAAAATGTATATGAGATGAAAAGTCAAAGTGGCATATATTACATAAAAATTTATCCATTGGAGTATGACGGAAACGATATAGGCAGGATTGCCATAATGATTGAAGATGTGACTACGCAGAGATTGAATCAAGAAAAACTGACACAGGAAAATAAGATGTCTGCGGTGGGGCAGTTAGCAGCCGGAGTCGCCCACGAATTAAGAAATCCTTTGGGTATAATGAGAAATTCAACATTTTTATTAAATGAAGGCTGGGATGATGAAGAACTTAGAAATATGGCAATTAAATCAATAGATAGTTCGATTGAAAGGTCAGGAAAAATAATAGACAATCTGCTGAATTTTTCTAAGAAAAATTATGATATAAGTGAAGCGGTCAATTTAAAGGAAATAGTTGAGGATGTGGTAAGCCTTTATAGAGTAGCATCAAAGGAAAAGCAAATCGAAATAATAATAAGAATAGAAGATGAAATTGAATTTACGACTAACAGTACTTCATTAAGGCATATTTTGATGAATCTCATCCAAAATGCAATAGATGCAGTAAAGATGAAAGGATATGTCAGCATAAGTGCAAACGTTTTTAATGAAAATATAGAGTTGATGGTTGAAGACAATGGAGATGGTATTTCCAAGCGAGACCTTGATAAGATTTTCGAACCATTTTATACGACTAAGGACATTGGAAAAGGAACTGGTTTGGGATTATATATCGTATATACAGAGGCATCAAAACTTGGTGCACAAATCGATGTAAGCAGTCATGAGATGAAAACTATTTTTACTTTAAAAATCCCAGAGCTACAAAGCATAGGAAACCGACCTCTTAAAGAATGATTTAAGGTCAAGATTTAAATAGAAATTTAGTGGATAAACATATTAAGAAGTGATTACTATAATTGGAGATGAAAAATAGATGAGTTATGAACCCAGAATATTGATAGTTGATGATGAAAAAAATTTCAGAGAACTTCTCAAGGCAATACTTAAGAAAAGGGGTTATAATGTAAACTGTGCTAAAAATGGATTTGAAGCAGTAAAAATGATGAAATCGGATGGATATGACATCGTATTGACCGATCTTATGATGGACGAAATGGACGGTATGGAGCTTATTAAATATATTAAACACAATAAGCTTAATGCAAAATGTATAATAATAACGGCGTATGGAAGCATTGAAAATGCAGTAGAAGCAATTAAGGAGGGAGCTTTTTCGTATTTTATAAAAAGTAACAGCCCTCAGGAAGTGATTTTTGAAATAGAAAAAATAGTTAAAATAAACAAACTCAGCCTGGAAAATGAAATATTAAAAAACCAAGTATCGAGTTTTGAGGCAATGCTTGCAACAAAGAGCGAAAGATTTGCAAATATATTGGAGCTTGCTGAAAAAGTTGCACGCACAGATGCCAATGTACTGATACTTGGAGAATCTGGAGTTGGGAAGGAAATAATAACAAGATATATTCATCAAAGAAGCAGCCGGACTGAAAACATCATAGTAGCTGTAAACTGCCATGCTCTTTCGGAAAACCTCCTTGAATCAGAACTTTATGGGCATGAAAAAGGTTCTTTCACAGGTTCTACATATATGCGAAAGGGAAGATTTGAGACGGCACAGGGAGGTACGCTGTTTTTAGATGAAATAGGTGACATCCCGCTTTCTGTTCAGGTGAAGATTCTAAGAAGCATTGAAAATAAAGAAATTGAAAGAATTGGAAGCAGTACGCCGATAAACGTCGACTTCAGATTGATTTGTGCAACGAATAGAGATTTAAAGCAGGAAATAGCAGAAAAAAGGTTCAGAGAAGATCTATACTATAGAATAAGCACTGTAACAATTGAAATACCACCACTGAGGGATAGAAAAGAAGACCTTCCGATGCTTATTGACTTTTTTGTCGAAAAGAGTCAGAAAGAGCTGAAAAAAAGAATAACTGCCATAGACGAAGGTTTGCTGAAAGTACTCAGGGCTTATGATTATCCAGGTAATATAAGGGAACTTAAAAATATAATAGAAAGACTTATAGTAATGGCAGAAGGGGAGATTATCACTCTGGCAGATGCCGAAAAGTACAATATTTTTTCGAACTATAATGATTTTGAAGTCGCTTCAAAACGGAGCTTGAAGGAAGTGAGAAGTATTGCAGAAAAAAAACATATTTTAGAGATTTTGCATGAAAAGGAATACAATATGGAACTAGCAGCAGAAGTTCTTCAAATTTCTAGCAGACAGCTTTATAATAAACTTAAAGAATATGAAATAAAATTTAAATAACGAAAAAATTGAATATCAAATAATAAGCAAAAAATAAAATCTCCAGGAACTAAACTGAGGCGGATTTTATTTTTTTGTTCATTGGGTTGAAAAAAAAAAAAGAGTGTGTTAGAATAGTTGTTACATCTAACAAGCACAAGTGTGTTTCAATAACAAACAAAAAAGGAGAGTCACAATGACAAAGTTCTTTAGCACAAGAAATGAAAATGAAATAATAACAGGCCCGCAGGCAATAATTAGAGGGATTGCAACAGATGGCGGACTTTATGTTCCAGATAGATTTAGAAACATAGATTATATACTTAAAATGGACGGGAGTTATTGTGAACTTTGCCTTGAAATTCTGAAGAGTTTTTTTCCAGAGCTGGAACTTAAAAATGATATAGAGAAAGCCTACAGTAAATTTTATAAAAATCCACCGGCTCAGCTTGAAAAACTCGGAGACCGGTATATATTGGAACTCTATCACGGACCAACCAGCGCATTTAAGGATTTTGCACTGGTTGTATTGCCACACCTCATGAAAAGGTCCAAGGAGCTTGAAGGAAACGATGAGAAGACCGTAATACTTACAGCTACTTCTGGAGATACAGGAAAGGCAGCACTCGAGGGTTTTGCAAATATTGAGGAAAGTAAGATTAAGGATATAAGCATTGTAGTTATATATCCTCAAGACGGAGTAAGCGATGTCCAAAAAAGACAGATGATAACTCAAGAAGGCGATAATGTTCATGTAATAGGAATAAAGGGAAATTTTGACCATGCACAGACTGCAGTAAAAGAAATTTTTGCAGATAAGAAATTGTCTGAGGAGCTAAGGGAAAATGGTATAAGTTTTTCTTCGGCAAACTCAATAAATATAGGAAGACTTGTGCCACAAATAGCATATTATTTTCATGCATATAAAGAACTGCTGTCAAGAGGTGAAATTGCTACGGGGGAAAAAATAAGCTTTTGTGTACCAACTGGAAATTTCGGGGATATACTGGCAGGATATTATGCTAAAAAAATGGGATTACCTGTGGATAAGCTGGTATGTGCATCAAATGAAAACAATGTACTTGTGGATTTCTTTGAAAGTGGGAAATATGACAAAAAAAGAGAATTGCAGTGCACGGCTTCACCATCCATGGACATTGTCATATCCAGCAATTTGGAGCGCCTGCTGTACCATATGTCAGGAAGTACGCAAAAAGTAGCCAAATGGATGAAAGCTTTGAATGAAAACGGAGAATACACCATATTTGGGGATGATGAAGATGCAAATAACAGCTACAGGGAAGTGCTTGACAGCTTTGCAAGCGGAACTGCAGGCAAGAATCAGTCATATGAAGCTATAAGGACTGTATTTGAAGAGTACAGTTATTTGATGGATCCTCATACCGCAGTAGCATATCATGTAGCGCTTGAGCAGAAAACAAAAAGCAAGATGGTCATACTCTCTACGGCCAGTCCCTTTAAATTTGCATCAAGCGTCTGCGAAGCTTTGGGATTAAAAACAGACGTTGCAGATGAATTTGAAATGCTGAAGCTGTTAAGCCGTGAATCTGGATGTGAAATTCCAAAACCGCTTCAGAATCTCGACCAGAAGCCGGTACTTCACAGTTTGTATATAGATAAGGAAGAAATAAAGAATACTATAAGAAATTTATTGCTTGAAAAATAGGAATGGACAGGAGACAAAAATGAATCACGACATGCCAAAATATAAGAAGTTGAAAGTGCGAGTTCCAGCAACAACTGCAAATGTAGGACCAGGATTTGATTCCCTGGGAATAGCATTTAATATGTATACTACAATAAGTTTTGAACAAGAAGGAGAAGCTAAGGAAAATAATCCAAAAAACATAAAGCTGGAGTTTTCAAGATGTGAGGAAGCCTTTGCAAATAAAGATAATCTGGTTTATACTTCATATCTTGAAGCGATGAAGAAAACCGGAGGCAAATTTCCGTCAAGGCTGAGAATTGAAATAAACAGCGATATCCCGGTGTGCAGAGGATTGGGAAGCAGTGCGGCATGCATCGTTGCAGGAGTTACTGGAGCTTTTGAACTTTCCGGAAAAACTTACGAACAAGATGAAATATTAGAAATATGCAATCAGATAGAGGGACACCCCGACAATGTAGCGCCTGCGCTGATGGGAGGCTTCAAGGCTGCAATACAAGAAGCTGGCAGCGTATATGCCACAAACATACCGGTAGACCCGCAACTGAGGTTTTTTGCACTAGTGCCAAATTTTAAACTTTCAACAGAATATTCGAGGTCCGTGATTCCCCTCCAAGTGGATTTCAAAGATGCCATATACAATGTAAGTCATGTAGCACTTATGATAGGCGCATTTATAAACAGGGACTACAAGATGCTGAAAACGGCGGTAAATGACAGGCTTCATCAGGAATACAGAGTACCATTGGTAGAAGAATATGATGAAGTCATGAGGATTTGTGAAGATATAGGTTCGACTGCAACCTTTTTAAGCGGGGCAGGACCTACAATAATGGTTATAGACCAAAATGAAGTAAACAGCAGGCAAGACTATGAGCAGAAATTATCAGGATTGAATAAAGACTGGAAGGTGCATGAATTAAATATAGATTTTGAAGGCGCTAAAATCAGTTGGTGTTAAAAAACAGAAAACTCATTCTTGTAAAAATGGAATGGGTTTTTTCATATTAAAATAGACAATATTGGTTGGATATCATCATAAACACTTAAATAATAGGATGTTTAAAAGCATTTTTAAGGATAAATGGGGTAGATATAAAATGGGAAGTTAAAAAAAGAGGAGGAATAATAAATGAAAATAAAAATTGCAGAATTCTTGAAAGAAGAAAATATCAACTTGCACTTAAAGTCAAGGGATAAGGCATACGCAATAGATACTCTTATAGAGATGATGATGCTTACGGGAAATATAGAAAATGAAGATGTTTTCAAGAAGATGATTTTAGACAGGGAGGCACTTATTACAACCGGCATAGGCAATGCCGTAGCAATTCCCCATGGAAAGAGTGATGTTGTAAAAGAGATGACTATCGTTGCAGGAGTATGCAAACATGGCCTTGACTTTGAATCACTCGATGGAAGCCTTTCATATCTGTTATTCATGATAGCCGCTCCAGAGGGGGAGAATCAAGAGTATCTTGATTTGCTTGCAAGACTCTCTACAATATTAACCGATGAAGATTTCAGATTCAGATTGATTGATTCAAAGCATGCCGATGATTTTTTACAACATATTGACATTCAAGAGAGAATAAAATTTACGGATGAATATTACCTGTAGGAATAAAGACGCAAACAATAGCTTAACGAAAACAGTAAAACCATGCATATAAAATTGCATGGTTTTACTATTTCCAGGATTAATAACGCAGGGATTAGTGATTATAATTTCAAATAAAAGCTCTGTGTATCGTTTTGTTATTAATTACAATATGGTATAATATTGAACAAAGCAAGTAAGCAAATCAGAAGGAAGGTCATAGAAAATGAAAAAGGGATTAGTAGTAGAGGGCGGAGCTATGAGAGCTGTTTTTGCCTGCGGAGTAATGGATGCTCTGCTCGATGGTGGAATCGAAGTTGATTATTTCATAGGAGTATCTGCAGGGATAGCAAATGGCGTATCTTATATATCAAAACAAAAAGAGAGAGGCAAGGACATAATAATAGGGTATGCTAACGACCCGAGGTATATGGGCACCAGAAATATGTTCAATCCTCGAAACCGAAGCTATTATGGAATAGATTTTGCTTTTAACGAAATACCAAGGGTTCATAATCCTTTTGATTTCGATACATACAACGAGTTCAAGGGAGAAGTGAAGGCTGTTGTGAGCAATATTAATACAGGCAAGCCGGACTACCTTGATATTCATGGCGACGAATCCATGTCGGATAAGATAATTGCCAGCTGTTCGCTTCCTCTTATGTTCCCGGTAAAAAAAATAGAGGGAATGGCATACTTAGATGGAGGCGTATGCGATCCGATAC
>JBATTG010000202.1:0-9515 GCA_049670425.1 Proteocatella sp.
GGCTAGAATATTAAACATCGATCCTCAGACTCAAAAGATTGAGTTAACATTAAATCTTGAAGAAAAAGAAGAAATAATTGAAGATGAAAATGTTGAAGTAGAGGTTGAAAACACAGAGGAGGTATAATTATGAAAAATTATGTTTGTGATGTATGTGGATATGTATATGATCCAACAGAAGGCGATCCAGATAACGGAGTTGCACCAGGAACTTCATTTGAAAGTTTACCAGATGATTGGGCTTGTCCACTTTGCGGAGTAGGAAAAGATCAGTTCTCCGAAGAATAAGACCCAAGAAGAGTGGTAAATATACCACTCTTCTTTTTAATTGTACAAATTTTTGGCATAATATAACTTGTTTGAATTTAATTAAGAAAAGGAGATATTTGAAATGAACAAAAAAACAATGAAAAATAATTCTGGATTTACTTTAATTGAACTTCTTATTGTGCTGACTATTTTAGTTGCATTGACATTACTGGGCACATATAAGTACTTTAACATAGTGGAGGAAAACAAGCAGAAAATTGATATTACAAATGCAAAAATGCTTGCCGAGGCCGTCGATGTAGCAGATGCTACAGGCAAACTGGTCCTCACTGAAGGATCTACAACTGTGGAATATAGCCAGTTGGAGACTATTCTTGATAAAGAAATTACTCCGACCAGTAAAAAATATACAGGAGGCAACACCGACGCTAAATTTATAATAACAGTTGTAAAATCTGGCGATGTCTTCACGACAACGATAACTGCCGAAAATCAGACCATCTATCCAACCACAACGGAAACGGTTCCTGAAAACTAAGGTTAAAAATCAGCTACGAGGTAAAGCATGGAAAAATGGATTCTAAAAAAAAGCAAAATAGATTACCAGCAAGTAATGTCAGATTTTTCCATAGATGAAATCTCGGCCAAAATTATTTCAAAAAAAGATTTTAAAAATAAGAAAGAAATCTATGACTATCTGCATCCCAACAAGAAAAACCTGCATGATCCCTTTTCTTTAAAGGGCATGGATGATGCGATAAAGCTGATAAAAGATGACCTGGATAATGAACGAAAAATATTAATCGTATTAGATTATGATGTGGATGGCATAATAAGCGGCGCCATAGCATATCATGGTTTAAAGCGCTTAGGAGCGCATTGTACATGTGTGCTTCCTCACAGAGTTAAAGACGGTTATGGAATAAATGAGAATATCGTAGAAACTGCTCAAAAAAATGGCATCAATACAATAATCACCTTTGATAACGGCATCGCGGCCTTCGATCCAATCGAATTAGCGAGAACAATGGGGATTAAGACCATTGTTACGGACCATCATGACGTACCATTTTCAATTAATGAGCAAAACGAAAAAATTTACAACTTAATCAACGCCGATGTGGTAATTAATCCAAAGCAATCAGATTGTGCTTATCCCTTCAAGGGTATCTGCGGCGGTACGATTGCTTATAAATTAATTGAGGCCCTCTACGTCACAATGAAAATTGATTCTTCAAAAACTCGCGACCTGCTGAGCTTAGCCAGCATTGCCACCATCTGCGATGTCATGGAACTTAAAGATGAAAATAGAACAATAGTTTCTGTCGGATTAGATTCCATGTCGCAAATACACAACCCTGGACTAAATGCCTTGTTCTCAATCTACAATTTAAAAGATAAAATAACAGTTGAGGACATCGGATTTAAAGTAGGCCCCTGTTTTAATTCCAGCGGGAGATTAAGCACTGCAGAAATCGGATTGGAGCTTCTGACTTATAGTGCAGATGACAACAGTCCCGATATTCTCTTGGATACAATCAAGGAAAAAGCCTTAAATTTGTATGATTTAAATGACATCAGAAAAAAAATGACCGCAGAAGCCTTTAAAATAGCCATAAACCAGGTTGAAGATTCTCAGCTATGGCTCAATAAGATTATTTTGCTTTATTTGAGCGATGTTCATGAAAGCATAGCTGGAATTGTAGCAAGTAGAGTTAAGGAAAAATATAATTGCCCTACAATAGTATTTACCAGATCCGAAAATTTCATAAAAGGTTCCGCACGTTCAGTGGAAGATATAAATATCTTCGAACTGATATCGAATCATAAGGATCTGCTATTGAAATTTGGAGGACACCCTATGGCGGCTGGAATGAGTCTGGAAAAGGAGAATTTCGATCAATTTGTAAGCCTACTAATTGAGAGCACCTCAAAAATTCCTTTTTCCATAGAAAAAACCCATAAAGTTGATTTAATTGTAAAGTTTGATGAATTGGAATATGCCCTTGCTAAATCTTTGGAAAAATTTGAACCTTTTGGAAAAGGAAATGAAAAAATAGTATTTTCCTCTTTGAAAGTTTCGATTTCTGATATTAAAATCCTTGGGGCGAATTCAAATGTCTTAAGAATTTTTATTTCTCAAAATGGAATAAGCAAAGAATTCATATCATTTAGGAATATCGATTGGATGCTGGAAATCATTAAAAAAAAGGTGCAAATTATGGACAATAATGCTATAATATTGAATGAAAACAATACTTTTGATATATTATTCAGTGCCGGCATAAATGTTTATAATAGCAGAGAAAAACTCCAGCTAGAACTAGTCAGCATCCGGTAATTCTACACTCAATACTATATACTAAATCCCAGACGATATAAAAGGAGAAATAAATATGGATTTGTCATCTTATGTAAGAACCATTGAAGATTACCCTCAGCCAGGAATAAGCTTCAAAGATATAACTACATTACTTAAAGACGGGGAAGCGTTTAAATATGCTGTCGACTCTATGATTGAGAATTTAAAAAGCAAAAATATAGACTATGTAATAGGTATGGATGCCAGAGGCTTTATATTTGGTTCAGCTGTAGCTTACGGCTTAGGTGTTGGCTTCATTCCAGCAAGAAAGAAAAATAAGCTCCCATCTGAAGTAATTGGATGCGAATATGATCTTGAATATGGGAAAAGCACTATTGAGATTCATACCGATGCTATAAATCCCGGTGACAGAATAGTTATAATCGATGACTTGCTGGCTACAGGTGGTACGGCAGGAGCTGTAGAAAAACTGGTTGAAACTCTTAAAGGAGATTTAGTAGGGTTCGAATTTCTTATAGAATTAGACTTTTTAAAAGGACGTGAAGTTTTGAAAAATAAAAACATAAACGTGCTTATTCACTATTAATTGACTGTTTTTGTAGATGAAATTGTTTTTTTGCAAGAACTATTTACTGAATTTCAACTTCATATGCCGCATAATTGTTTTTATGCATAAAAGACTTTCGTTTTTAAATGAAAGTCTTTTATTATTGGATGATTTGTTATATAATGAGTAAATACAGTTAATTATAAAGAGTGGTGATTAGAGTGCTAGAAAATTTACTATTAAGAATAGAACAATACAATCCAGATGCAGATTTGAAGCTTCTGATAAAAGCTTACAACTATGCAACAAGTGCCCATGAAAACCAATACAGAAAATCCGGCGAGAAGTATATAATTCATCCAGTTGAAGTAGCCAAAATTTTGGCCGAACTTGAGCTTGATGTAGATACTATTGCAGCCGGGCTTCTTCATGATGTAATTGAAGATACCGATATTACATTCGAAGAAATCGAACGTGAATTTAGTACAGATATTGCTATGCTGACAGACGGTGTTACAAAACTTGGGAAATTAGAATATAGAAGTAAAGAAGAAACTCAAGCCGAGAATATGAGAAAGATGTTTTTAGCTATGGGTAAAGACATAAGAGTCGTATTGATTAAACTTGCAGACAGACTTCACAATATGAGAACTATGAAACATATGTCTGAAGAAAAGGCTATAGAAAAATCACTTGAAACTATAGAAATTTATGCTCCAATAGCTAACAGACTCGGAATTTCTAAAGTTAAATTAGAGATGGAAGATTTAGCACTTAGATACCTCGACCCCGAAGGCTATTATGATTTGGTAGAAAAAATTTCAAGAAAAAAAGCTGAGAGAGATGAATACATTCAAAGAGTAATCTCCGAAATCAGAGAGAAACTTGATGATTCCAGCATTGTTGCCGATATATCAGGCAGAGCCAAGCATTTTTACAGTATATACAAAAAAATGAAGAGCCAGAATAAAGAATTTGATGAAATTTTTGATTTAATGGCTGTTCGAGTACTTGTTGAAAATGTAAAAGATTGTTACGCTTCGTTGGGTCTTGTCCATACTATATGGAGACCTATTCCAGGAAGATTTAAAGATTATATTGCAATGCCAAAACCTAATATGTATCAGTCCCTGCATACAACAGTAATAGGTCCTGACGGTGAACCGCTTGAGATTCAAATCAGGACATGGGATATGCACAAGACAGCGGAATTCGGTATAGCCGCCCACTGGAAATACAAAGAAGGTAAAATTAACCAGGAATCCTCAGACATGGAATCCAAGCTTCAGTGGCTAAGGCAGATGATGGAATGGCAAAAAGAAGTTTCTGATCCTAAGGAGTTTATGGATTCCTTGAAAATAGACTTATTCACTACAGAGGTTTATGTCTTTACACCAAAGGGAGAAGTTATAGAATTACCTGCCGGTTCAATACCTCTGGATTTTGCATACAAAGTCCATTCCGATGTAGGGAATAGATGCGTAGGTGCAAAAATCAATGGAAGGATAGTTCCAATGAACTATACCCTTCAAATTGGAGATCTTATTGAGATACTGACATCTTCAAACTCCAACGGTCCTTCCAGGGACTGGCTTAACATGGTCAAAAGTTCTCATGCTAAGAGCAAAATCAGACAATGGTTTAAAAAAGAACGTAGAGAAGAAAATATACAAAAGGGTAGAGAACTGCTCGAGCGCGAGATCAAGCGTCAGGGATATTCCCAATCCGAAATATTAAAACATAAATATTTGTCTCCTATCATGAAATCGCTATCTATTCCAAACGATGAAGATTTTTATGCAGCACTTGGATATGGAGGGATAACTTTATCCCAAATAGTGCCAAAATTAAAAGAAAAATATGAAATAGACAACAAAGATAAAGAACTGAAAGAAGTTAAACATAAAAAACCAGTAATACCCGAAACAAATCCTGTAGTTAAAAAACCAGCTCCACACGACTATAAAGGAGTCTACGTAAAAGGAATTGACAATGTCCTTATCAGATTTGCAAAATGTTGCAATCCTCTCCCTGGCGATGAGATTGTCGGATATGTCACAAAAGGCCGCGGAGTATCAGTTCATAGAGCTGACTGTGACAATATTGACATAAACGAAGAAAATCCAAGCGAAAAACTCATTGACGTAGGTTGGGATCAAAACTATAATGACCTGAAATCTTTTGAAGTAGAAATTTTGATTATGGCTTATGAAAGAAGAGGTCTTTTTGTAGATGTCAGCAAAATTCTTGCCGATGACAAGATTCCAGTGAATGGAATAAATGCCAGAACCAATAAAGATGGCATTGTCAATATGAGCACAATAATCGTTGTTGCAACAAAAGACCAGCTTAAATCTATAAAAAACAAACTTAAACGAATAGAAGGAGTTATATCTGTAACCAGGATATAAAAAAACTAACATGAGGGCAATAGTACAAAGAGTAAAATACTCAAGCGTTGAATATATAAAAGATGAAAAAACAGTAAATAACCATATAAATAAAGGCTTCCAGGTTTTACTTGGGATAACTCACGATGACACTGATAAAGACGTCGACTATATAGTTGATAAGGTCACAGGCCTCAGAGTTTTTGAGGATGATAATGAAAAAATGAACCTTTCCTTGGAGGATATCTCAGGAGACATACTTTTAGTGTCTCAATTTACGCTTTATGGAGATGCCCGAAAAGGGAAACGACCGAGTTTTTCTGATGCTGCAAGACCTGAAGTTGCAATCCCGCTATATGAAAAAATAATCGAAAAAATAAAATCAAAGGGTATCCATTGCGAAACCGGAGAATTCGGAGCTGATATGCAAGTTACAATCGTCAACGACGGTCCAGTGACTATAATGCTCGACAGTAAAAAACAATTTTAATTAAGAGGTGAATAATGTTTTTAGAATCAATTGGAAGAAATAAATATGGAATCAACAGTTATATATTAGCCGATGAAAATAACAAAAGTGCAATAGTCATTGATCCAGGCGTAAATTACGAATCTATAATGTATACATTGAAAGAAAATAAATTTGTTTTGAAAGCTATACTGCTTACTCACGGACACTGTGATCATATAGCTGATGTTCAAAAATTAAAAGAAAAAACTGAGGCTTCAGTTTATTGTCATGTAAAAGACAATGAACTTTTGATGCATGCCGCTCTCAACTATTCAAAAGATTTTGGAATGGGCAACTTGGAGTTCAGTGCTGATGAACTTGTCAGAGATGGCGATGAGCTTGATTTTGATGGTATAAAATTCAGCGTTATTCATACCCCAGGTCATACCAAAGGCGGAGTATGTTATTTATCTAGAAATATGATGTTTACAGGTGATACCCTTTTTGCAGGTTCAATGGGACGCACCGATCTTTACGGCGGCAACGAAAACCATATGAATGCTTCTTTAAATAAATTATCTAAAATGTCGGATAATATAACCGTATATCCAGGTCACGGTCCTAATTCTACTATGAAAATTGAAAAAGAAACGAATCCGTTTCTAAGGTTATAAAATGAAAATATTTTTGCAAAATCTAAAATACGAATATGAAATTCATATGCTAATTAACAGCTTCAAAAAATTAGACTGTAATTTTTTTGATGCGGCCTTATACGAACCTAACCTGCAAGACGACTATATCTACATTTTTGAAGAATCCACTGATAATAAACTCGATTTATTTCAAAAAAACATAGTCTGCATATCAAAAATTGGTGAAAATTCCTACAATTTGAATGAAGCTTGCCTTGATGACAAAAAAGAAATAAGAAATTGCTATAAGAGGCTTCTATACAGCTTGTTATCTCAGGAGTTCAATAAAAAGCAGCCATGGGGAATTTTGACGGGTATCAGACCTGTCAAAATAATTAATGAGCTTAGAAAAAATGAAAACCATTTAGATATGAATACAATAAAGAATACAATTAAATCGAAATATCTGATTAGCGATGAAAAAGTCGATTTGATGGAAGAAGTATCGGATATACAAAAAACCGTAATAAACAAGCTGTCGGACGACAGTTACAGCATATATATCGGGATACCATTTTGTCCAAGCCGTTGCAACTATTGCTCTTTCTTTTCAAATGACATAAGGCTTAAAGGGCATTTACGAGACAGCTATCTTGACGCTTTAGAAAAAGAAATAAGCGGCACGGTTGCAGATGAATGGTTTGAGGGAAAAAGGCTCGACAGCCTCTATGTAGGCGGCGGTACTCCGACTGCACTTGAGGATCATCAGATTGAAAGACTGCTGAAGTTTTTGGATCAGACCTTTAAGCTTGACAGTATAAATGAAATTACATTTGAAGCAGGGCGTCCTGATACAATAACCGATTCCAAACTTCAAATATTAAAGAAATATGGGATAAATAGAATATCTATAAATCCTCAGACTATGGTGGACAGGACCTTGGTAAGTATCGGAAGAAACCATGATTCAAAAAGCATAGAGGACGTTTATTATCTCGCAAGAAAACATGGTTTTGAAAATATAAATATGGATATAATTCTGGGCCTTAGCAACGAAGATATCAAAGATGTAGAATATACACTGAAAAAACTCGTTGAGTTAAATCCAGATTCAATAACAATGCATACACTTTCAATAAAAAGAGCTTCAAAATTACATGAAGAACCTGACTTGGAAGAAATAATCAGACAAGAAAAAAATATAATGGATATGGTAAGCCTTGTATACAAATATATGGGTGACATCAATATGAAGCCATATTATCTCTATAGACAGAAAAATATATTAGGCGGATTCGAAAATGTTGGATTTGCAAAAGAAAACAAGGAATCCTGGTACAACATAGTTATCATGGAAGAATTGCAAAACATCTTAGCCTTTGGTTCCGGAAGCGTATCCAGATTTGTTTATCCATCAGAGAATCGAATAGAAAGAGTTTCAAATATAAAAAATTTAGAAAGCTATATTGATAAAATTGAGGATATGATAAATAAAAAAAGAGTGGAGATGAAGCTATGAAAATTCAAAAACCAAAGGGAACAGATGACATTTTACCAGTTTCTATAGGAAAATGGTATTACGTAGAGGATATGTTTAAGAAAGTCTGCAACGATTTTGGATATAAGGAAATAAGAACTCCTATATTTGAATCTACGGATTTATTTAAAAGAGGGGTTGGAGATACTACAGACATCGTCCAAAAGGAGATGTTTAACCTCGAGCAGAGGATAAATCCTAAATCAAAGAAAAAACCGGAAGCTTTCTCGCTTAAACCCGAAGGTACAGCACCTGTAGTAAGGTCATATATTGAAAACAGTCTTTATTCAAATCCGCAGCCTACTAAACTGTTTTATAACACGCCTTGCTTCAGATATGAGCAGCCTCAGGAAGGAAGAAAGAGAGCTTTCCATCAGTTTGGAGTAGAGGTTTTCTCGAGTACAAATCCATACACTGACGCCGAAGTAATCTCGCTTGCGATGGAATTTTTCAGAAGACTGGGAATCCAGCAAAATCTTGAACTTAGAATCAACTCTGTAGGAACTTCCGAAAGCAGAGCCGTTTATTCAGACAAGCTAAGAGGCTTCCTGGAAAAAGACTTCGACAAGCTTTGCGATACCTGCAAGGAAAGATATTCTAAAAATCCGATGAGAATAATAGACTGCAAAAATGAAACTTGCAAGGAAATATCAAAGGGCGCTCCGCTCATGATAGATAACCTCAGCGATGAAAGCATTGCAAATTTCGAAAAACTCAAAGAAAGCCTTGATCTTATGGGACTTAATTACATCATAGACCCATATATAGTGCGAGGCCTGGATTACTACACTGATACTGCTTTTGAGATAGTTTCAAATGACATAGGAAGCCAGTCTACAGTATGTGGAGGCGGACGCTATAACGGACTTGTCGAGCAGCTTGAAGGTCCGGTTACTCCGGGTATTGGATTCGGACTGGGAATCGAGAGACTGCTACTTGTAATGGAGAGTCTGGGCGTTGAATTCCCTAAAGAAGACGGAATGGATTTATTCGTGCTAGCACTTGGCGACGTGGCTGACAGGATATCTACAAAAATAATCTATGAACTTAGAAAAAATGCAATATCATGCGACAAAGACCATCTGAAAAGAAGTATGAAGGCTCAGTTTAAATATTCAGACAAGCTCAATACTAAATATACAGCCATAATAGGCGAAAATGAAATAGCAAATAATGTTGTAGTACTAAAAGAAATGAGTACATCAACGCAAACAAATATGAATCTTGAAACATTTATAGAAAACTTTATAACCATGTTTAAATAAAGTCAGCACTAGGGATAAATGCCAAATTGGAGGAAGCACTTTTCCAATTTGGCATATTACAAAAATAAAACTTATGGAGATATAATATGGAAACCTT
>JBATTG010000203.1:0-20811 GCA_049670425.1 Proteocatella sp.
TTTCACATAAACTTAAATGAAAAATAATTATATATTACAAAAAAAGAGGATAATAAATGAGATTAAACAAATATATTGCAGAAGCTGGAATAACATCAAGAAGAAAAGCTGATGAACTCATAAAAAATGGAGATATCGAAATAAACGGTGAAATTACAACTGAATTGGGAATTGATGTAAAAGAAAATGATATCGTGAAATATAGAGGAAAAATCATATCAAAAGAAACACACAAAATATATGTCATGCTTAACAAGCCGCCTAAGTATCTGTCTTCAGTAACTGATGACAGAGATAGAAAAACAGTCATCGATTTAATAAAAGGCAACTATCATGAAAGGCTGTATCCTGTAGGAAGACTGGATTATGATACTGAGGGACTCTTGCTACTTACAAACGATGGTGAAATCACAAACAAACTTACCCACCCAAGCCACCAGATAAAAAAAACCTATTTTGTGAGAGTTGACAAGCCTATTACAGAAAAAGAAAAACGCATTATAGAAAAAGGTGTAGTTATAGACGATTATTTAACCAGGGAATGCAGCATTGAACTTAGCGATAAAAATGCTTGCGAATGTCTTATTACTATCGGAGAAGGCAAAAACAGACAAATTAGAAAAATGTTTTATACTCAAAATCTGGAAGTCATGTATCTTAAAAGAATTTCAATCGGAGAAATTAAACTGGGATCATTAGCGCTTGGAGAAACCAGAGAGTTGACAAAAAATGAAGTGAATTATTTAAAATCAGTTAATTGAACTTTTTAACGCTGAAATGACTGTTAAAACAATAACTAACTTTCTTTATTATGTATAATTTTCATTGCTAAATAATAGCATTGTTTAGCAATTTTAACTTGCAAGCATTCATTAAGAGGTTTATTGTGCCTCTGTTATATGTTTAATATTTAACAATCAATGCAAGCCATGAATCTATTTATTCAAATATGACTTTTTTGATTTATTTTACTATGTATTTGTGATACCTTATAGGTATAGACAAAGTTTAAAAACAAGGAGATACCAATATGATAAATAAAATAAAAATAACAGAAACTGTACTTAGGGATGGTCACCAATCTTTAATGGCTACCCGTCTTACAACCGAAGATATGCTCCCAATCATTCAAGAAATGGATAATGCCGGATATTATTCTTTGGAGATGTGGGGTGGCGCTACCTTTGATTCTTGCCTTCGCTACTTGGATGAAGACCCCTGGGAAAGACTTAGAATCATAAAGAAGAATGTAAAAAACACCAAGCTTCAAATGCTTCTGAGAGGGCAGAATCTATTAGGATATAAACACTATAGCAATGATATTGTTGATAGTTTCATAAAAAAAGCCATAGAAAACGGAATTGATATAATAAGAGTTTTTGATGCCCTTAATGATTACAGCAATCTTATCTCAAGTATAAATTCAATTAAAAAATATGGTGGAATCGCTCAAGCTGCTATAGTATATACTCATAGCCCTGTACACACGATAGAGTATTACATCGATTTAGCAAAAAAACTCGAAATAATGGGAGCGGATTCAATATGTATTAAAGATATGTCTGGCATTTTACTGCCTAATGACACTTACGAATTGGTAAAAGCTTTAAAAACCAATCTTACGGTTGACGTTCATATTCATACGCACTGTACTGCGGGTCTTGCTGAAATGAACTATCTAAAAGCAGTTGAAGCAGGCGTAGATGGTATAGATACTGCAATATCTCCATTTTCCAAAGGCACTTCGCAGCCACCTACCGAATCAATGTGTGCATCTCTTCAAAATATGGGCTATGAAACTGGTTTAGATTTTGAAAAACTCAATCTTATAGCTGAACATTTTCTAGATATAAGAGAAAAATATATCGCTAGTGGAATGTTTAATCTAAAGATGCTTGATACCGATATAAAAGCCCTGATATACCAAGTTCCAGGAGGAATGCTGTCAAACCTCATGTTCCAGCTGAATCAACAGGGTATGGGCGATAAATTCTATGATGTGCTAAAAGAAGTTCCAAGCATAAGAAAAGATTTAGGCTATCCGCCTCTTGTTACTCCTATGAGCCAAATGGTCGGAACTCAGGCAGTATTCAATGTTATGCTCGGCGAACGCTACAAAATGGTTCCTACTGAAATTAAAGATTACGTTCTGGGGAAATATGGAAATCCACCAGTAAGCATCAGCGAAGATATAAAAAGCATAATCTTAAAAAATCATGTCTACGAAGAATCTGCTGTAAAAAGTTATATGCAATTCAAAAAAGAAATTAACGGACTGGCACTTTCAGAAGAAGATGTATTGTCATATGCACTGTTTCCGGATGTTGCGAGAAAATTTCTGGAAAACAGATGGTCATTGAAAAACCAGATTGAAAACACTATATACGACGAACAAAATCTTAACCATCCGATTTAAACAAATATCTTCAAATCAACAGTATAACCCTGTAGTGTTTATTTTACACTGCAGGGTTATATTTGTCAATAAAAACCGATTCATTTATGCAAACTTTTTCAGCCGAAACTGTCAATATAAATTTTTCCTGGATTGTATCCATAGTCTGCCCGTTGCCAGTTTCTTTTATCAATTTTAAATTTGTAAATCATATAAAATCAATCAGAAAAATGCCTGAAACTTAAGTTTCAGGCATTTTTACTATTTATTATACAATGTTGATTTCCAAGATTACATTTGCTCCACCCATTATACCATTTAAAGTATATCTTCCTGGAGTTAAAGTGCTTGGAATTGCCAATCCTTTTGTTCCAAGACTGACTATCGAAAGGCCTGTTTTAACGGAAGGTTTCCCTACCACAAATGTAGCGCTTCTCAAACCGTCTGTTCCTGTTAATTGATAGCTTGCAGGTCTAAGATCTCCTGCATTTATCGAAACCCCGCTAAAATATATGGTTTTCGTTTTATAAGGAATGGTTAGAGAAAGTCTCACATCCGATTCGTTACGGTAATAGTTAAGCGACGTTTTTTTCGTTCCATATTTGACAGCATCATTGTCACATCCATTAAATCCGGCAAAATAGTTTCCTATAGGACTTTCTCCAACATATTTACCTGATCCATATATTGATGAGTCATCCTCCATATAAATCGTCCCTTTGTTGGTTATGGCCGTCTTCCCATTGACTCTCAAAGATTTACCTGGTTTTATGTTTAAATTCGAAGAATTCCCTATTACTAGATTCGAATCCAAAGTAAGCGATTGCAGCAAGTCTCCCGTCCCATTCAAAGTCATTACCTGACCCTCCACAGAATTGGTTATTTCCACACTTGCATTACCATATGTTTTCAGCGTTGTTCCATCTTTTCCAATCCACTTTTTACCAGATTTGCTTATGGTTCCATAGGCAACGATTTTCCCTCCGTTGTCTATAGTATATGAACCTGCTCCCACCTGATTAAGAACTCCACCGGCTTTTATAATAAGCGCTCCCTTGTTTGTAATTCTAAATTTCCTGGTTATTTTAAAACTCTTCGTTCTAGCATTTGTAGATCTGCCACCTGCTATTGTCGCATCGACGCTGTAACTCAAAGTAACCCCTTCTTTAACAATTACAGTCTTATTGATTACCGTATCCTTGCTAATAGTCATATCCTTGACAATTTCTATTGCAGCCACACTTGTATCTGCCAGTTTTTCATAAAACTCAGTTGAAGTTGATACTGGAGTTGCATTTAAAATTGTCATTGGTGCCGTTGCCGAAGTTACAGGAAATACTGGAGTTGTCAGCGTATATATATTCTGCGCTCCTATAGTTGTCAACCCCTGTGGTATTACGTCTTTTGCAGGAAATATAATCGCTGCAACATCATTTCCATCAAGTCCGGCCACCCCGAAGGTACCCGTCATTCCCTTGAATGTAAATCCTCGTTTTGGGGTCAAAGTGATTACGGCCCGGTATTTTTCATTTGCAGCAAATGGAGTTCCAGCTGCAAGAGTTACTCCAGCTTCAGTCTTCCACGAAGCTGTAACATCATAATTAGCTCCATTTAATAATCCTGGAATCACTCTGGCAAGAGGAATTTTTACAGGTATGGATACTGAATCGTTGAGCGTTCCACCATTAATAATTTGAGGTTTTAATACATCAACCGCTATTGTCGTAGATTTTCCATTTTCATGTGAAATTGTAACCGTTTGACTTCCTTCATTTAGAAGTGTCGAACCATTAGTAGGTGTAACCGTAACTTTAGCTTCACCAAGCTTATCTAAAGTATAATCTCTTGAGTTAGCTTCTTCATAAAACTTCAGCTGGACTATCAGTCCGCTTAAATCAAGTGCCTCACCGACATAGTATGATTTTTTTATATCTCCACCTGCAACTATAGATTCGAGCCCTGTTGATGGGACTACTCTTATAGTCAGCGGTGTTTCAGCAATTACCGACTTACCGTCCTTAAGGGTTTCGACATGTCTTATGTTTATTACTTGTTCGCCCTCAAATGAAAGCGTATTACCACTTGAATTTTCAACTTCACTTCCATTGGGTAACTTTGTATACGTCTTTATCCATTTCGTGTTAAGGTTATATTTTTGCTCAGGCACTAGAGCTTTTCCATTCTCATCTGCAACCACAAAATATCCGAGAGTAGAATCAGTTGCAGAATCTGCTTTTTTGAAAACTACACGCTCTGTTGATATGGTTCCGCTTTGAGTCTGGTCTCCAGTGATTAAACTCTTATACAGAATCAACGATAAATTTGTATAATCCAACAGTTCACCTGTCTTGTATGATGTTTTCACGCTTGAACCAGGTGCTATTTCCATCTGAACTACCCTTGCTACAGGCTGTACAACGACCTCAAGCAGCGTTTCGAATGTTCGTGATGTTCCATCAGCCATAGTTTCAATGTGTCTTATTATTATATTTTTCTTATAGCTGTTCACTACTGTCCCAAGCGGAACTATATCTCCGTGGTTTATGGACGAAACCTTTTCAGGATCCGTGGATGAAACATTAGGATCCTTCATATATGTTGATATCCGCTTCGTCTGAGTGTTATACGGAATCGGATTTCCAAATTCATCCTTTTTGTCTTTGTATACAAACGACTTCAAGTTAATATCGAATATAATAGCGTCATTTGGAAGTTCACTTTTATATAATACTAATTCCAGATTATCAAGAGCTAAAGTTTCGCCTTCATTATAAGTAGCTTTAACTCTCTTGTCTGTTTCCGGTATTGTCACTCCAACTACGTACGACGTCGGATTGACATTTATATACATCTCTGTACTTACTGTTCTTGGAGTCCCTCCGGCTGGTGTCTCCTTATACTGTATCGTAATTATTTTTTGATAGCTGTTTTTAACCGGGCCAATAGTTAGTTTCTCTCCATGTGATATCGCCGAACCTGGAACAGATTTGGCTCCTGCATCCCTTATATATGCAAGTATAGTCCTGTTTCCAGTATTGTAAGGCAGTCCCGTTTCTTTATACACAAAACTCTTGTTTTGTGTGTCATATTTTAAAGTCTCACTTGAGCCATATCTATCACTTGGAACATAATCCTTGTTAAGTGTTATTTCAAGATTAGACAGGTCAAGAGCCTCGCCCTCTACATATAAAGTCCTCACAGAAGGTATTGTAGTTGTCGAAACCACTACCTGATTTACCAGTGGTGTCTGACTTATCGTAATACCCATATACTGCTTGGCCTTTGTGACCACTCCAGATTTTGATGTATAAGTAATAGCGACAGACCTTGACTCTGTGGACTTATTTGCAGTCAAGGTTGAGCCATCCTGCAAGTCAACATTCATTCCCATGCTTGTAAACTGATTCTTGCTTTCAAAGGAAATATCTTCGGTCTCTCCGTCTGAGTAAGACACGGTTACAACCAATCCTTTGAGGCTAAGTTTCTCACCAGAAATATAATTGACCTCCTCGGGAAGTTCTTTTATGTTGAGTTCCTTAACCGTTGCCGGCAGATTCACGACAATCGGAGTACTTGTATTTTTTTTACTTACTAAATTTGATATAGTCAGGGTTTTAGCTGATGCAGTCAAAGTTGAACCCTGCTTAGGGTTTGCTGTAAGTCCATTTGCCGCAAGTTCTTCCATGCCGACATCTTTGCTCGAACCATTGCTATAAGTGGTTGTAACAATAACTCCTGTCATATCAAACTTATCACCTTGATAGTATACCAATTTTTTAGGAGGCGTGGTAATTGTTAGTGAACTTACAATCGCACCTGGTGTAGTTACCCCAGGTATAATTCCAGTTTCAGATCCTCCATCAATTCCACCGCCTGGCTTCGTTGTTCCCGTAGAACCTCCTGGGATTTCTTTTCCATTGGATGTATTCCCCGAAGCATCCTTATCTATCTCTACTTTAGTAGGAACAGTATCGATTTTGCAGTCATTGCCATTAATAATGGCATTTTCTACTACACCATCACCCCTTACAGATACTCTGTCTGCCTCGGTTTTGACAGTAGTAATCTGGCTTCCTTTTTCAGCTATTACCTCTGCGGCTTTTCCAGAACTAGCAATGGATATATTGTTAACAGTTCCATATACCTGCGTTTTAACAAACGGAGCGGCAATTACTACAGATGTGACTTTCCCATCTAAGGACATATATGCATCCGCTGCTTTTCTATTAACATTAATCATAGTTATCGTAGAACTTTTATCTATATACAAATCCGTGCTTTCACCCACTATTTCAACGGTCTTTATAGTTGCTTTTTCCACCTTAATCTCGCTCCTGGTTACATTTTGAATAAGCGAGTCAATTTCTCCAGTTATATAATTACGTGACCCTGAATTTATGTTTACGTTACCAACCCATGCTGGTTTTTCAACCTTAAGTCTGAGATCTTTCGATTCTTTTTCCATATAAACCAGTGGAACATTAGAATCTCCTTTTATAATGACTGAGTTTGGTCCACCACCTTTGATAACTAGCTTGCCTCTTACTTTTACGTTATCCAGCGTTACATTTCCTTCACCCACGCTTTCAGATATCCAGATATTATCCACGATCCTGTTCGTTATGATGGTTCCTGCTGTTTCTACAAGAATATCATTGGGTCCTACAAACACGGGATGGAGTTCAACCCCAGCCGAACTTGTCATCGCCCTGTTAGTAACCGCAGCAACAATCCCTCTTGTAACCGTAGATTTTGGTCTTACAGTATTATCAGGGTATCCCACAAAGAGACCCTCTTTTACAGTCGCTGCAAAATAATACTGATACCCCCCGGTTATCTTCCCATAATCACTGTATTTTGTGACAGAATCCAGTGAATCCAGCTTAAGTCCCATTATTTGGGCAAGCATGGCTCCAATCTGCTCTCTCGTTGCCGGAGCATTTGGCTTCAATTGTTTGCCAGGTGCCACTGCAAGCAAGTATCCATTTTCTACTGCAAGTGCAATATCATTAGAATACCACTCGTGTATTTTCACATCACTATACGGTATGGAATATACATCTCCCGAACCATCTAATCGAAATGCCTTATTTATTATTTTCACAGTTTCTGCTATAGTAACATAGCGATTGGGCTTCATGCTTCCATCAGGATAGCCCCCCATGATTCCATTGCTCGACATTGTCAGCAAATCATCCTCGGCCCAATGACCGGCAATGTCATTTTTTGTTGCGCCTCTGCTATTTGCAGCAAATGTTGGTACTGCTGACGTAAGCATAAGTATCACAGCTAATAGCACTGCTAATCTGCGTTTTAAAACTACCTTCATATAATGTCCTTTCTTATTCTATAATATTAAAATCCAAAAACTTAATCATATTTTATCATAAAAAAAAACAAAAGTCATCCGTATAGTGACGATTAGCTACAAATAGCCTGAACATTTCTTTGTTCTCGATTTATTAAACATTTAAATTATTTGTTTTACATTTTAAAAGTATGTTACGGCCATTAAAAATATCCAGAATTTTCACAAAACAAAGGTCGTATCCTATTGACATTTTTCACTTTTTTATGTATGATTTTAATGAAAGTTATTTCGTTCAGAATAATTTTACAACATTATTTCACTATCAATCATTAATTATTTTTTTATTATTTAAGGGGGTTATTATGTTATTTGGTAGAAAATTAAAGCGACTTAGAAAAAGTGCAAAAATTACCCAGGGGGAACTTGCAGAAAAATTAAATGTAACTTCAAGAACCCTCATCAATTACGAAACTGGCAGATGTTATCCTAAACAAACAGAGATATATTCCGCTCTTGCCTCTATTTTTGATGTTACTGTCGATTATTTAATGTCGGAAGATGACGAATTTACACTTACGACTTACAAGCTTGGTAAAACTCCACAAATGCAGGCACAATCTCTTGTCAATGAATTGACAGCATTACTTAATGGTGGAATTTTAGCTGAAGATGACAAAGATGCAATGATGAAAGCTATTTCTTCATCTTATTGGGAAGCTAAAGAAATAAGTAAAAACTACGATTATAAAAACGGAATTCAAAAATAGAAAAAAAGCACCTCGACTGAATCCGCCTTGCACTTCTTACCCAAATACATATTTCAATTATGTGTTTGATAAAAAACTAGGATTCCTGTACAGGTGCCTTTTTATTCTCTATATTTTAGATTTTTTAAGTATTTCTCGTTCAGCAATTATGGTTTTTTCTTCAAGTTCTCTGACCTTCTGAGAATATTTTTCAACGAAGGCCTCATCCTTTATTGATCCTAAATTTATTTTTGTATTAAGAAGTGCAGAAAGCACCGCCGTTCTTGCCATCATTGCTGCGACCAAACCGTCTGTTACTGCATTTGAGTTTCCTTTAACAACTGCTATATCTGCTAAAGGCATTATGTCATATGCAAGTGAAGCTACTTCAAACGGAACTATGGCCGCATCCTTAAGCCCTTCTTGCATTGCTGCGCGTCTCTCCTCTTTTTCTTCTTCTGTGTTTTTCGCCATACCAAGCGCTTGCATATATTTGTTAAATGAGACTGAATCCCTTTGTATGTCATCTAAAAGTTTCACTCTTATTTCGGATGCCTTTACCGCCAAATCTTTCATTTCATCCCAGGAATCTTCATAACCTTTTTTCCCTATTGTAAGTCCTGCCACCATTTCTGCAAGTGCGCTTGCCAGAGCGCCTGCCAGTGCCGCTATGCTCCCGCCTCCTGGTACAGGGTCGCTGGATGCCGTTTTTTGCGTAAAATCTGCTAAAGTCATATTTTTCATTTCCATATTCATTATTCTCCTTCTGTGTCTTTACTCATTATTTCAGTTTAAACTTAAATATTTCTACATATCATATCGCTAATCATTTACTTTTACTATTTCCCCATCTTTAATTACAGTTTCCACGATATTAACTCCTGCATGATATGGAAGAAACTGTATTGATGGAAATTCCAGTATTATTATATCTGCCTTTTTACCTATCTCGAGACTTCCTATGCTGCCTTGCCTGCCTACTGCTGCGGCTGCATTTATAGTAAGCGCGGTTACTACTTCCTCTATGGACATTTGCATTTGAATTGCCGCAAGTGCGATTACAAGAGGTATAGAATTTGTAAAGCAGCTTCCCGGATTGAAATCTGAAGCTAAAGCTACTGCACAATTACTGTCTATCATATATCTGGCTCTTGCATAATCTTCTTTTAAACAAAATGCTGTAGCCGGTAAAAGAGTAGTTATTACCCCTTTTTCTGCCATTGCTTTTATCCCTTTGTCTGATGCCTGAAGAAGGTGATCTGCTGACACAGCGCCCATTTCTGCCGCCAGTTCAGCTCCTCCCAGCTGCACTATCTCATCTGCATGAATCTTCAATTTAATACCCATGTCTTTTGCAGCCTGCAAAAATTTTCGAGATTGTTCAATGTCAAAAACATTTTTTTCACAGAATATATCTGCAAACTCCGCCAGATTCTGCGATTTCACCTTTCCCATAACCCCTATCATGTAATCAATAAATTCATCTTCTCTTCCCTTCCACTCAGGAAGGACGCTGTGAGGTCCAAGAAATGTGCTGATTAAGTCTACAGGATGAGTTTCATTAAGTATTCTCATTGCATTCAGCTGTTTCAGTTCAGTTTCTTCATCAAGGCCATAACCGCTCTTGCCTTCCGCTGTAGTTACTCCAAATGAAAGCATTTTATCCAATCTTTTCTTTCCAAGCAGTACAAATTCTTCGAGTGAGGTCTTTCTTGTATCTCTTACCGAATTAGTAATGCCGCCGCCTCTTTCCATTATGGACATATAAGTGTCGCCCCTGAGTCTCCATGAAAATTCATCGGCTCTGTAACCTCCAAATATTAGATGTGTGTGTGAATCTACAAAACCAGGAAGCACGGCCTTATTTTTTGCATCGATTACTTGATATTCACTTTCGTTATATAAAGATAATATCTTTAAGGTAGTTCCCACTGCCTTTATTATACCATTTTCAACAACTATAGCTCCATCTTGAATTATACCTAATTCTGACATTTCTTTTCCATGTTTCGGTGCATTTCCCTTGCATGTGACAAGTTCATTTGCGTTTTTTATTATCAGCTTTTTCATTGCTCTCCTTTTAGATATTGTTTCACTTTAATATATAACAAAATCACTGAGAACACAAAAGTTTTGTCTGCATTTTGTATTCTCAGTGGAATGTTTTTTTATCATTGCCAACTATAGTCTTGTTTCAAGTACTTGATCCATGCTGAAATTTTCTATCCTTAAATAATACTCTGCACAGTCAATCAGAGCCTGCATTGGAACCAGACCGATTATCTCACTCCCAATTACATTGACTCCATATCTTTGTGCTTCCATTTTCACAGTCTCAAATACTCTGTACACCGCTGATTTTGTATAATCAGTAAGGTTCATGGATACCTGAGCTACATTTCGGTCTTCAAGCATGACTCCCATTGCTTTTACATATCTGAATCCACCGCCAATATGTCTTATCTGTTTTGCTATTTTATCTGCTACTTCAAGATTTGATGTATCCAGATTTATATTAAATGCCACCAATGGCATTCTAGCTCCGATTGCCGTCACTCCACCAGTTGGATGAATTGTATCTGGTCCGAAATCAGGCTTCCACATATCTTTGTCCAGCATTTTTTCTGCCATCGCCTCGAACTGGCCTTTTCTTACCGCGGCAAGATTTTCTCTATGTGGCATCGTTGCTGATTTTTCATAAAGGAAGAACGGTTGCCCAAATTTTTCTGAAGCTTCTTTGGCTACTTCTTTAGCAAGCTGATTGGCCTCCTCCAATGTTGTATTCTTTATTGGTATGAAAGGAACCACATCTACAGCCCCCATTCTTGGATGCTGGCCTTCATGTTTGGTCATGTCTATGAGTTCTACGGCTTTTCCTATAGCTGCAACCATCGCCATTTTAAGAGGCTCCGGTTCTCCAACAACCGTAACTACACACCTGTTGTGATCCTTGTCTGCGCTGTAATCCAGAAGTTTAACATTTTCTTTTCCTCTGAAGCACTCAACTATTTTTTCAATTTTGTCTAAATCTCTGCCTTCGCTGAAATTTGGTACACATTCAATAATTTTATTCATAGCCATTGTAAGTCTCTCCTTAGTTTTTTGATATGCATTTTGTTTTTAGTTTTGCTTAGTTGATGATTTTTTTGTAAGATTTGTATACCGCTTCTATAAGTTCATCTTTTGCAACATAAGGAATAGTTATATGATCTTTACCTTTGAAGTTTTCATTGTATTCAGCTACTGTGGATATTGAATTTTCACATCTGGCCCAGCTTCTTCTTGATACTCCAATCATAGTATCCCAAGGTATTGATATTTTCAATATTTCATCCACTCTTTCACTTCCATCAAGTACCATTCCAAACCCGCCATTTATCGATTTTGATATTCCAACTCCACCGCCGTTATGAAGCGCCACAAGGCTCATCCCTCTGGCCGCATTCCCTGCAAAACAGTGTATTGCCATGTCGGCAGTCACATTGCTTCCGTCATATATATTTGAAGTTTCTCTAAATGGTGAGTCTGTCCCACCAGTGTCATGATGATCCCTTCCCAGCATTACCGGTCCAATTTCTCCATTTTTAACCATTTCGTTAAATTTAAGTGCTATATCCCTTCTTCCAAGCGCATCTTGGTAAAGAATTCTGCACTGGGTTCCTACGACAAGCTTGTTTTTTTCAGCATCTCTTATCCAAATGTAATTATCTCTGTCCTGACCCCTTCTATTTGGATCAATTACCGACATGGCCGCATTATCTGTTTTTCTAAGATCTTCAGCGTTACCGCTAAGGCAGCACCATCTGAAGGGTCCGTATCCATAATCAAACAGTTCTGGTCCCATTATATCTTCAACATAAGATGGAAATATAAATCCTTCACTGGTGTCGATTCCATTCTTGGCTATATCCTTCGCGCCCGCATCAAATACAGCCTTCATGAAGGCATTGCCATAATCAAAGAAGTATGTCCCCTTTGAAACCAAGGCTTTGATTATGTGATAGTGCTTTATAAGAGTATCATTTACCATATTCGTGAAATTCGCCTTATCCTTAGCAAGCATTTCTGTCCTTTGCTCGAATGTAAGGCCCTGTGGACAGTATCCTCCGTCATACGGAACGTGACATGATGTCTGATCTGACAAGAGCTCTATATGAACATCATTATTCACTGCATACTCAAGAAGATCCACCACATTTCCATAATAAGCTATGGATATAGCCTCTTTTTTATTCATATATTCTTTTGCAATGTCAAATGCTTCTTTTGCATCCGAAGTGATTTTTGATACCCATCCTTGCTCCTGTCTGGTTATTATCCTAGAATAATCAACTTCGGCAACTATACCAACGCCATTTGCAATCTCTATAGCCTTTGGCTGTGCTCCGCTCATACCCCCGAGTCCTGATGTTACAAAAAGATGTCCTGCAAGATCTTGATCATGCGGTATTCCAAGGACTTTTCTGCCTGCATTTAAGATGGTATTGAAAGTACCATGAACTATCCCCTGTGGCCCTATATACATCCATCCGCCTGCAGTCATCTGTCCATAGCTGGATACCCCCATTGCGGCAGCTTTTCCCCAGTCATGAGGATTATCGAACATCCCTACCATAAGACCATTTGTGATTATAACTCTGGGACTTGTTTTGTTTGATTTGAAAAGTCCCATCGGATGGCCCGACATCATGACAAGAGTCTGCTCATCAGTAAGCTCCTCCAAGTATCTTTTTAACAGCTGATACTGCATCCAGTTTTGAACTACCTGGCCGGTTTCACCATAAGTCACTAATTCATAAGGATAAAGAGCTATAGCATGATCAAGATTATTGTCTATCATTACTTGAAATGCCTTGCCTTCAACACACTTGCCATTATATTCTTCTATCGGTTTTCCATATATTCTGCCCTTTGGCATGAATCTATAACCATAAATACGCCCTTTGGTCATCAACTCTTCTAAAAATTCTGGCGCCAGTTTCTCATGAAGATTTTCTGGTATGTACCTTAATGCATTTTTCAAAGCGAGCTTTATCTCTCTTTCATTAAGTGTAAGCTCTCTCATCGGAGCGCGTCTTACTTTCTCGTTAAATATTGGATACTCTGGAAGTTCGTCATCCAATTTTATAGTCATTGCCTTTGCTATATCCAGGTTGTTTAACATCTCTTCTACCTCCATAATTATTATAAATTTCATTTTAACCATTATGCGTCGATAAAACGTCTATTTTTTTGAATATACAAACCAATATATTCCTGCTACAAAAATTCCACCTCCTACAATATTTCCGCAGGTTACTGGAATAAGGTTTTTTGTAAAGAAGGTTCCCCAGTTTAGATAGTCCAGTTTGTCCAAGTGAACTCCCATATTTAATGCCGCTTGTACATATTGTGGATTTCCCTTTGCTATTATCCCCGCTGGAATATAGTACATATTCGCGATGGAATGCTCAAATCCAGATGTTATAAACAGCCATATTGGGAAAAAAACAGCGAGAATCTTCCCTGTTATATCCTTAGCTCCATAGGACATCCATATGGCCAGGCATACCAGCCAGTTGCACATTATTCCAAGTACAAATGCCTGCAAAAACGTCAGGCTGACCTTATATAAAGCAATCTTTATGGTCATTGCACCAAGGTCATTGGCTCCGCTGGCAAACAGTCCGGAAACATTCATCATCCAGGCTATGAATATTGATCCTATGAGATTCCCCAGGTACACATAAAACCAGTTTCGCAGCATGGAACTTAGCTTAATTTTTTTTTCTAGAATCCCGGCTATTATCAAAGTGTTCCCCGTAAACAGTTCCCCTCCTGCAATAACTACAATCATAAGACCTGTTCCAAATATTGCTCCGGCTAAACACTTTCCAAGACCATAAGTTTCTGGTCTTGCAAAAAGATTGAAAGCCGCCATATTTGAGCCTTCTGATGCAAAAGCTATAGATGCTCCAGCAAGTATGCCAAGCAAAATGAGATTCCTTGCCGATTGATTTACTTTTTTAATACTATTTTCAATTGCTATTTCTGCAATTTCAGGTGGAGCCAAGTAACTTTGCATAATTTATCCTCCGAAATTGATATTATGTAAAAAAATAAATATGTATAGCATAATAATATCATATTATTTAGATAATTTTCAATTCCATTATATATTTTTTATGCTTCTTGCTTGATAACACGGTTTTTGTATTATAATATATATAATATAATACAATACAAAGATGAGAGGATTTATTATGCGCCAAATAGTTGTTAGAATGCTTGATTCCCCATCGGTAGAATTTAATGGTGTTCCCATACATTTTCCTTATAAAAAAGTTGAAGGCTTTTTTTACTATATCTGTATCAATAAGAAAATCACAAGAGAAGAAGCGGTAAAAATATTTTGGGCCGATTGCTCTGAAACTGTTGCTAGAAAAAATTTAAGAGATGCTCTTTATAAAATAAAAAAACTTTTCAGTTCCGATATTATACAAACCCTTGGAAACAGTCTTATGTGCATTAATTCGGATTTTATTCTTTCTATCGATACCGATAAGTTTATCAAATCCAACGATATCACTCTGTATAAATCTGAATTTCTGAGTGACTTTTTCATTAAAAATTGTTATGAATTTGAATCTTGGGCCGAAGAAAAAAAAACCAAATTCAAAGCTGAATATTTTAACTTGGCAAATTTAAAATTAGATGAATTTATTGCCTTAAGAGATTTAAACAACATACAAAAATACGGAGCTATCTTGCTTCAAAATGATACTTACAATGAAAATATTTATAGAAAACTGATGAATACATATGCCTCAAACGGAGCCTCAAATAGTGCTATGAAAATCTATCATGACCTGTGCCAGGTTCTTGAAGATGACTTAAATACAACTCCTGAAAACAGTACAAAGATATTATTTGAAAATATCGCAAATCTCAAAAAAAATTCCGATTCCGATTGTTGCAGTAAAGATAATTTTTTTTATGGAAGACACCGAGAAATCCATGAAATCAATAATAAAATCCACAATTTTGGCAGAAAATCTTCAGATTCCATCATAATATCTGGTGAAGCTGGCATAGGAAAAACTTATCTCTTGGAAAAAATTTCAAACAGCATAGATGACAGATACTTCATAGCTCTTAATTCAACATGTTACGAAGCTGAAAGTAAATTTTTTCTCAAACCCTGGCACTGCATCTTTGAACTCCTGGGCGAATATATTCTTAATTATCAAATCCCCTTAACTACTTCTCAAAAAGAGATAGTAAGTTATATGTTCCCCAGTTTCAACAGAAATTTAAATACAAATGAATTTGATGCTACAGATATCCTTGATGTTACAAGGTATCAAATAGCAACAGGCGCTATTGAAGACTTATTTATAAGCTTATCCGAATACAAAAAAATAGTATTGGTATTTGACGACATCCAGTGGATGGATAATATGAGCCTCAAACTGCTTGAGAACATAATTTTAAAAGTTGGAAGTAATAGAATCCTCTTGCTTGCAACATATAGAGAAGATTTCGAAGATGACTTATCCAGATTTACCATTCCACTCTTTAGCCGGGAGATGCTGAGTGAATTTAAGATTAACAGATTCAGCATGGATGAAACAAAAGAAATTGTATCTCAAATAATTCCAGATAAAGCAAATGATTGTGATTTTATCGAGAATATCTATCAGGATACCGAGGGCAATGCCCTGTTCCTTATGGAACTGCTCAAAGTTGTTAAAGAGCACGGATATACTAAAGAACTCTCCTCAAAAGCTACAAATATAATCAGAAGCCGGCTTATAAATTTAAGTTTTATCGAAAGAAATATGCTTGACAATATGTCTGTCTTTTTTGACAAATTTACGATTAAGGAGCTTCAAGTTATCTCCATGCAAAATGAAATGGAAATGTTTGATACTATTGAGTCACTTCAGTCCAGATATCTAATTCGTGAAGTTGTGTGCAACAATGATATTTTCTACAGTTTTACCCATCAAAAAATAAGAGAATATATATACAATAAGCAATCTGCAGGAAAATTAAGAGTCTTGCATAAAAAAATTGCCCTTTACTATGAACATGACTATTTGAAGCACAAAGATTTCAACCTGTGTTCTGGAATTATTTATCACCTAGGCAGGTCTGGAGACATGTATAAATATTGCAAATACAAAATTGATTACATGAAAGAGTTTTATACAATTTACCATGAAACTTATCCAATTATATGCTTTGAATCTTCATTTGCGCCGCTTTCAAATGAAGATTTCGAAAAACACGAAAAATCGATGATTATACTCTCGGATGAAATCAACACTCTGCAAGAACCTTATTGTGATATTTTATACTTGAAGATGGAGATGTCATATATCATGGGAAGATATTATATATCATCAGGGAGTTATGACTTAGGTATTGAAAGCATAAATGACTGCATAGATTATTCTTTAAAATTAAATAATACTATATATCTGCTTAATTGTTATAAGCAGCTCATATTCTATTCCATCCAAATCGAGAATATTGAATCTATGAAAAAATATATCGACATAAGCTTTGATTTACTCGAAGATAATCCCAATATCGAAGAATTTGCAACGATTTTACGATTAAATGGACTTTACTTATTTAAAACGCAAGAGTATACTCAGGCAATTCAAAACCTACTTAATTCAATTGAAATATTTGAAGAACTTAATTACAAAAAAGCAGTATATTATCTCAGCATCGCTGCATGTTATAACTATCTTGGACAAATATGCAAAACCCTCGGCAATAATGAAGAAGCTTGTTCATATTTCAATAAAGCCATAGAAATATCCAATAATAAATACCGCGCCAACGGACTTGGAATTTTTTACTCCAATGTCGGCCAGACTCTTTACGAGATGGGAAAATTCGAAGAAGCAAAAGAAAACATATACAAATCTATCAGGTGTTTTAAAAGAAACAATTCATTGTGGGGGCGCGAAATAGCTGAAGCATATGCCGCACTTTTAGATTTACAAGACAATAACACAGAAAGTGCCATTTCCCACTATGAAATTGCCAAAAAAATAAGTTCTACAATTTCCAATCCCGCAACTGCCGCACTCGTTGAAAGCATCTATAGCATCTTGTTTTAAAAAATTCAAGTGGGGGTATACCATTACTAGAGTAAACAAAATGATTCCTGCTTCAAGTTACGCTTCAATTTATTGATTTCTTAGAAAGGAGGAAATCAAATGAGTCGAATTAATATAATAATTAAAAAAACTTCGAGAAAAGTTATGAGCCTTACCCTGATACTAGTTTTATTGACAGCATCGCTTAGTATTTCTTTTGCTAGTGGTGGTGGCAGTGGTAGTGGTAGTGGTGGTAGTGGTGGCAACGGAGGATCTGCTAACGGTTATCAACATGGCACCTCAGAAACCATTTCCAAGGATTCAAATTTTAATGATACTGTTGAATCAGACAGTAGTGTATCTAATCCAACAGAATCAGGTCACCACGGAGGTTCAGGCAGCAGTGGCTCTAATAACAGCAGCGATACTGCTGATGCATCAGGCAACAGCGGGTCTGACACAACAGAATCAGGTCATAAAGGAGGATCTGACAGCAAAGAAGGTGTTAATGGTAACAATTCCGTTGACAATGTTATAGTTGAGACTGGAAAAGCTTCTAAAGGTGGCAGTTCCGGAGTCGAAATAACAGTTCTAGTTTCCGGATTGCAATCTGGAAAGGAAACAACAGTAACTCTCGAAAAAAAAGCTGAGGAAAACGAGATGCCTTATATTGATAAAATAGTTACTGTCGATCAAGTTGCGATATTTAGTGTACCCGCAGGAGGATCATGTACAATCCAGGGAGAAGCAGTTCCTGGTTATATTACTCCATCATCAGTTGATATATCACTGACTCAACTGCAGGGTAATTTTAGTATCTTGAAGTCATTAGTCTATTCCAAAGGAAGTATCCACGTAAGCGGCATTTCCCTTCGCTTAGAAACTTTATTACTGCTTGAAGGTGAATCAAAAGCTATGGAATTTTCTATAACACCAAGTAATGCAAACAATCAAAGTGTTATTTGGCAATCAAGTGACCGTAAAATAGTACAAGTTGATAATTCAGGAAATGTTTTGGCAGTTTCAAAAGGAAGTGCAATAATTAACGTCAGGACACAAGATGGTTCATTTACTGATGAATGCAATGTTACGGTTGGCAAAATTAAATCCATAAGTGATATCCCAGATATTAATGCCTTTACCGGCAAACTGATTTCATTGCCAAATATAGTTGGAATTGAGGTCGAGCTGGAAGCGGAAAGCATCTATAGTGACCCTGTATTTGTTCCTGTCAAATGGATTGGTGCCAGCACAGTTGACAACAAGCAATATGTTTTGTACAATTCAGTTGGGATTTATAAGCTAATTGGCCAGCTTGAAAATACAACAATGACAGCTGAAATAGATGTTTATGTCACCGGCATCGATAATGATAATGATGTATATGAAGCGACTGGCATTACTTTGGATAAATCAAATTTGAGTGTTTATATTGCTAATGAAAATACTTTAAGCATAATAGATTCGATTCCAAAAAATGCCGACTTATCATCATTAATATGGTCCACCATTGACCCTGCAGTAGCAAAAATAAGTTCAATTTCCGATAATGGAAACACAGCAACCTTAACCGGTGTTTCTGCAGGAACGACTCTGGTTACAATTAAAAATTGGAAGGGAACTGTTATGGCTTCATGCCTTGTCAGTGTGGCTGTTGACCCGACTTTGACTGACCCAGTCTACATCCTTGCAACTACTGAAGATTCGTATGATTCTGTAGACCAGTTTGACAGCAAAGAAGCTGTATTTATACGTGGGTTTAATTTACCTGAAGGAACTTATCATGTAAAAATAGAGGCTAAGGGTAAAAATCCAATACTGGCTGAAAGTACAAATCAAACTTCTGTAAAGATTGGACCAAATACGACTGAATGTCTGTTCAAGCTAGTTGACGCGGTTAATTTCAACTTAACTGACAGTTTCTCAAAATCATACTTCGTATCGATGAGTACGGATAAAAATTATCCAAGTGGCGATTACGAAGATGGAACACCTAAAACACTTACAGATAACTTCAAAATTGGCTCCCCAGTTCCAACTGGTTCAATTGAAGTTGAAGTTATTCAAGAATTTGATAATATGAAAAAGCCTCTAAATAGCGATTTAATCGGGACTGAAGTTTTTCTAGCCCGCGAATTAAGTGGATATTCTGCATTTGATATCCAATTAGCTGACTACCTTAACCCTTATTATGATCCCGAAGTTAATTCTACTCTATATACTGACGAAATAAAGATGTATGGGACTGTTAATGCCAGCGGCGGTGTAGATTGGAAAACTCCAAAA
This sequence comes from Proteocatella sp., assembly GCA_049670425.1. Lineage (GTDB taxonomy): Bacteria > Bacillota > Clostridia > Peptostreptococcales > Filifactoraceae > Proteocatella. The sequence continues at coordinate 19,837 of JBATTG010000203.1, forward strand.
GAGAGTCTTAAAATTGGTGGATATTATTTATTAATGGACTTACCTGTCAATTATAGTTCAAATCTCAATGAAGTTAATCCACTTTCCGAAGACGGCGAATTGTTAAAAGAAGTTCATATCAAAAGGGACGAAGTGGTTAAACGCCAAATCATAGTTCAGGAATTTAACCCAATATTAGATCGACAAAATTTAAGCGTCTATGTTGATGGTACGGCTGTGTTGAGTGCAATCACAGATGACCCTGCTTATACACAACTTCAATGGGAAAGCGCAAACCAAAACATTGCAACCGTAACACCTGTTCCTGATAACGAAAAATCAGTTACTGTCACTGGCATAGGAGTTGGTACAACACGGATCAATCTAAAAACCGGTGATGAAATATTGGCATTTTGTACAGTAAATGTTTCCATTGACCCAACCTTGACTGATCCAGTTTATATTATTGCAACCACTGCAGATTCTTATGATTCTGTAGACCAGTTTGACAGCAAGGAAGCTATATTCATACGTGGATTCAACTTACCTGAAGGAACTTACCATGTGAAAATAGAAGCCAAGGGTAAAAATCCAATACTGGCTGAAAGTACAGTTCAAACTGATGTAAAAATCGGACTGGATACGACTGAATGTCTGTTCCAGCTTGTTGACGTAGTTGATTTCAATTTAAGCAACAGCTTCTCCGAATCATACTTCGTATCAATGAGTAAGGATAAAAATTACCCAAGTGGTGATTATGAAGACGGAACACCTAAAACACTTACAGATAATTTCAAAATTGGTTCTCCTGTTCCAACTGGTTTTATTGATGTAGATGTCAATCAATTACGTTATGCTGTTTTTGGAGCAGTAGATGAAATAATGATAGGCAAAGATGTTATTCTATGCCGCGAACTCGATCAATTCAGCGCTGCAGAAACTCAATACGAGCATTATCTCAACCCACTTCATGTTAACCACCCTGAAGTTTCAATC
>JBATTG010000204.1:0-14349 GCA_049670425.1 Proteocatella sp.
ATGATTTGGATATAGAAACGCTGACAATTCTGGAAGAATATATAAACTATTTTGATGGCCCGGTAATTACAGTATCCCATGATAGATATTTTCTAGATAAAGTATGCAATAAAATATTCTCATTTGAAGAAAATGGAGAAATACGTTATACTATGGGAAACTATCAGGACTATCATGATATAAAAACAGAGAAAAATATAGAAAATGTGCAATTAAATAAATCTCTGAATAAAGCCAATAGTGAAAGCTCTGCAGAAAATTTTAATCACAGAGAAGATAAAAATAAAAAAATAAAACTATCGTATAAAGAACAAAGGGAATATGAAAATATAGAAGATGAGATAAGAAAAATCGAAGAGAAACTGGAGTCCATAATAAAAAAATTGCAGAATTCAGGCAGTGATTTTGTGAAACTTCAAGAACTCACTATAGAGCAAGAAAATACAGAGAATGTACTAATGGAAAAAATGGAGCGCCTGGAGTATTTTGAAAAAATATTAGAGGACTCTCAAAAAGGGTAGTAATATAAAGTATAATTAAGATATGTTACGGCATACGCTATCGGATAAACGTTGGGAGGAAGGAAAAGCTTATGAAAAGAAAAATTTCTATAATAACGCTAATTTTAATGGTAATATCATCGACATCAATATTTGCTCAGGAAACAATCACAAAAAATAGCGTTGTTTCCAGCATACCGGCTGACATACAGGGCGCAGCATCAATTATCACTCAGGATAAGGAAGTATCACCGGAAAAACTGACCGAAATACTTAATGAAATCAAACAAAAGTTTGTAATTTATGACAAGGATGCTGATTTCAAATATTCAATAGATTTTGAATATGGGATAAATATGTACAATCTTTCCTGGGACAGTGAAAAGTATAATACCTATATCAAATTTGGCGAAGATAAAAATGTATATTGGTATTACAGTTATGCAAAAGATGAAAAAAAGCCAGATGTAAATATTAAAATTAAAAGTTTGCCAGTATATGATAAAAAACAGGCATCAGCCATAGCGGAAGATTTTATTCAAAAATCACTGCCAAAAGAATATAATAACTTTAAATTTAAGGAAAATACAGGAAATCTGAATTCAAATGTTTATAATTTTGAATTCGACTATTATAAAAATAATATACCAGTGGATGCAGTAAGCGCCGTTGTTGTTGTAGACGCAGTAACTGGAAAAACGGTAAACTTTTCAACATCATTAAACAACGCAATTGAGTACGAAGACAATAAGGGTATATTGTCATTGGCACAGGCAAAGGAAGCCTATAAGAGACAATTAGGAGTAAAAGTTATTTATCAGTCGGAATATGATTATAAAAATGATGAGATAAAGGATGTCAGATTGATATATGTACCTGGTTATAGCCGGGAATATGTAGTAGATGCAAAAACTGGCAAAAGAATAAATCTGTATAAAGAAATGTACGGTGCAGCCTTGGGATCAGGGGATTCAAAAGAAAATGCAAGCAATGAATCTGTAATGAAGCCCCAACTTACCGAGCAGGAAATGAGTGAAATACAATCAAAAGCAGATCTAGCAAGCTTAAATCAGGCTAAAGAGAAAATTGCAAGCTACGGAATAGAAATATTGAAAGATGATATGAAGGTAAATTCCGCGCAACTGTATGAATCCAAAATGAATACTTCCAGTGGTTATATATGGTCCATAAATTACATCGGAGCAGAAGGGGAATCCAATGCAAGTGTTCAGGTAGATGCCAGGACCTTGGAGCTTATAGGTTTCAATTCATATAATTATGACTACAGTGAAAATCAAATAACCTCGGCTCAAATTGAAAATGCAAAAAATAAAGCCGAAAAAAGTTTGACTAAATATTCGAAAATAAGAAAAGAAAAACTTGTCATAGATGCAGTTAGTTTAGAAGAACAAGAAAATACAAAGAGTCCTTTCATCTACATTAGATATGTAAGGGTAGAAAATGCTGTAGAATTTCCAGAAAACTATATCGATATGATATATGATGTGTCAAACGACAGTCTGATATCATACAATCAAAACTGGTATAGCATAAAATTTCCAGAAAATAAAAATATAGTATCGGCAGAAACCATATATAGCCAAATATTCAACGAAAATCACTTGATGTTAAAATATAAAATCCGCTATTCAAGCAATGCGACTATAAAATCCAAGCTTATATATGAGGTAAACCAGGAGGATTACTCCAAGCCGATTATATTTGATGCAATAACAGGGAAAAGAATAGTACCAGAGCAAAACGAGGGATGGATACCCGTAGAATATGAAGACTTGGATAAAAGCAAGTATTCTAAAGAAATTCAGACTCTTTTGATTTTGGGAATTGGATTTGAAGGAGGAGAGCTAAATCCTCAAAAAATCATAAAGCAGGATGAATACCTGTATCTGATAGCTCAAACCTTTGAATATATGCCATTGCCGCTGTATAAAATAGAAAATATGACAGAGCTTGAAAAAAATAATATTGAAGAGCAGCTTAAGGCAAGAGGAATATTGTTAAAAGACGAAAAAATGTTAAATCAGGAAATAACAAGAGAAGAAGCTTTAAAATTTCTTATAAGGGCACTAGGGTATGAAAAAATAGCAGTAAACACACAGATATTCAAGCTTAACATAAACGATGACAGCAAAGTATCAGACAAGTACATTGGATACGTAGCTATTGGAGAAGCATTGAATATTATGATTAAAGACGAAAAAAACAATTTTTATCCACAGAGTAAAGTGACAAGAGAAGAAGCTTTAAAAATGGTATATAATTATTTGAAATAAAATGAAAATGGAGGGTACAAGATGATACCAAGAGAAATTGCGAAAATACTAAAATCAAAAATGCCAGTAGAAGAAAAAAAAGCTATACTAGAAAAAGAAATTAAGAAACAGTCAAAAGTAAAAAAAGCAGTAGGAATAGCCACAGTTGCTATTATAGCAACTGGAGTAACAAAGATTGTTACAGACAAATTAAAAGAAAGAAAAATGATAAAAGAAATAGAAGAGCAGGAAGAAGCTGAATTTTGGGAAGATTACTATGACGATTTTGAAAATGTGCCTGTAGATCAGGAAAATGAAGAAGTAGAAGATCAAGAAGACGTAGAAAGTGAATTTGAGCCATCAGAGAAATATGAAATTCCAGAAGAGTCTATATAAGTAGACTGAATTCAAGAATATAGAATAATTAAAAGCTATTCATGAAAAAGTGAGTAGCTTTTAATATGAATGAAAAAAATCAAAAACGAAAAAAATCAATGAAATCTTAGGATGAATATGGTATAATAGTATTCAATGGATGATTACGTCTTAACGGAGGATGCATCCCATCAAAGACATATTTGAGAAATGCTAAAATGATAGAACAGTAACAATAGATGGTAAGCAAACTTTAAAAACGTAAAAAAGGTAATACTTGCATCAGGAAAAAATCGGGATTTGTAGAGCAAATAAATACATCTTCCTGAAAAATATTAGAATTGGAGAAAACAAGAATGTTAAAAAAAGAGGTTAAAGTACTAAACAAGACAGGCCTACATGCTAGACCAGCGTCAGAATTTGTAAAAAGAGCAGCAACATTTAAATCAAGTATATTTATTGAACATAATGAAAAATCGATAAATGCAAAAAGTATAGTTGGATTACTTTCAGCTGGAATAGGATTTGAGAATAATATAATAGTAGCCGCGGATGGTGAAGATGAAGTTGCAGCGGTAGAAGCGCTTACAGCCTTAATCGAAGCGAAGTTCGGCGAAGAATAATAAATATGTAAAAAAAAGTAAAGCCATGGCTTTACTTTTTTTTACAGAAAAAGCATTCAGGAGATATGGGGAAAGTGGGTATCGGGAAAATACGCAAAAAATGATGGCAAAACAAGGTTATATAGAACAATAAGGCTACGTATCCATCCAATGCCATTGGGGAGATATGTAGCCTTATTTATTGGTGGATCTATGATGTGAAAGTATTGTCTTTATTTTGATCAGATTTAATATAAACCTGACTATGGATTTTTATTTACTCATATAACTTTTTATATAAGCTTTAATGGTATTGGATTTTGCAATGACGCTTTTAGCATAGTTGGTATTATAGTTACCTTTACTTACATTTCCACCACCTGCATTATAGGCAGTAAGACCCATAAGGGTGCTTCCAAACTTTTTAGTCTGTCCCTTAAGCAATCTTGTGGCAACATCAGCGTTTCTATAAGGATCCAATAAATCTTTTACTGAATACCCAAAACCAGCACCTGTAGTCTTGCTTACCTGCATAATTCCATAGCAGGATGCATTTCTTGCGTTGGCAGTAAAAGTGCTTTCTTTTAGCATTATCGCCAATATCATATTAATTTCTATATTATGTTTTTTACTTGCAAACATTGCTGCATCGCCAACTTTTTCAGCGGCTGCATTACTTAATTTCCCATTTCTCGATTTAATAAACGAGACAACAGCTTTCTTATATTTTATCTTTTCTTGTTCAGCTGGTGATTTCTCTGTCTTTACAACAGGAGTCTCTGTCTTTACAACAGGAGTCTGTGCCACAACTTTTTCCTGAAGAGTATCTTCAGTCTTAGCAATTTCTTCAATTTCTGTTTTTATAAATTCCGCACTGATATTTGAGTCAGTATTATTTACATTTATGTTTATATCGTCCGCATATGCCAGAGTTGATGACAGGAATATAGTTTGAACAAGTATAAAAATAAAAAGATTCTTTTTCTTCATATTTTTTCTCTCCTTTTCCTTCGTATCATTTTCAAATATTACTTTTTTTCAATTCCACAAGACTAATTATAACAAAATAGTTACAAAAAAACAAGCTTTTCGGGCTAAAAGTTACAAAAAGGTTACAAAATATAGCTTTCAATCAATTAATATTCAGACTATAATGAAAACTTGTTCTATTTTTAAGGCAAATAGTTTCAATATGTCCGAAAGGTTTGATAATATATAATCAAAGTATTTGGCGAATTTTTGAAATATGAAAATATTTACAAAAAAAGTGCCAAAAAATGAATAAAATAGTCATTTTTTGGCACTCCAAGTAAAATTTTCAACAAAATATTTAATATATCAGATACTTTTCGCGTTCTTTTTTAAAGGAATTAAGTTCATTTTGATAGCTTTGTATTACTTTTTCTGCAGATACTTTATTTGTCAGTGCAAGTCCAAATCGGTTACCGCCCCAAATCTTTTCGAACATAGGGATAACTCCTTTTTGTTCAGTTGGAACAGTAAGTTTTTTCATAGAATTAATGGTAGTTAAGGTATAAATAGAAGTTTTTGTAGGATTAAACTTATGATAATCGGTAATAGTTAATCTTGCTCCACCACGACTGCTTTTAGTTTCTGGTGAAAAAGTAACACCTGGAAGTTTATAAGAATTCATCTTATTTGCAAAGGCAGTAGAATTTATGCCCGCAGAACCCACCCAGGTAAACTTATCCGACTGTCCCACTGAGGTTCCTTCTCCCATCCCTGTAGCAATGTATCCAAATGCAGATGTAATATTGGGGATATTAGGAGAGGTTGCCACGAAAGTAAGTCCGGTATCCTGCCAGATCATATCTCTGGTATAATTTTGCATTGGAACGACGGTTATATCTGCGCCAATTTTTCTGTTGAAAAATTTTGCAAGTTCTCCGGATGTCATGCCGTGTGCAATGGGAAGATTGTCCACTCCAACAAAAGTAAGATATTTATCTTCGGCGACATATCCCTCTACTATGGAACCTCCAAGGGGATTTGGCCTGTCCAGGACAATGACGGGTTTATTATATTTTTTTGCAGCTTTCATTACGTAATTGAGCGTAGACATATAAGTATATGTTCGAGAACCGATATCCTGCATGTCGAAAATTAAAACATCTATACCATCAAGCATTGCTTTTGAAGGTTCTCTGGATTGACCGTAAAGACTGAATACCGGCAAATTTAATCGTGAGTCAGTATAAGAAGCCACATATTGCCCTGCAGTTGCCTTACCGTCCAAGCCGTGTTCAGGAGAATATATGGCAGTAAGAGTGGCATCTTTGTAATTGTAAAGTTTATCTACTGTTTTTACAAGATTTGCATCCACTCCAGTTTGATTGGTAACGAGTCCTAGTTTCTTTCCTTTGATCAAGTTTTCATAATCTGTAAGAAGTCTTTCGTTGCCAAGGACAACACGGTCATATTCTTGATTTGAGGAGGAATTCTCGCTTTTTACCCCAGAATTATTCTTATAACTGGAAACAAAAGAATTTAAGTCTTCAAAGGTATTATTAATAGAAGTGTTTGCAAAACTAACAGAAGAACTTAACAAAACAAGTGACATTAACAAAGTAACTAATTTTTTCATTTTATATTCCTTTCCTTTATATATAGGTTAACAGGGTCAAGCGTCTTAACAATTTGATAATTGTTAACTGCAATTATATTGTAACATTAAAAAGATAAAAAAACATGACATAAAGAAAACAAAAATCTTACATATATATTACATTATGATATGTTATGGGGTATAATCAAAAATAACACTTAAGATTCAAGTGCTTGGGAATATGCATCAAATTTTGATGATTGTTAAGGACGGTGCAATAACTATGAGCAAGAATGATAAAATGTATAACGATGTAATAATAAGGGGTATAAATATAAGGAAAACGTACACCATGGGAGAGATTAAGATAAATGCCCTGGATGGAATTGATTTTGAAATTTACAGAGGCGAGTTTTTGGCAATTCTTGGACCATCAGGTTCTGGAAAATCGACCATGCTCAATATTGTCGGTGGAATGGACAATCCAACTGAAGGTGAATTGTATTTTAATGAAACGGGAATACATAATATGGGAAAGAAGGAGTTAACCATTTACAGGCGCAACAATATTGGTTTCATATTTCAGTTCTATAATCTGCTGCCTAATCTTACAGCAGTAGAAAATGTGGAGATTGCAAGAGAAATATCAGCGTCAAAATTAAAGTCGGAGGATATGCTTGAAAAAGTAGGTCTGCTGGACAGAAAAGATCATTTTCCATCACAGCTTTCAGGTGGCGAACAGCAGCGAGTCGCAATTTCAAGAGCACTGGCAAAAGATCCTGATATTTTTTTGTGCGATGAACCAACTGGCGCTCTGGATTCCAAATCCTCAAAAAGCGTTCTTAAGGTACTTCAAAATTTTTGCAAGGAATTTGGAAAAACAGTTATAGTAATAACCCATAATAAAGCGATTTCAGACATAGCCGACAGGGTTATGATACTCAAAGATGGAAAAATAATACAGATAATAAAACATGAAAATCCACCGGATGTAGATGAGGTAGATATCTAAGAATTTTGAATTGGAGGCTGCCATGCTTTTAGTAAAAAAGATATTCAGAGATCTTAGGACCAATAAGGGGGCTAACATAGCTGCAACAGTGCTTATATCGATATCGTTCATGATATTTTCGCTCATGTCAAATATAGATGAAACCTTAACCTTTTCAAAAGAACAATTTTATCAGGAAACAAAGTTCGCAGATGTATTTGTGGAGGTCAGAGGATATCCTAAAGAAAGAATAAAGCTTCTTGAAAAAATAGAAGGCGTCGAAACTGTTCAGGGCAGAATCGTCGAAGATTTCATAATAAATGAAGAAGATAAAAATCAGATAGAAAGTAAATATTTAAGAATATTTGCAGGTGGAGAATCGCTATGCACTTATGTTGTAGAAAGCGGAAAATATCCGACGCAAGACAGGGAAATTGTAATAGATCCCAATTTTGCCAAAGAGAACAACATAAACATAGGAGAAGAAATAGAGATAATATTAAACGGTGAACTTTCAAAACTTAAGGTAGTCGGAATTGGAAGAAGTTCGGAAAATATATTCACAACGCGTAAGTCTTCTGATATTTTTCCAGATCCAAAAATGTTTGGGGTTGGATATACCAATATTGATGTAATGGGAGGCATATCGGGAGGTGGAATCTACAATAACATAATCTTCAAACTAAAAAAAGGATATGAATATGATCAAGTAAAGGATGAAATTTCCTCTATACTGAAACCCTATGGAGTGACAAGTCAGCTTGAGGCCAAAGACCAGCAGAGTAATGCCTATATGGCTCAGGAATTAGATTCAATAAAGGCAATTTCAACTTCTATGCCGATGATGTTTCTTTCAATAGCATCAGCCATTGTGTATATAATGCTTAAACGATTGGTTGAGCTTCAAAGAGGCCAGATTGGAATACTTAAAGCTTTTGGATTTTCAGATTTCCAAATATCTTTCCACTATATACTTTATGTATGTATAATGTCAGTTTCAGGAGCAATAATCGGTTCGTTATCAGGAACAGCTCTTTCAAGGGTACTTATGGGAGTATATGAGCAGTTTTTCAACATGCCATTTATACTGGGAAAGGCGAATCTGAAATATATAGTAATTTCAATGCTGATGGCTGTAATATTTGGGATAGTGACCGGATTTTTGGGTGGTAAGGAAGCGCTTAAGCTATCCCCCGCAGAGGCAATGCGACCTAAAGGGCCGGTTGGATTCAGCAAAAAGCTTAAGATAGAAAAGCTTAAATTCATAATGGATTGCCTTACCATGACCGGGAGGATTGGTCTAAGGAATCTGGGAAGGAATAAATCCAGAGGAATATTTATAATTATCGGAGTATCATTTACAGTGGCTATATGTTCAGTACCATGGACTATGATGGGCCAGATGCTTCCAATGATATATGAAAGATATGATTATGTTGAAAAATATGACCTGAAAATACAACTCGATGGATTTCGGGATATAAGGAGCATTTTATCACAAATAGACAGTGAAAATGTAAAAAAATCAGAAGCTTTGATTGAGGTGCCAGCTACTTTTAGAAAAGCTAACTTGAAAAAAGACAGCATAATGGTTGGAGTAGAATCAGATGGATTACTCTACACACCAGTAAACTCTAAGAAGGAAAAACTTCCAATAAGTGATGGCCAATTGTTTATTACCCTGAATATAGCAAATAAACTTGATGTAAAGGTTGGGGACTATGTTTATGTAAGCTCTCCTATGGCAAAGGATCCGGATGAAGAGACTAAAATAATGGTATCGTTCATTGAAGAACAATTGATAGGCTCTAATGGTTACATGAATATAGAATCCGTATCCAACCTTCTAGGATATAAAGGAAGCGCTAATGAAATAGTAATATCAGCTGAAGACGAAAAATTGCTGAAAATAAAAGACAAATATATCGACAGTCCATATATAACAAGCATAACAATTTCAGATTCACTGCTGAAAATGTTCCAGGAAATGATGAGTCTGGTAGTAATAGAAATAGGATATCTTGGTATTATTGCTATAGTAACAGGTTTTGCCATAATATATAATTCTACGATTACGGTCATATCAGAGCGTGAAAGAGAAATGACATCTATGATGGTAATTGGCATGAGCGAGAGAGAAGTATTTGATATAGTAAGCTTTGAACAATGGATACTATCAATATTTGGAATGCTGCTAGGCGCTCCGCTTACAAAGATACTTCTTGTAAGCATGGCAAAAGCTGTAGAGACGGATCTTTTCACTATGCCATCGAACTTTGATATCAGATTTTATTTGATATCAATATTGGTAACCGTGATTGCTATAATACTCGGACAGGTAGCAGCATATAGAAAAATTAAAAGATTGAATCTTGTAGATGCCTTGAAATCAAATGAATAGATTGGAGCCAATTATGAAGAGAAAACTTAAAATAGTATTAGCAATATTTGCAACGGTTATAATAGTCGCATTAGCATTAGTCTGGATGCTCAAGGGGGAAAATATAAGTGTTGTAGAGGTTGGAAAGCCAGCTAATCTAAAAGAAGTTGTAAAGGAAACTGGAATCGTGTTATCGTCACAGAATTTTTCCGTTACCCCATCTTTTGATGGTAAGATAGAAATTAATGTGGAACTTGGTGATGCTGTAAAAAAAGGACAGGTAATTGCAAATATAAACCCTGAAGATTTGCAAACCGCCATTTCACAATTAAATGGACAAATACAATCAGTATCAGGACAAAAAAACACTACAGGGATGTCAAATCCTCAAAATAAGGAAATAGAAGCTCAAAAAATCCAGCTTGAAATTCTAAAAAGAAATATTCAAAAAACAAAACAGGACTATGAAAATATAAAAGCGCTTTATGATTCAGGAGGAACAGCAAAGACTGAAGTGGACACTATATACAACCTGTTGAAAGCGAGTGAGGATGAGTTGAAAATTCAGGAAACGAATTTGAAAGTAATGCAAAATAATTTTTCAGCTATGCAAGCATATTTTAATGGACAGCTGCAAAGTCTTGAAAGCCAGAGGAAATCGCTGATAGCAAAAAAAAATAAAGCCCAGATATTATCACCAGGAGAAGGAGTCATAACAAAACTTAATGTTTCAGACGGAGAAATGGCAAGCATGAGCTATCCAATAATGGAAATAAGCTCCATGCTACAAACCAAAATTAATTCAGAAATAGCTGCAGAAGTAGCCGTAGATTTAAACGTCGGTGACAAGGTGGAAATTATATATGAAACCAAAAACACAAGCAAGACTTTTGATGGGAAAATAACTAAGATAGCGGCTTTTGCAACCAGCGATATATCGAGCCTGGGACTTGAGGAACAAAAGATGTCTGTTGAAACAACCTTTCCCAATTTAAAACAAATACCTGTAGGATATAAACTAGATGTAAATTTTATAACCATAGATAAGCCGGGGGTCATATCAGTTCCAAAGCTGAGTGTCTTTGAAAAAGAGGGTAAAGATTATGTTTTGAAAATTGAAAACAATAAGATTAAAAGTCAGGAAGTAAAAAAAGGAATAGAGACAAGAAATTCGCTGGAAATTCTCGAAGGCCTCTCAGAAGGCGATAGAATAGCATTAGAGCCAAATAACAACAAATTAAAAGAAGGTGCCAGAGTAAGCTACTAGAAAAAAAACAAGGATAATGATATTATAAGTACAGACTCTAAGTACATTCAAAAGACAGATTTAAAATAGAAACAGCAGTAATATAAAAGGAGAGATACCGAATGAAGTTGTATATAGTAAGGCATGGAGAGACAAAGTGGAACCGGGAGCACATACTACAGGGGCAATTAGACTCACCATTGACAGAAAAAGGGATAGGTGGAGCGAAAAAAATAAAAAAATCTATAGAAAATATAGCATTTGCAAAAGTGTATACAAGTCAGCAAAAGAGAGCTATTGCAACCACTGAAATAATCCTGGAAGATAGAAATAACAAGAATTATACCATAGATACAAATATTACAGAGATGTCATATGGAAGCTGGCAGGGGAAAAGTCAGGAAGAGATATGTAAGGATCCGGAATCTACACAAATGTATATGAATTACTTTAAGTATCCTGAAAAATATATTCCAGTTTCAGGAGGTGAAACTTTTGAGGAAATAATGAAAAGGGCAGAAATTTTCTTATCAAAGCTTAAAGAAGAACATGATGAAAATGATGTCATAATAGCCGTAACCCATGGAACTTTTATAAAAGCCATGTTTACCATGGTTAAAAATAAGGGACTGGAAGAATTTTGGGACAAGCCCAATATTACAAATTGCAGCATAAGCATATTGGAAATCAGCAAAGACGGAATTGAAATAACCCATGAAGCAGATGATTCACATCTTGGAGAGCATGCGTTGGCAATAACTGAAACTGATTACATCAAATAGAAAGCAGAGTAGAAATGATAGCATATTTAATAAATAAATTTGTAAAAAATAATGAGAATATAAATGACAGAAAAGTAAAGAAATCCTATGGATACCTGTGTGGAATCGTGGGCATATTAAGCAATAGCATATTATCAATCATAAAAATAATAATAGGGCTATATATAAACAGTATAGCTGTTGTAGCAGATGCGGTAAACAACCTCACAGATGTCGGTTCATCGGTAGTGACAATTGTTGGATTCAGCATATCTGACAAGCCTGCTGATGAAAAACACCCATTTGGTCATGCCAGGGCGGAGTATCTTTCGGCACTGATAATAGCCGTAATGATAGTAGTCGTAGGTTTTAAATTTTTCACAACATCAATAGACCGGATCAGATTTCCGAAACAAGTTGTTTTCAGTTATACGACATTTATAATATTGATGCTTTCCATAACAATCAAGGTATGGCAGGCAAAACTTTACGAAAAAGTAGGCAAAAAAATAAAGTCGTATCCACTGCAGGCGGCAGCGCTGGACAGTAAAAGTGATGTTATGGCAACCGCGGTAGTTGCTTTATCGCTGTTGACATCGCAAATGATAGAATTTCCTATAGACGGGTACGTAGGTCTTATTGTATCACTTTTTATAATTTACAATGGCGGTAAAATAGTTCTAGATGCAATAGATCCGCTTATTGGTACAGCACCAGATAAAGAGCTGGTACAGGAAATTATATCAAAAGTAGAGTCATATGACGGGGTAAATGGAAGCCATGACCTTATAGTACACAGTTATGGCGGAGGAAGAGTCATAGCTACAATTCACGCAGAGGTATCGGATAAAATGAACATAGTAGAAGCACATGAAATAATAGACCGAGCCGAAAAAGAAATATCAAAAGAACTTTACATCGAATTGATTATGCACATGGATCCAATAAACTATGATGATGAAGATGTCAAAATAATATATAAAGGAACAAAAAAAATAATAAGCAATATAGATTCCAAACTTGATATACACGATTTTAGATTAGTTCCTCAGACTGATGGAGCAGTATTGTTTGATTTGGTGGTACCGACAAACTATACGCAACAGCAGATTGAAGAAACAAAAGTTCAGATAATAGAAGAAATAAAATTGAATTTCAATAGAAATGATATTAAAATAGTAGTAGACCAGGAATATGTAAGCCTGTAAAATAAGAGTTAATGAAATGACAGAGGAGAAGATATGGGGAAAATGAATATCACACAAGACATAAAGAACAAGGCTTTAGCTAATTTTATAGCAATTTCAGGCGCCATATGTATATATTTTTTGATAATCAATTTAGGAAATATATTTGGGGCATTTGGGAATTTTTTCAATATGATGTCACCTTTCATATATGGTTTTGTAATCGCATATCTTTTAAAATCACCGATGAAGCACATAGAAAAAATGTACATCAAAATAATTGGTGAAAAAAGCGCAAAGAAGGACAAGAAAAAACTTATAAGAGGATTATCGTTAGCAACAACGCTAATATTAGCATTCGTTCTATTAGTAGGGTTTATTTCGATTATAGTGCCACAATTGGTGGACAGCATATCAATATTTATAAATAATATGCCAGCGTATATGGATGATGCTGATTATTTCTTAAAACAGATAACCGATAACATAAGTTTTGATTCAGAAATAGTAAAAAATATAGTTTCAATATGGCAATCTCTTATTTCTAAAACTTCGGAAATCATATCTAAAATATTGCCTTCTGTAATAAACGGACTGCTGACGTTTTCTGGGAAAATTGTAAATACCGTAGTTGGCCTTGTCGTATCCATATATTTCCTTGGAGGCAATGAAAAATTCGGAGCACAGATAAAAAAAATCACAGTAGCCTTATTTTCAGACAGAGTATCTAATTATATTATAGAAAAATCAAAAATGACAAATACGATTTTTTCAAAATATATTTCAGGGCAGCTTACCGATGCTGCGGTGCTTGGAACAATCTGTTTTATTTCAATGAGTTTATTCAAGATGCCATATGCTCTTTTAGTCAGCATGATAATTACGGTAACCAATGTAATTCCAATAATTGGACCTTTTATTGGAGCGGTACCGTCACTCTTTATCATTTCCATGGTAAGCCTTCCCAAAGCCTTGGGTTTTGCAGTGCTGATACTGGTATTGCAGCAGATTGACGGCAATATACTGGTTCCAAAGATAGTTGGTGATTCCACAGGGCTTTCTGGATTCTGGGTATTTCTGGCTATATTTATTGGAGGTGGTCTATTTGGAATAAACGGAGTAATACTGGGAGTTCCTACTATGGCAGTAAGTTATAATATAATTAAAGAAATAATAGAAAACAGATTAATGGCTAAGAATAAAGCTGTAGAAACTGTCGAATACATGTAGTTTTGAAATACTGTAAATAAATAAATGAAATAAATAAATAAGAAAAATTTATAAATCAGATTAGACATTAAGCACATACTATTATATAATAGAGTTGGAATCAGAAAAGATAAACATTAAAAATAACCGAAATTAAAGGAGAATCACGATGAACCAAGTAAGATTATCAAAAGTGTTGGAACTAATGAAGAATCAGAATCTTGAGCAAATGTTAGTTTCAGACCCGGCAGCAATATTT
>JBATTG010000205.1:0-16194 GCA_049670425.1 Proteocatella sp.
ATAGAAGAAATGAAAGTTCTAGAATTAAACGAGTTAGTTAAAGCTGCAGAGGAGAAGTTCGGTGTATCTGCATCTGCTCCAGTAATGATGGCTGCTGCAGGAGATTCTGCTGCTGCTGAAGAAAAAACTGAGTTTGACGTAATTCTTACAGAAATCGGAGCTTCAAAAGTTGGAGTAATAAAAGTAGTTAGAGGAATAACTGGACTAGGTCTTAAAGAAGCAAAAGATCTTGTTGATGGAGCTCCAAGAGCTGTTAAAGAAGGCGTTTCTGCTGACGAAGCTAAGAAAATTGCTGAAGAACTTGAAGCTGCTGGTGCAAAAGCAGAAATTAAGTAATTTCACTTTATTCTTAAATAATAGAAATAACAAATGTCCAAAAGGGGTAGCAATGCCCTTTGAGGACATTTTTATTTTGATTAAAAACTTGACCTTTGAGCTAAGTTTGTATAAACTATACATATTGTGAAATATAAAATAACAATAGAAAGGAAATGATGCAATGAGAGCCAGCGACTCAATAATGTATATAAAAGGAATCGGCGAAAAAAAATCTTTGAAATACAAAAAACTCAATATCAATACAGCCGAAGATATATTGTATCACTTTCCGGTAAGATACGAAGACAGGACGATAGTAAAACGCTTCGAGGAAATTGCAAATGACGAAAAAGTCTGCTCCTATGGAACCATTGTCAACTTCGAGAGAAGCACTCCTAAACGCAATATGACGATAATAAAGATTGCCGTAAAACAGGGAAGCGAAGCTGCGTTTCTCACTACGTTTAATAATGAATATATAAAAGATAAATTCAATGTAGGTGACAAGATATCTTTCTATGGAAAAGCAAAAAAAGTTTTTGGACGGCTGGAGTTTAATTCTCCTGAGATGGAGCCGTTTGGCGAAAATATCCTGACGAATATAATTTATCCGGTATACGGCCTTACTTTTGGAATAAATAACACCGAAATGCAAAAGGCAGTCAGGGATGCGATTGATAAGATCCGCTACAATGAGCTGGAGTATATACCAGAAGAAATTCTTGAAAAACAGCATCTGTGCCCAATCGAATTTGCCTTCAGGAATATACACTTCCCCAAAAGTCTAGAAAGTCTTAAAATAGCCAGATACAGATTCATATACGAAGATTTCTTCATGCTTCAGCTGTATCTGCTGATGATGAAAAAATTCACTGCGAAACAAAACACATACACAATAATGCCAACGCCAGAACTGGACATCTTCATACAGAAGCTTCCTTTTGAACTCACAGGGTCACAATACAAAGTCATAGAAGAAATAAAGCGTGATATGCAAAGGGAGATTCCAATGCAGAGGCTCGTTCAGGGAGATGTTGGAAGTGGTAAGACTATAGTGGCTTTTTATAGCGCATACAATACGTTTATAAACGGTTATCAGAGCACGATAATGGTTCCTACAGAAATCCTGGCTAAACAGCACTATAAGAGCGCAATAGAGCTTTTTAGCAGCACGGGAATGAGAATAAGGCTTCTTACTGGAAGCACCACCAAGAAAGAAAAGGAAAAATTATACACTGAGATATCAAACCATGAGTGCGACCTGGTCATAGGAACTCATGCCATAATACAAGATAAAGTAGACTTCAAGAATCTGGGATTGGCGGTAACCGATGAGCAGCACAGGTTTGGAGTAAAGCAAAGAAGCATCCTTTACAGCAATTATGCCACTACGCCTCATGTGCTTGTAATGACGGCAACTCCTATTCCAAGAACCCTTTCAATGATAATCCAGGGAGATTTGGATGTTTCGATAATTGATGAAATGCCAAAGGGAAGAAAACCTATAGAAACCATGGCAATTCAGCAAAAATTAAGAATAAAGGCATACGAAAAATGCATAGAGCAGATTCAAAAAGGCAAACAGGTATATATAGTATGTCCACTCGTAGAAGAAAGCGAGGAGCTGGATATAAAATCTGCAGAAGAACTTTACCAGGAGCTCAAAGCAAATCATTTCAATGAATACAGCATAGGGCTTATACACGGGAAAATGAAGCCAAAAGAGAAGAATGAAATAATGAAAGCTTTTGAAGAACATGATATAGATGTCCTTGTTTCCACAACTGTAATCGAGGTAGGGATAAACGTTCCAAATGCCACAGTAATGGTCATTGAAGACGCCCAGCGATTCGGCCTGTCTCAGCTCCATCAGCTCAGAGGAAGGGTAGGAAGAGGTCTTGACGCCTCATACTGCATACTTATATATCAGGGAAATTCCGATATACTCAAACAGAGAATGAAGATAATGACAGAAACCAACAATGGTTTTTTGATATCTGAAAAAGATTTGATATTGCGAGGACCAGGAGAACTGTTTGGATTAAGGCAGCATGGATTGCCGGAATTCAAGCTTGCAGATCTGGTAAAACACATGAAGGTATTAAAGCTTGCGCAGGAAGATGCCCAGCTTTTTATAAGAGATGAATCGGACATCGCCGACAAAGAAAAAACTATAATTTTAAATAGAATAAAAACTAAATTTGAAAAAGAAATTGAGTCAATTGCACTAAATTAGCAGGAACTCATATACCAACAAGGAGCATAAAATGCGCATAATTTCAGGAAAAGCAAGAGGTAAAAAATTAAAACCCCCAGAAGGTGACCACATAAGACCAACTCTGGACAGAGTAAAAGAGAATCTGTACAATATGATAGGCTTTGCCGTCAGAGATGCGATTGTACTCGATCTGTTTTCAGGTACAGGCGGAATTGGAATCGAAGCTATTTCAAGAGGAGCCGAAAAAGTCTATTTTGTAGATAATAACAAAAATTCATATGAATTGACAAAGCATAACGTAACAATGGCAAATCTGCAGGAAAATGCAGTGATTATTCATCAGGAAGCTGAAAATGCTCTGATACAGTTTGAAAAACAGGGACTTAAATTTGATATAATATTTCTTGACCCTCCATATAATAAAGGAATTGTTCAAAAAATATTGCAACAATTGGAAAAATACAATATAATGCAAGATGAGGGCATTGTAATAGTAGAAACTGACAGAGAAGAAGAAACTCCAGAAAGACTTGGAAAATTCTTCAAGCAGAAAGAAAAATCCTATTCAAGCACCAAAATAACATTTTATGGAGTAGACAATGAATAAAAATAGAGCAGTATATCCTGGAAGCTTTGACCCACTTACAAATGGTCATATAGATCTTATAGAGAGAGTTTCTGAATTATATGACGAAATAACAGTAGCTTTGCTTGTGAATACAAGCAAAAAAGGACTTTTAAGTTTTGAAGAAAGAATGTGCATTCTTAAAGAAGAGACCGCGAGATTTAAAAATGTAAAAGTGGATTTTTTTGGAGGATTACTGGTAGATTATTGCAAAGACAAAGACATAAAAGTAATAATAAGAGGACTGAGGGCGGTTTCAGATTATGAGTATGAAATGCAAATTGCTCAGATGAACAGAAACCTTAATAATAACGTTGAAACTATGTTCTTGATGACAAATACCAAATATTCATTCTTAAGCTCGAGTGTAGTAAAAGAAGTAGCAAGATTTGGCGGAGATATTTCAGAGATAGTACCTAAAAGTGTAGAAAAAAAATTAAAAAAAATATATGAGGAGGGGTAACAATGGAAGTACTTAGCATACTCAATGAATTAGAAGAACTTATTGACAGCTCCAGAAGCGTATTTGGCAATAAGGCAACTATAGACAAAGGCAAGGCAATAGAGCTTATTACAGATATTAGAATAGGACTGCCTGATGATTTTAAACAAGCAGAATGGATAAGCCAGGAAAGACAGCGAATTATTTATGATGCACAAGCAGAAGCGGAGAAAATAGTATCAGAAGCAAGACTAGAGGCAGAAGCAATCGTAGAAGAAGATAGCATCACTCAGGCGGCTTACAAAAAAGCGACTGGCATAGTTGCAGAGGCGGAATATGATGCAAAAGAACTGCGAAATGGAGCCGTAAGATATTCACAGGACATACTTAAAAAAATATCTAAGGATATGAAAAATCTTACAGAAAAAGTAATTACCAATTATAAAGATCTTGGGAATATGCTTATTGAAGATGAAGAAGATGAAATAGAAATAGAGATGTAAAAAAACAAGGAGCTTATATGCTCCTTTTTAATATTCATATATTAAATAATTGATGGAGGTTTTTATGAAAACCGTTGGTATAATTGCGGAATATAATCCTTTTCACCTGGGACATGAATATCATATATCACAGTCTAAAAAAGAGACGCACTGTGAAAATGCAGTGGTAGTTATGAGCGGAAACCTCGTGCAAAGAGGTGATATGGCGATAATAGACAAATTTACCAGAGCCAGAGAAGCTGTACTTAATGGAGCGGACCTGGTGCTTGAAATACCAGTTTGTTACAGCACTCAAAGTGCGGAAATATTTGCAAAAGGCAGCGTAGAGATATTGAATGCCCTTGGCATAATAGATTTTTTGGCATTCGGTTCTGAGAGCAATGACATTGAAAGCATAAAAAAACTTGCGAAAATACTTTCACAGGAAAATGAAGAATTTCAAGAAAGCATAAAGGTTTTTTTAAAAGAGGGAATCAGCTTTCCAAGCGCAAGGCAAAAAACTCTGGAAAAGATGCTTGGAAACGGAAAAAACAAAGACATAATATCAAGTTCCAATGACATACTGGCAATTGAATATATCAAAAATCTCAACCGTCTCAAAAGCAGCATCGAGCCTGCAACCATACAGAGGATAAGCAGCAAATACAACGATACAGATATAAACCGGCTCTTTCCAAGCGCCACATCAATTAGAAAAATATTTCACGATATGGATATTTTGGAAAATCAAAGAGGCGCAGAAGGCATTGATGATATTCAAGGTACCAAAGAAAAACTTAAAAACTTGATTTCCAAAGCAACTACGCAGAATATGGGAACTTATCTGGTAGACAACTATATTGATAGAAATATAATGAGTCTGGATGCGTATTTTGAGGAACTTAAGATAATAATAATAAGAGAAGGTAGGTCAATTGACAGCTATTTTGAAGTAAATGAGGGGATTGAAAATCTGATACTGAAAAATATAATGACATGTTCGACTCTTGAAGAATTGATTGAAAAAGTAAAATCCAAGAGGTATACAAGAACCAGGATAAGAAGGACTTTTTTGAACATCCTGCTGGGGATAACTAAGACGGACATGAGGCTGATTCTTGGTAAATCTCCCAGGACAAGGCTTTTTGAGGAAAGGCCGTATGCAAGGATATTGGCATTCAATGAAAAAGGAAGGGCACTTTTAAAGGAAATAGATTACAAAACAGATGACAGAAAAATAGATATTATAAACAAGTCGGCATCTTTCAGGCCAGAATCAGAGATACAAAAAATAAAATACAGATATGATAATATAGCAAACAGCATATATTACAGCAAATTTAAAATATATAACAAAGGCATGAGGATATACAGCGATATGAACATATCACCTGCATATATAAAGCCTATTGTATTGGAGGTTTAATGGAACAGTTTTTTAGAACATATCTGCTTTTTGGAGCAGAAGCAATGGAAAAATTAAAGAATTCACATGTGGCGATTTTTGGAGTGGGCGGCGTAGGAAGCTTTACGGTAGAAGCGCTGGTCAGAAGTGGTGTGGGAGAAATAACGATAATAGATTTTGATACTGTAGATATAACTAATATCAACAGGCAGATACCTGCACTCTTATCAACTGTAGGACAACTTAAGACGCAGGTGATGAAAGACAGGATAATGCTGATAAATGACGAGATAAAGCTTAATATATTCTCCGAAAAATATCTTCCGGAAAACAGTGAAATCTTTTTCAAAGAGAAATATGATTATGTGGTAGATGCCATAGATATAGTTACATCAAAAATACATCTTATAAAGACATGCAAGGAGATGGATATACCGATAATAAGTTCCATGGGAATGGGCAACAAGGTAGACCCTACAAAAATACAGATAACGGACCTGAGTAAAACCAGCATGTGCCCTCTTGCAAAAGTCATGAGAAAAGAACTTAAGGACAGAGGGATAACAAAGCTTGATGTGGTTTATTCTACAGAAAAAGCAAGAAAACCTGTGGAAAGTATCTCTGTTGTGGGTAAAAGAGAATTAGCTGCCAGTTGCGCCTTTGTTCCATCAGTAGGAGGACTTTTCCTGGCATCATATGTAATACGCAAGCTAACTGGGGAAATATAGAAAAGGAGATCCCTGATGAGAAAAAGAACTGAATATACAACTTATTATGATGAGGAAGGTAGATTGCATACGGCCTCAACGAGAGTAAGGGATACGGCTAAGGCAGGAATTTCTTTTGGATCAGGCCTTGCAATGGTAATATCGTATGTGACGTGGCAATCCATTCCTTGGGCGATATTTCATGGTATTTTAGGCTGGGTTTACGTAATATATTTCTGGATTAAATACTAAACTTGAATAAGTATTATGATTTGATGCTTCCGAATAAAATACAAATAATAAAGGGTCCGCTCCAAATCTGATTAATGTCAGTTTTGGCAGACCCTTTTAAAATGCTAAAGCTGGAAATCAATAGTATTAAAGCTCCCAACTTTGTTTTTAGCTAAATATCAGTCTTCAAAAAGTTCTGCAGCAAGAGCATCAATTCGAGACTCTGCAGAAGCAGTCGCCTGAGAATCGATTGATATATCACACTCTGAAGGATTTTCAAGGAGCTTCAAGGTCGAAATGGTATCTTTTGAAAGTCCTCTGTCATCGCTTTCAACTGGAACGCAAGCTACAGATTCGATGCTCAGCACATCGCCCTCGTTTGCATCTGCAGGAAGATTTTCAGCCAGAATATGAATGAAAATCAGCTGGTTTTTTTCAGCTTCAGCAAAAAATTCAACAACTGCAAACCCACCTTCAAATCTATCAATTGTTCCTTTTATCATGACTTATTCGCCTTTCTGTATTCATAGCTGCCGGCTTCCTCTTGATTAACGGAAAGCTTCTGGCCATCAGAATAAACTATAATATCACCTTGTTCATCAGTTCTGTAAAGTACAATATCATTTTCTTCAAGATAGCTGAGAATTTCCTTGTGGGGGTGTGAATATTTGTTTTTATATCCACAGGATGTAACCGCCACCTGAGGATTGACGGCATCTAGAAAATCAGGAGTGTTTGATGTTGAACTGCCGTGATGAGCAAGTTTTATCAAATCGCTTTGAAGTGAGATGCCATATTTATTTATCATTTTGGCCTCATTTTCTTTTTCAGTGTCGCCTGTTAGCAAGAATGAATTCTGGTCATAAGTAAGTTTAATCACGGCTGAATAGGAATTGTTGTCGCTGTATGTTTGATTTTCAGGGCTTAAAAAAACCGCTTTGGTATCAGGGTCAAAAGGTATTATCTTGTCGGCTACAGCGACCTTTATTTTCAGGTTACTGTTTTTTGCAGCATTAAGTACGTCGGCATAAGTTTTCGTAGTATGAGTTTTCTTTGGCATATAAAACTCTCCAATTTCAAAACTGTCAATTACATTGTCAATACCTCCTATGTGGTCGGCATCTGGATGAGTACCTATAAGGACATCAATTTTTTTTACGCCCAGGCCTTTTATATAGTTTACAACGTCACTTCCGTGTGAATTGTCGCCGGCATCAATAAGCATGGTATATCCGCCAGGTGTCTTGATGAATGTGGAATCCCCCTGGCCGACGTCGATGAAGTGAAGCTCAAGATCTGTGGATGAATCTATGGAATCTGTGCAGCCTCCCATAATTAGCAATGAAAATATTACCAATGATGATAATAATAATTTCTTAAATTTCGTCATTTAAACCTCTCTTCTAAAAAAATTATCAATCAAATACAAATACAATTATAATATATATTGCCAAGAATTACAAATTGGCAAAATCGGTCAAGTTAGAATGAAACTATATCAATGGGGTAATAATTGATTAAGAAGAATCGGGTTGAATATAATCATCAATAGGAGTATAATTACTCATAAGAAAAAAGGAGGCGTTGAATATTATTTTATTTGAAAAAGTTCAGGATTTTAAACAGATTGTTTCAGACTCGCTTGAGGAAATGAGACCTTATTTTCAGAAAGTAAATTACGAAGCCTGCGAGTATAATTTTATAACACTGTATATGTGGCAGACTGTTTATGACTTTCATTACATCACAAAAGAAAATTACATGGTAGTGTTTGGACGATCCGATGAGGGGCTGTTTGCAATACAGCCCATATGTGAAAATAAGTATATGCATGAAGCTCTTGAATATATAAAAAGCATATTTGAAATATACGACAGCAAGATGGTAATCAAAGCAGTTACAGAGCCAGTAAGGGAATATCTTCAGGGGAATTATCCTGAAAAATTTGAATATGAAACAAATCGGGATGACTATGACTACATCTATGAGGCTGAATCACTTAGAACTTTGGGTGGGAGAAAGATGCACTCCAAAAAGAACCACTTTAATGGTTTTTTAAAGGAATATGGGGATAGATATGTATATAAGGCTATTGATAAATCTGAATTTGACGAATGCCTTAGGCTGGCCGATAAATGGGCGTTTTCAAGAGAAAAAGATAAAAATCTGATTGGAGAAAATCTTGCAATAAAAAAAGTGTTAAAAAACTCGGCTAAATTTAAATGCCTCAAAATTGGGGGAATATATATAGATAACGAACTGGAAGCCTTCACTTTCGGAGACCATATAAACGAAGAACTTGCAGTTATTCATATAGAAAAGGCAAACCCTGATTTGAGGGGTGTGTATTCGGCTATAAACAAACTTTTTCTGCAAAATGAATTTCCGGATGTGAAATATGTTAACAGAGAAGATGATTTAGGAATTGAAGGGCTCAGGCAGGCCAAACTTTCATATAAACCGTTTAAACTGGTAGAAAAATACACTGTGGACGAAAGGTAGTGAGGGATGAAACCTAGTATAGCGAGTCCGAAAGACCTGCTGGAAGTAAAAAAACTGTGGAGCTATTGCTTCGCAGATTCACAGGAATTTACAGACTATTATTTTGAAAAAAGATATATTCAAGAAAACAACGTGGTTGTAATGGATGAAGAAGGTCAAATTAAAGCCTCGCTTCAATTGAATCCATATAATTTGATAGTGGAAGATGTAATAAAGAATGTAAACTATGTAGTGGGGGTATGCGTCCAGCCAGAAAGCAGAGGTCTTGGGTATTCAAGCATGCTGATGAGGGATACGCTTAATCTTCAGTACAATAATAATGAAGACATCTCGATACTTATGCCAATAGATACTCATCTATATACAAAATACGGATATACCAATTGCTTTTACAGATATGAATTCAAAGTTGACCTTATAAATATAAAAACCGAAAAGACTCAGTACCATGTCAAACGGTTGAATCTGGAAAAAATTTTTGAAAAAGAAGAACATAATTTCCCACATGAATTAGCAGAAGCAATTGAAGAACTCTCAGACTTCTATCACACCCAAATAAGACCCGGATTTGCATATATAAGAAGAGATAAGAAGTATTTCGTAGATAAACTTCAGGAACTGAGTATTGATGGAGGAGACCTGTTTTTGGCATATGAAGGGGAAGTTATTAAAGGCTATATGATGCTGCTTCCCAAATATCAGCAGGACCATGGCATGGTCCTGGAGATGATGTTTGAAAATAAAACGGCCCACACCACCCTTATGGGAATAATAAAATCCCATATTACTCAATTTAAAACAGTTGATATAATAACTCCGCAGCATGAACTTTTTAATACCTTCATAAACTATGACAATAAATACAATGTGACCAAAAAAAGTTTCATGATGGCAAGAGTTATAGATGCAAAAAATATTCTTATCGAAACCGTAAAGCGAAGCAGCTTATATCAAAAGGACATGGCGTTTTCGGTAAAGATAACTGATGAGATGATAGATGAAAATGACATAGTTATAGAATTTAACAAAGGAATTAATAAATCAGAAGACATTCCTTTTATGACGCTTCATATTTCGGATCTGGCAGGACTGTATATGAGGAGTACGACCATAGAATATCTGGAAAAAAGTGAAAAAATAGAGTTCGAAAACGAGGAAAGACGCAAATTTTTCAGAGAACTTTTTGGGAGTGAGGTAAGAGAAAATTATATAAATGATTTTATATAAGGCAAGGCGGAGGTGGATAATGACAAGACAATATTCGTTTGTGATATTTATTGTTGTAGTTCTCTCTGCTTTTTTGATTACATATGAAAGTAATCCACAGGTAAATAAGGATTTTCAAGGGCAAAACTCGGGAATTGTAAAAAATATCGAGCTTAAGTCACAGACAATGAATATTTATGTGGATAACGTTCTCATAAAAAGCTATGATAAAGACCAGGCTCTAAACCCAGGGGATATAATAAGCTACAGCGGAAAATTCAAGGACGTCGGTTATTATACACACAAATATGACGATGCTTCATACACTAATTATCTTAAATCCAAAAAAGTAGACTATATCTGTTATCCTCAGGCAATAGAAATAAGTGGACATAAAAATGGGTTGTACAGTATAAGAGGAAGAACTATCGATCGACTTGAAACGTATATAGATAACATCTACCGGACGGATTCTCCTATTTTCAAGGCCCTAGTCTATGGTGACAGGACGGAACTTGAAGATTATACCAAAACCTCATTTTCGCACACGGGAACCTCTCATATCCTCGCGCTTTCAGGATTCCATGTGGGAATAATACTCGTATTTATAAATATTCTGCTGACGAAAGTTTCCGTAAGAAAAAGAGGTCTGATTTCAACGCTTATATTGATTATATATGGATTTTTGACAGGCATGAGGCCGTCCATAGTCAGGGCCGTTGTATTTTTTGCAGTGTATTATTCAGCCTTTTTGAAAGAGCAAAGATACAATATTCTAAGTACGGCATTTGTAACGGCGGCCCTACTAATAGCCTGCAACCCATATTACATATATGATGCAGGCTTCCAGCTTTCATTTGCCAGTGTAATATCTATAGGAATGATGCTGCCATTTATTCAAAAATATAAAATTCCGTTATTTATCGGGATAACCGTCTCAGCTCAGCTTCTTACCCAGCCTATAGTTATATATAATTTTGGAACTATGCCGCTGTTTGGCCTGTGTGCCAACTTCATAATAATTCCGCTGATATCGCTTCTGATGGTCCTGTTCATAATATCGCTGGTGGTTTATGGCTTGGCAAGCTTAGCCGGAGGGTTTGTGATTATAGGGAAGTACATGGTAGAGGGAATCATACTGTTAAAGGATATAACGCTGAAGATAAACAGCCTATTCGAAGGCCTCCCTTTGGCATATATGGAAAACTTGCAGGTGGAAATTTGGAAAATACTGCT
Organism: Proteocatella sp.; assembly: GCA_049670425.1. Classification (GTDB taxonomy): domain Bacteria; phylum Bacillota; class Clostridia; order Peptostreptococcales; family Filifactoraceae; genus Proteocatella. Next base: position 11,373 of record JBATTG010000205.1, read on the forward strand.
TTATTATGTTATAATACTTGTCATATACAATATATTGGAAATTCACACAATCAAGGAGAATAAATATGAATTTGAACAGCTACCGAAAATCATTACTGGAGAATAATAAATTTTTGATTTTTGGTCAGGAAGATTATTTTATATCATATGCGACTGAAGTACTCAAGACAAAATTGAGCAGCGAATTTGCGAGTTTTAATTTTATAGAAATAGATCAAAAAACTATGACTTTCAATGATTTTTTTATAAACATAGAATCGGTGCCTATGATGGATACACACAAGGTAGTCCATCTTAAGAACTTTCAGTTTGCTCAAAGCAGCGCCAACCTCTGGACGAAGGAAGAAAATGTAAAGCTTATAGAGCTTGTAAAAAATCTGACGCCGGATGTAAATCTCATAGTGAGCAACTCGGCAATAGAAGTGAAGGATTCGCCAAATGGCAAAAAAAATTCATATCCAAAGTTTTTGAATGACCTGAGCCAGGTGATGACAACTTTTTCATTTGGGAACTTGAATGCCAGAGAACTGGAAGAATATATCATGGAAGCTATAAGCGAAAAGACGCAAAATAAGCTGAAACTCGAAAAAAGCATTGTAAAGTATTACATCGACCTGACGGGATATCTGTTTAAGGATAACAACAAAAACATAAGGGAAATAAATACGGAAATAGACAAAATAATAAGTTATATAAAGGAAAAGGGAAGCATCTTGACTGAGGATATAGAACGAATGTTTCTTCGGGATTATGATGCCGATATTTTCAAATTAATAGATTATATAATACGAAATAAAAAAAGAGAAGCTTTTAATATGTACAGCAATCTGCTCAAGAAGGGCGAACCGGCAATAAAGATAATGGTTACAGTAGGAAGTAACATTTCAACTATGATTAAATCATCATACTATATGGAACTTGGCTATACTCAGGCCATGGCAGCCGAAGCTATGTCGAAAAATCCATATGCCATAAAAAAGGGATTGGAAAATCTTAAGATAATAGGAAGAAAAAATGCAATAGAATGTCTTGAAGTGATTTTGGAAATAGACTATAAAGTAAAGAATGGCCTGGTGGTAGAAAGTGTATATGGAGAACTTGCATTAAGTGGAATTTTTGGGATTTTGGAGAAAAAATAGGGTTAAAATTAAAAAGAATCAAATAAATAACCATAGAATAACTAACTATGGTATTATTTGACTCTTTGTATAGTATGTTAAAATTATTATTAAAATAAGATTCTTGTACTATTTTGCAGTGTTTAACTTTGAAGCTAGGCTAGAAACTTTTCTAGCAGCAGCATTTCTATGGATTGTTCCTTTTGAAGCTACCTGCATTATTTTCTTTTGAGCGTACTGGAATGATGAAGTTGCTAATTCTGTATTTCCTTCAGTTATAGCTTCTTCAAATCTTTTGATAGCAGTTTTAACTTGAGATTTCCTGATTCTATTGATAGCAGTCTTCTTTGCCGTAACTGATATTCTCTTCTTTGCTGACTTAATATTTGCCACTTGATTCACCTCCTGATTGATTTAAAAATAGACATTAATAACGTATATGAGTATATCATAGATTTCACCCGGTGTAAATATTAAAAATGTAAAAAAAGTAAAAAAATTAACATCATTGTGATTGAAAAAAACCTCAACTTCATATAGAATATAAAGGTTAGGATACATTGAGAGGAGAAATTATATGGACAAGCAACAAAGAACTAGAAATTTTAGTATTATAGCCCATATTGATCACGGAAAATCCACGCTCGCAGATAGATTGATAGAACAAACCGGAGTAGTAGCTCATAGAGATATGAAAAAACAGCTTTTGGACAATATGGATCTGGAGCGTGAAAGAGGGATTACTATAAAATTGCAGAGTATAAGACTCATATACAAAGCAGACGATGGAGAGGAATACTACCTTAATCTTATTGATACCCCAGGACACGTAGACTTCAATTATGAGGTTTCGCGAAGTTTGGCGGCTTGTGAGGGTGCACTTCTTGTAGTTGATGCAGCTCAGGGAGTAGAAGCTCAGACCATGGCTAATGTATATTTGGCGATAGAGCAGGACCTCGAGGTATTACCAGTAATAAACAAGATAGATCTTCCAAGCGCGAGGCCAGAAGAGATAAAAGAAGAGATAGAAGACATAATAGGAATAGATGCTTCTTATGCTCCGCTTATTTCGGCTAAGGAAGGCATAAATATTAAAGACGTGCTTGAAGCAATAGTTAAGTATGTACCGGCACCATCGGGAGATACTGAAAAACCGCTTAAAGCCCTTATCTTTGACTCATACTATGACAGTTACAAGGGTGTAATCGCCTATATAAGAGTATTTGATGGCAAAGTTAAAAAAGGTGACATCATAAAAATGATGAATACTAAAAAAGAATTTGAGGTAGTCGAAGTTGGAATAGTTTCACCGACTCATATTCCGGTAGATGAACTTCAGGCGGGAGATGTTGGATATATTGCAGCATCAATAAAGGAAATAAGAACCTGCCGCGTAGGAGATACCATAACACTGGCTGACAATCCAGCTTCAGAGCCAATGGCAGGATACAAGAAAGTAACACCTATGGTTTACTGCGGAGTATATCCAGCAGAGGGCGAGAAGTATGAAAATGTTAGAGACGCCCTTGAAAAACTTCAGGTAAACGATGCAGCGCTTGAATTTGAGCCGGAGACATCAGTAGCCCTTGGCTTTGGATTCAGATGCGGATTCCTTGGACTTCTTCATATGGAAATAATCCAGGAAAGACTTGAGAGGGAATTTGATCTTGATATGATAACTACAGCTCCATCAGTTGTTTACAGAGTTGTAAAGAATGACGGAGAAGTACTTATGGTGCAAAATCCTGCAAATCTTCCACCACAGACGGAGATAGACCATATCGAAGAACCTATAGTAAAAGCCGATATAATAGTGCCTAAAGATTATGTTGGAGCAGTAATGGAACTTGCACAGGACAGACGTGGAGAGCTTATAGACATGGAATATCTTGATCCAAAGCGAGTTACACTTCATTATTATCTTCCGTTGAACGAAGTTGTATACGATTTCTTTGATTCACTTAAATCAAGAACCAAGGGATACGGTTCATTTGACTATGAGTTCAAAAAATATGTAACATCGTCGCTTGTAAAACTGGACATCCTTATAAATAGAGAGCAGGTCGATGCGCTTTCCTTTATAGTCCATGAAACTACAGCTCAAAAAAGAGGAAAAGTTATGTGTGAAAAACTCAAAGACGAGATTCCAAAGCATCAGTTCCCAGTGCCTATTCAGGCAGCTATAGGAACCAAGGTACTTGCAAGAGAGACAATAAGCGCATACAGAAAAGACGTACTTGCAAAATGCTACGGAGGAGATATCTCACGTAAGCGAAAACTTCTTGAAAAGCAAAAAGAAGGAAAGAAAAGAATGCGTCAAATTGGTAATGTAGAAGTGCCACAAAAAGCGTTCATGTCAGTACTCAAGCTTAATGACTAAAATTTACAACAAATTTACAGTAAGAAATACCAGATGCGTTCCAAAAGCATCTGGTATTTTGTAGTCCTATAGGCAGGCTCGTGAGAACATTAAATCATATTTCAGGTTCATTGAAGTTGTATTATAATTACAGAGCTTTATGTTTTATTAAATATTTTTGACATTTAATCTAAATGAATATATAATACAACAGTACAACCAATAAGGAAGTGATATGAAAATGAAAAAAATACTAGATTCAATAAATGATTCCAAGGATGTGAAAAGGCTTGATTATAAAGAGCTGGACCTGCTTTCGGCGGAAATAAGAGAGTTTTTAATAAACAGCATCTCCAAGACGGGCGGGCATTTTGCCTCAAATCTGGGAGTAGTGGAACTGACACTGGCAATGCACCATGTGTTTGATTTTCCAAACGACAAAATAGTCTGGGATGTGGGGCACCAGTCCTATACCCACAAGATTTTAACGGGAAGAAAAGACAAGATGCACACCCTGAGGCAATTAAACGGTCTGAGCGGCTTCCCTAAAAGAGAAGAGAGTGAATATGACTGTTTCGACACGGGTCACAGCAGTACATCTATTTCGGCGGCCGTAGGAATAGCCAGAGCCAGAGACCTTAAACATGAAACAAACGAAGTCATCGCAGTAATAGGAGACGGCGCACTTACCGGAGGGATGGCCTTTGAGGCGCTCAACGATGTTGGTCGCAATTACTCCAAACTTATAGTTGTCATGAATGATAACGAGATGTCAATTTCAGAAAATGTCGGAGGACTGTCTCAGCACCTCAGCAACATAAGGACGGCGCCTGCATATCTTAGCACCAAAGAAGATGTGAAAATATTCATATCAAAAATTCCGCTAATAGGAAAGGGTCTAAGAAAATTGTTGAGCAAGGCCAAGGGAAGTCTGAAGAAATTTCTATACCCAAATATGCTTTTTGAAGAGCTGGGATTCAAATATCTAGGACCAGTAGACGGCCATGATATCGAAGCCCTGACAAAAGTCTTGAAACGTGCAAAAAAAGAGAAGAAACCGGTACTGATACATGTACGTACCAAAAAAGGCAAGGGCTACAAGCCAGCAGAAGAAAGACCCAATGATTTCCATGGCGTGTCTTCCTTCAACATAGAGACAGGCGAAAGCGTTAAGATAGCGACGAAACCTACCTACTCTGATGTGTTTGGCGATAAAATGTGTGAAATAGCCAGCAAAAAAGAGAACCATACCGTAATATCGGCAGCAATGATAGAAGGCACCGGCCTCTTGGAGTTCTCAGAAAAATACCCTGAAAAGATATTTGACGTGGGCATAGCCGAGCAG
>JBATTG010000206.1:0-20784 GCA_049670425.1 Proteocatella sp.
CAGAAGAAAAAAGATATAAGAAGAAAAGTGCCCGTAGCTCTCGCTCTTGTAGGTTTAAGCGATAAGGCAAAATCTTATCCAAACCAGCTCTCTGGAGGCGAGCAGCAGAGGGTTGGCATAGCCAGAGCAATAATAAACAACCCCGTAATACTTATAGCTGACGAGCCAACAGGAAATTTGGACCCCCAAAATGCAGATGAAATAATGGAAATCCTGCAAGATATAAATAGAAGGGGAACGACTGTAATAATAGCGACTCACGCTAAAGAAATAGTAGACAAATTACAAAAAAGAGTAATTACCCTCGATAAAGGTATGGTTACGAGTGACGTGCAAAGGGGGAACTACACAAATGTTAAACAATTTTATATATAGTATAAAAGAGGGACTTAAGGGTCTTGCAAGAAATAGATCAATGTCATTGGCATCGGTGGCATCGGTTGCTTCATCGCTCTTTGTGCTAGGAATAATGCTTTGTATCGTTTTGAACATAAACTTCATATCAGAACAGACAAAAGAACAATTTAACTCAGTTCAGGTATTTTTGGTTGATGACCTGAAACAAGATGATATACTTTCAGTTAAATCAGAACTGGAAAAAATTGATAATATAAAAAGCATTTCATATGAAACCAAAGATGATGCTCTTAAAAATTTGAAATTAAGATGGGGCGAGAATGGATATCTTCTTGAAGGAATAGACAACCCGCTTCAAAACTCATATATAATAGAAATTGACGATACTGAAAAAGCCGATAAATTAGTGGCGGATATTACAGCCTTGAAGAATATCGATGATATAAGTTATTATAAGGACATCGTGGAACAGCTTAACAATATAGCGTCCACTGTAAACAAGTTTGGTCTTGTCCTCATGGGAATATTGACATTTGTTTCTGTGTTTATAATATCGACTACAATAAAGCTCACGTTATATGCAAGAAAACGTGAAATTTTCATAATGAAATATATAGGAGCTACAAACTGGTTCGTAAGATGGCCCTTTATAATAGAAGGCTTAATCCTCGGATTTATAGGAGCGGTAATAGCCATATTTGTGACCTATGGTTTATACAGTGTAGTATACAATTTCCTTGTAGGGAGCAATCTGCAGTTTATAAATGGATATTTGATTCAAATTGGAGATATATTGGGAACTATAGCAACTGTATTCATTTCTATGGGAATTGGAATAGGAACAGTGGGCAGTGTTATTTCTGTAAGACGATATTTGGAGGTTTAAATGAAAAAAACAAGGACGCTTCTAAGCATAATCTTAGTTATGACGATGTCATTTTCAACTTCATTTGCAGCTGCAACGGTAAGCACCAAAAAAAGTGAGTTATATACAGTAAAGACTGAGAAAAAACAGGTTACGGCTGAAATAAATGAAAAGAAAAAAGAAGTATATGATATAAAACAGAATATTTACGGTCTTGATAAAAAAATAAACAGCAGCCAAGCCAAACTCGATCAGCTCCAGTCTGAGCTTGCGGGTCTGAATGTAAATATAAAAAAAGCAAAGAGTCAGATAGACGATATTGAAAAAGATCTCGACAAAAATGAAGAACTTTTGGAAGAACGACTTAGAGTAATGTATAAGACCAAGGATGTTAGTTATGTACAGATACTTGTAGATTCGGAAAATATTACGGATCTTCTCTCAAATGTCAACAATATAAAAAGAATCGTAAATCATGACAAGGAATTGCTTGCCAAGCTTGAAGCCGACAAGAAAAAACAGGAAGAACAGAAAAAATCATTGGAAGCCAGCAAGGTTAAGATGACTCAGATACAGGCTCAGGTTAAGAGTGAGCAGCAGGTCATGGCAGCCAATATGAGTGCCCAGTATACTGAAAAGCATAAAATTGCTCAGGATATTGATCAGCTTAAGCTTCAGGAAGAGGAGCTTCAAAGAGAATCTTCTGCAATAGAAAAAGAAATTCTTAGACTGATGCCAAAAACTACGAGCAAAACGACGAATACTACTAAGGGTACGGCCCCTAAAAATTATTCTGGAGGATCGATGCATTGGCCACTTGCAGTAAAAGGGACGATAACTTCAACTTATGGTTCGCGAAGAGACCCTAAGACTGGTGCGAACAGTTTCCACCAGGGACTGGACATAGCAGCGCCAAGAGGGACAGCAGTGTATGCAGCATCTGATGGAGTTGTAATATTCTCTGGATATAAAAACAGTTACGGAAATGTAGTAATGATTAACCACGGAGGTGGTATTGTAACCGTATACGCCCACAACTCATCACTTGTAGCCAAAAGGGGTGCAACTGTAAAAAGAGGACAATTGATATCTAAAGTTGGTTCGACAGGATATTCAACTGGAAACCATCTTCATTTCGAGGTAAGGCAAAATGGCTCAACTGTAAATCCGAAAAATTATGTATAGATTAGAGTGAAAAATATAATAAATAAATAATAAAAAGGAGAATTAACATGAAAGCAGTAGACATAAAAAAAATCTACAGAGAAACTCCAGAGTATGTTGGAAAAGAAATATTAGTTCAAGGATGGATAAGGACTTCAAGAGATTCAAAAACTTTTGGATTCATTGAATTAAATGATGGAACTTTTTTCAAAAATCTTCAAATAATTATTGAAGATGGCAAGCTTGAAAACTTCAAAGAGATAGTAAAGCTTCCAATTGCGACAGCTATAAATGTAGTTGGAACATTGGTAGAAACTCCAGGCACAAAACAGCCATTTGAAATCCATGCGAAAGAAGTAACTGTAGAAGCCACATCTGATGCAGATTACCCAATACAGAAAAAAAGACACACATTTGAATACATGAGGACTATAGCACATCTTAGACCAAGAGCAAACGCATTTAATGCAACGTTCAGAGTAAGATCTATAGCATCATATGCAATACACAAATTTTTTCAGGAAAATGGTTTTGTATATGTAAACACTCCAATAATTACAGGCTCAGACTGTGAAGGCGCAGGAGAGATGTTCAGAGTTACTACCATGGATATTGAAAATCCTCCAAAAACAGAAGATAGTTTGATAGACAATACAAAAGATTTCTTTAAAAAAGCCACCAACCTTACGGTAAGTGGACAGCTTAATGCTGAAACTTTTGCTCTTGCGTACAAAAATGTGTACACATTTGGACCTACATTCAGATCGGAAAATTCAAATACGGCAAGACATGCTGCGGAATTTTGGATGATGGAACCAGAAATGGCATTTGCAGACCTTACTGATTATCTTGATAATGCAGAAGCAATGCTTAAATTTACAATAAAGTATGTTCTTGAAAATGCGCCAGAAGAAATGGAATTTTTCAATTCAATAATAGACAAGGAACTGTTCTCTAAACTTGAAAATGTTGTAAATTCAGAGTTTGGAAGGATAACATATACAGAGGCTGTGAAATTGCTTCAAGAATGTGGTCAAAAATTCGAATATCCAGTAGCATGGGGAATTGATCTTCAGACAGAACACGAGAGATACCTTGCAGAAGTGGTATTCAAGAGACCCGTATTTGTAACAAACTATCCAAAGGAAATCAAATCATTTTATATGAGACTTGATGATGATGGAAAGACGGTAGCTGCAGCGGATCTTCTAGTACCCGGAGTAGGCGAACTTATCGGAGGCTCACAAAGAGAAGAGCGTTATGATGTGTTAGTTGAAAGAATGAAAGAATGCAACCTTAATGAAGAAGATTATTGGTGGTACTTGGAGCTTAGAAAATATGGCGGAGTAAAACACGCTGGATATGGACTTGGCTTTGAGAGACTTATAATGTACATTACAGGAATGAGCAACATCAGAGATGTTATACCTTTCCCAAGAACAGTAGGTTCGGCAGAATTTTAAGAAAAATATGTAAAACAGATTCGAGTGATGAAAATCATTTGAGTCTGTTTTTTTATTTACAAAATTCTTTACCTAAAATTAACACAAGCTTTACATAAACATAACAAATATTGGATATATAAGATGTATAATAATCTCGTAAGGTAAATAAAAATAAGAAAACTCAAAGGAGAATAGAAAATGTTATTTAATAAGAAAATGATGGCAGTAGCTATGACAGCAGTATTAGCAGCAGGTTTACTTGTAGGATGCAGTTCAAAAGAAGATACTTCAGCATCAGATACAGGTTCTGGTGAGAAAATAGTACTTGTAGGTTCGACATCTGTAGATCCACTGGCGCAAAAACTTGCAGAAGCTTACAAAATAGCAAATCCAGGGGTAGAAATAGAAATACAGGCTGTAGGTTCAAGTGCCGGAATAAAGGCAGTTCTTGATGGAAGCGCAACAATAGGAATGTCATCAAGAGAACTTAAGGAAGCAGAAGTAGCAGAAGGGGCAACGCCTCTTGTTATATGTAAAGATGGAATAGCAGTAGCTTTAAATCCTCAAAACCCGGTTCAGGACCTTACTCAGGGACAGATTCAAAAAATATTCATGGGTGAGATTACAAACTGGAAAGAAGTCGGCGGAAATGATGAAGAAATTCTAGTCGTTTCAAGAGAATCAGGATCTGGAACAAGAGGGGCATTTGAGGAAATACTAAAAATAGAAAAAGAAGTAGAAGGCAAGAAAATAAGCGGACTCGTTTCAAACGCTCTTCAGGCAGAAGGAACAGGCGCAATAAAGGCAAACGTGGCATCGAAAACAAATGCAATAGGATATATCTCTCTTGGGTATATAGATGATACGATAAAAATAGTTAAGGTAGAGGGCGTTGATGCTACACCAGAAAATATAGTGTCAGGAACATATGCAATAGCAAGACCTTTCGTACTTGTTACAAAGGGCGAAACATCAGCGACAGATCAGGCGTTTTTAGATTTCGTAATGAGCAGCGATGGACAAGCTGAAGCGGAAAAAGACGGATATATAAAAATTAACTAAATAGAATTAATCAACAGTGAGCCCTCTTAAAAAAGGAGGGCTTGCCCTTTGAAATAAAAGTTTTGATTGAGGTGAAGATGTGAAAGAACTAGATAATGAAAATTTAGCCAAAGCTAGAAAAAAAACTGATAAAACAATTGAAATTGCATTTTTTCTATGTGCTCTTTTCGCAGTACTTTCAGTCGGCTTCATAGCATTTTATATAATGGCACGAGGCATTCCGGCAATAAGCGAAATAGGATTGAAGAACTTCCTTTTTGGAAAAATGTGGGAACCTACAGGAGATTTTTATGGCATATGGCCAATGATAGTAGGCAGCATATATGCAACCTTGGGAGCAATAATAATTGGTCTTCCGATAGGCGTATTTACGGCTATATTTCTCGCAGAGCTTGCTCCTGAAAAAATAGCAAAAATCATGAGAACGGCAATAAATCTTTTGGCAGGAATTCCATCGGTTGTTTATGGATTTTTCGGACTTGTAGTTATAGTTCCATTCATAGACCGCGTATTTGGAGGCGGAGGCAACAGCCTTCTGGCAACAGTTATAATATTAAGCATAATGATACTTCCGACAATAATAAATCTGAGTGAGGCATCTATAAGGGCCGTTCCCAGATATTACAAAGAAGGTTCATTGGGACTGGGCGCAACTCATATCGAGACAATATTTAAAGTAATACTTCCTGCAGCAAAATCAGGGATTTTGGCATCAGTTGTCCTTGGTGTAGGCAGAGCCGTAGGTGAAACAATGGCAGTAATCCTGATTTCAGGAAATACACCAATAGTGCCAGCGTCAATCCTTGACAGGTTAAGAACAATGACAGCCACTATAGCAATGGAAATGTCATATTCAAGCGGCCTGCATCAGGAAGCACTTTTTGGAATAGGTGTGGTATTATTTGTTTTCATAATGCTTCTTAATCTTATGTTAAATTATTTTACAAATAATATGGGTGGTGACAAATAATGAGATCTTTATACAACAAATCACTTAGAGGATTAATCTATATATCGGCGAGTTTGACGATGATTGCACTTATATGGATACTTTCATATATATTAATAAAAGGAATTCCAGGATTAAGCATTGATTTCATAATGAATCCCAAAACCGGAATACTGCCATCCATAATAGCGACGCTTGAGATGGTGGCAATAGCACTTTCAATCTCAGCACCGATAGGTATATTTGCAGCAATTTATCTTACCGAGTATGCAAAACAGGGCAGGATAACAAATCTTATAAGATTTGCAACCGAAAGTCTTTCTGGGATACCATCTATAATATATGGATTGTTTGGTATGCTGTTTTTTGTAAAAACGCTTGGTTGGGGATGGTCGTTACTTTCAGGGTCACTTACCGCCAGCATAATGATACTACCAACAATAGTCAGGTCTACTGAAGAAACTATAAAATCGGTACCTGCAGAGTTTAGAGAAGCGAGTTACGGCCTTGGAGCAACAAAAATAAGAACTATATTCAGGATAATACTTCCAACGGCATCTCCTGGAATTCTGGCATCTATGATTCTTAGTATCGGAAGAGTAGTTGGGGAAACCGCAGCACTTGTGCTTACAGCAGGAACTGTACTTCAAATACCTGGCAGCGCATTTGACTCAGGAAGAACGATGTCTGTTCATCTTTATCTCCTTGCAAAAGAAGGAATTTCATTTGAATCGGCATTTGCAACAGCTACAGTTTTGATATTAACCGTACTGCTGGTGAATTTTTCAGCCACATATATATCAACTAAAATGAATAAAAATGGCTAATGAAAGGATTTAATATGAATGAATATAAATTTTCAGTAAAAAACATGAACCTTTATTATGGAGATTTCCAGGCATTAAAGGACATTAATATAAATCTTGATAAAGAAGGAATAACCGCACTTATAGGGCCTTCAGGATGTGGAAAATCAACATTTTTAAAGTCTTTAAACAGAATGAATGATCTGGTAGATGGCTGCAAAATACAAGGTGAAATACTTCTTGACGGCGTGGACATATACAAGGAAAGCATAGATGTATATCAGCTTAGAAAAAGAGTGGGTATGGTATTTCAAAAACCTAATCCTTTTCCCATGAGCATATATGACAATGTGGCATATGGACCAAGAACTCACGGTATGAAAAATAAGGCGGAACTAGATAAGATAGTTGAAGAATCGCTAAAAGGCGCATTCATATGGAATGAAGTGAAAGACCGTCTGAAATCTTCAGCGCTTGGACTTTCAGGGGGGCAACAGCAGAGGCTTTGTATAGCCAGGGCTCTTGCTGTTAATCCGGAAGTTCTTTTGATGGACGAACCTACATCTGCACTTGATCCGATAGCAACCTCGAAAATAGAAGATCTTATGCAGGAACTTAAGAAAAAATACACAATTGTAATTGTTACGCACTCAATGCAGCAGGCTGCGAGAATATCCGATGAGACTGCATTCTTTCTGCTTGGGGAGCTCGTAGAAAAAGACACTACAAAGAAAATATTTACAAACCCAGCAAACAAGAAAACAGAAGATTATATTACGGGAAGATTCGGCTAGGATAATCCGGATTTATAGAATTTGCAAGCTAATAGGGAGCTGAAAAGGAGAGAAAATATGGTTAGAGAAGGATTTGATCTGAGCCTGTGTGAATTAAAAACAGAAGTTGTCCTCATGATGGAAAACGTTGAGCAAATATTGGACCGAAGCGTAAAATCGCTGATTGAGCAGGATATGGAAACGGCAAGATGGGTAATAAACTTTGATGATGTAATAGACGATCAGCGCAACAACATAGAAGAAAGGTGCATTGACTTGCTGGCACTTCAGCAGCCTGCTGCCAGAGACCTCAGGATACTGTTCTCCATTTTAGGCATTGTAAATGAACTGGAAAGAATGGGCGATTATGCGGTAAATATTGCGAAGGAAGCCATTTTAATTGGTGATGAGCAGCATATAAAACCTCTTAAAGATATTCCTAAGATGAAGACTATAATATCGGAAATGATAAAAAGTACAAAGAAAAGCTTCATCGAAGAGGATTCAAAACTTGCATACAGAGTAGGTGGTGAAGATGAGCTTGTAGATGAACTTTATAAAAACATATACAATGAAATACTTCATAAGGTAAATGAAAATGCTGGAAACATATCTCAGGGAACAAGATTCCTGTTTGTCGGAAGATATTTAGAAAGAATAGGTGATCATCTGACAAATATATGTGAAAAAATAATATATATAGTGGATGGAAAACGTGTTGAAATAAACTAAAGCTAGTTTTAACAAGCAGCGGACTGTCTAAAAAAGCAAAATACAGGGGAACAGTTTTACTGATGTAAGTTGTCAGTTGAAACTGTTCCTTTTTACGTTGAAACTCTAATTTGCAGGATAGGGAAACTGATTTTGCCAAGGCATTTTCCGCTGGAAGCGTAGAACCTCAATTTTTAAACAGTAAAATTGTCGACAATACAGTTGTTATTTGGTATACTTATATTGTTAAATAATTTACATAAATAGGAGGCTGAAATGGAAAATAAAGAATTTACACTGAAAACACTTCAGGAAATGGGATTAAAGTATGAAATCATAGAGCATGAAGTAGTTCATACGATAGAAGATATGGAAGCGGCAGGTATAACTGATAAATGCGATGTTTGCAAAAACTTCTTTCTCAGAGATGCAAAAGGAAAGAGACATTTTGTAGTGACACTGCCAAAGGACAAGCAAATAAATATACAGGACATAGCAAAGCAGATTGGAAGCACAAGACTGAGCTTCGGTTCAGATGAGAGACTTGCCACACATCTCAAACTTATAACTGGTCAGGTAGGACCACTTTCTGTGATAAACAATCCAGAAAAGACAGTAGAATTTGTATTTGACAAAGACCTCAAAGATGCAAAGAACCTTGGAATACATCCAAATGACAATTCAGCTACACTGATAATGGATTTTGAAGATATTCTTAAATTAGTTAAAAAAGATGGACACAAGGTATTTTATATAAAAGCCTAACTTAAAATGCAAATTATTTGGAAATATAAAAAAATATATGGCAGGACTTAACAAAGCTTGAAAAATATGGTATAATATTTCATCAAAACAAAATATTTATTATAACTTAGATAAAGAGGTTATAAGTGAAAAACGTTAGAGATTGAGGTTCATGGCTGAAAGACCTCCTTGTTGGAAACTTATGATGTAGCTTTGGAGTTCCTGTATGAAATCAAGTAGTGCAGGCGCCTGTTCAGTGTTAAAGGAACTTTAAGTGCCAGATGTTTTAGGATATCTGGAATTAAGGTGGTACCGCGATATTATTCCCTCGTCCTTATTTGGAGGAGGGAATTTTTAATACAAAAAATTTTTTATTGGAGGTTAAAATGGCAAATCTATCAACAACTTACAGTCCCAAGGATTTTGAAGACAAAATCTATAAAATGTGGGAAGATGGAAAATATTTCAGTGTAAAACCAGATGCAACAAAAAAACCGTACAGCATAATGCTGCCGCCACCAAATATAACGGGGCAGCTTCATATGGGTCATGCACTCGATCATACGCTTCAGGACATACTTATAAGACAAAAAAGGATGGATGGTTATAATGTTCTTTGGCAGCCAGGAACAGACCATGCCTCGATAGCAACGGAAGTAAAAGTTGTAGAAAGAATTAGAGAGCAGGAAGGCAAGACTAAGGAAGAAATCGGAAGAGACGAATTCCTAAAAAGAGCATGGGCATGGAGAGAAGAGTTTGGTGGAAGAATAGTTGACCAGATGAAAAAACTTGGAGACTCATGTGACTGGGAAAAAGAGAGATTTACAATGGATGAAGGCTGCAATAAGTCGGTAACTGAGTTCTTTGTAAGGCTTTTCGAAGATGGATATATATACAGAGGAAACCGCATAATAAACTGGTGTATAGACTGTAAAACTTCGCTTTCAGATGCAGAGGTTGACCATTCAGAAGTTGAAGGCAAGTTTTATCACTTCTATTACCCAATAAAGGATTCTGATGAAAGACTCGAAGTAGCAACAACAAGACCAGAGACGATACTCGGAGATACTGCGGTAGCTGTAAACCCTGATGATGAAAGATACAGTCATCTTATAGGAAAAACGCTTATAGTACCTTATACAAACAGAGAGATTGAAGTTATTGCCGATGACTATGTAGATATAGAGTTTGGAACAGGGGTAGTAAAGATAACTCCAGCTCATGACCCTAACGACTTTGAAATAGGTCAAAGACATATGCTGAAGCAAATAATCATAATGGATGAACTTGGTGTGATGAATGAAAATGCTGGAAGATATGAGGGGCTGACAAGAGAAGAATGTCGTAAAGCCATAGTTGAAGACATGGAAAAAGATGGTCTCATGGTATCCATAAAAGAACATGTACACAATGTTGGACACTGTTACCGATGCAATACTGTAATTGAACCAAGACTCTCAAAGCAATGGTTTGTTAAAATGGAAGGCCTTGCAAAACCAGCAATAGAAGCACTTCAAAACAAAGACCTTGAACTGGTTCCGGATAGATTTGACAAGACTTACTACAACTGGCTGAATAACATCAGAGACTGGTGCATATCAAGACAGTTATGGTGGGGACATAGGATTCCAGCATACTACTGTCAGGATTGCAACGAAATAATAGTATCAAGAACAATGCCAAATATATGTCCAAAATGTAAATCTACGCATCTTGTTCAGGACGAAGATGTACTTGACACCTGGTTCTCATCAGCACTTTGGCCGTTCAGTACGTTAAATTGGCCAGATGATACGGCAATGCTTAGACATTTCTATCCAACGAGCGTACTTGTAACAGGATACGACATAATATTCTTCTGGGTAATAAGAATGGTGTTTTCAGCGATGTACACTATGAATGAAGTTCCGTTTAAACATGTCCTTATACATGGGCTTGTAAGAGACTCTCAGGGAAGAAAAATGAGCAAATCTCTTGGAAATGGTATAGACCCTCTAGAAATAATAGCGGAGTATGGAGCCGATGCCCTTAGATTCACACTGATAACAGGAAATTCTCCAGGAAATGACATGAGATTCTATATCGAAAGAGTAGAAGCATCAAGAAACTTTGCGAACAAGATTTGGAATGCATCGAGATTCATCCTTATGAACCTTGAAAACTTTGGAGATAAAGAGATATCACCAAGAAGAGCCATGGGGAATCTTGAGCTTTGTGACAAGTGGATAATTTCAAAGGCAAACAGCGTGGTAAAGGAAGTAATGGACAATATAGACAAGTTTGAGTTAGGGCTTGCAGCTGAAAAAATCTACGATTTCGCATGGTCGCAGTTCTGTGACTGGTATATAGAAATGGTAAAACCAAGACTTTATGGCGAAGATGACGAGGCGAAGAATACTGCGCTTTTCACACTGACATCTGTTTTGGAAAAAATCCTGAAGCTTCTTCACCCATTCATGCCATTCATCACAGAAGAAATATATTCTTATCTTGGAAAAGACGAGAAGATAATAGTTGCACAGTGGCCGCACTATGATGAAACAAAGAATTTTGCAAAAGAAGAAATGCAGATGGATATTGTAATGGAAGCTGTAAGGACAATTAGAAACTCAAGGGCAGAAATGAACGTACCTCCTTCAAAAAAAGCTACTGTTATGGTTGTTTCAGATGGAGAGACAAAGGAAGCCTTAATGGCAGCGCAGGGTTACATCAAAACCCTTGCTTCAGCGTCAGATGTAGAATTCATAACAGAGATGCAAATCCCGCAAGACGCAGTAAGTATAGTTATAGATGGAGCTAAAATATTCCTTCCTCTTGCAGAACTTATTGACTTTGAAAAAGAGGTAGAAAGACTTGAAAAAGAACGTGCTAAGCTTGAAGGCGAGATAAAAAGGGCTATTGGAAAACTGAATAATCAGGGATTCCTTGCAAAAGCGCCACAAAGTCTTGTTGATGAAGAGACTGCAAAAAAAGATAAATATGAAGAGATGCTTACCTCTGTGAAAGAAAGAATAGCCCAATTAAAGAAAAAATAATAAAAATTTAGATATTTATCACTAAACATTAAAATTAATGATATAATTATATTTAAAATAAACTGTAATTCGCAGGAGTTTTTTACTCCTGCTGAATTATGACACAAAAAATTTAAAATACAAATAACAGGAGGATTTAACCATGCCGATAGTACAAGTAGAATTAATCAAGGGAAGAACTATAGAACAAAAGAGAGCTATGATTGAAAAAGTTACAGCAGCAATATGCGAGACTACAAACTGTCCGACAGAAGCAGTAAGCATAATAATAAGAGAAATGGACAGGGAAAATTACGCACACGGTGGCGTTTTACATTGCGACAAATAATATCTGAGAGGTGACAGAATTGAAAGAAAGATTAGAAAACCTTAGAAAAATGGCGATAGAGCAGCTTGAAGAGGCGGGAACTCTTGACAAAGTTGAGGAAATAAAAGTAAATTTCCTGGGAAAGAAAAATGAACTTGCAAATTTAATGAAGGAGATGGGAAAACTTCCAGCTGACATAAGACCTGAAATGGGTAAAGTAGCAAATGAAGTTAGAACTGAAATTGAAAACTTTGTTGAGAGCAAAAAAACACAGTTCAAAGAAATAGTATTAAATGAAAAACTTGAAAAAGAAGCTATAGATGTTACAATACCTGTTGAGAACAGATTCGTAGGTAAAATGCATCCGATAACTTTGGTAATATCTGAAATAGAAAAAATATTCATGTCAATGGGATTTTCTATAGAAGAGGGTCCAGAAGTGGATACTGTTGCCAACAACTTCGATAGACTTAACGCACCTAAATTTCATCCCTCGAGAGAAATCAGCGATACCTTCTATTTTACAGACGATCTTCTTCTTAGGACCCAGACATCAACCGTTCAGGCGAGAACAATGATGAGCCAGGAGCCGCCTATAAGAATGATTTCACCAGGAAGATGTTTTAGATATGATACTCCAGATGCAACTCATTCTCCGATGTTCCATCAGATAGAAGGACTTGTTGTAGCGGAAAATATCACTTTTGCAAATCTGAAGTCAACTCTTGAAACTTTCGTTTCAACATTCTTTGGTGGTGATATTAAGACTAAATTCAGACCACATAATTTTCCTTTTACAGAGCCAAGCGCAGAAGTTGATGTTACATGCTTCAAATGCAGCGGAAAAGGCTGTAATATCTGTAAAGGTGAGGGCTGGATAGAAATACTTGGAGCTGGAATGGTGCACCCTAATGTACTTGAAAACTGCGGCATAGACTCAAAGAAATACACAGGCTTTGCGTTTGGTATGGGAGTTGAGAGAATAGCAATGCTTAAGTATGGAATAGAAGACATAAGACTGCTGTATGAAAATGACAGCAGATTTCTGTCACAATTTTAATTGGAGGTGCAAAATTGAAGGTATCATTAAAATGGCTTAGAGATTACGTAGAAATAAACAAGGAAGTAAGCGAATTTGCCGACATGATGACCATGTCAGGTACAAAATCAGAGGCAATCGAGTACCTTGGTCAAGAATTAGATAATGTAGTAACAGGAAAAATAATTTCAATAGAAAAACATCCTGATGCAGAGAAACTTGTAGTTACGCAGATAGATATCGGCAAGGACGAGCCTGTACAGATAGTAACCGGAGCGAAAAATGTATCAGAGGGCGATTACGTTCCAGTTGCACTTCATGGGGCAAAACTTCCAGGCGGAATTAAAATAAAAAATGGAAAGCTTAGAGGCGTGGCATCAAACGGGATGCTTTGTTCAAATGAAGAACTTGGAATAGATTCAAAATATATTGAAGACAGGTCAAAAGATGGAATTCTGCTTCTTCAAGAAGTTGAGCTTGGAAAAGACATAAGAGACATACTTCTTCTTAACGATGCAGTAGTAGAGTTTGAGCTTACGTCAAACAGACCTGACTGCCAGTCTATGATGGGTATTGCCTATGAGGCAGCTGCAACACTCGGAGTGAAGGCAAAGATGCCGGATACAACAGTAAATGCAGAGGTGGATGCACCTGTGAAAATTGCAGTAGAAGTTCAGGATAAGGATCTTTGTCCGAGATACATGCTAAGAGAAGTAAGAGACATAAAGATTTGTCCATCGCCGTACTGGATGCAAAGAAGACTTATAGAATATGGTATGAGACCTATAAATAACATAGTAGATATAACAAACTATGTCATGATAGAGTTCGGTCAGCCGCTTCATGCCTTTGATGCAGACAAGATAGAAACTGGAAAGATTGTAGTCAGAAGAGCGAATGATGGCGAAAAGCTGATGACGCTCGATGACATAGAAAGAGAGCTTGACAGTGAGATGCTTCTTATAACAGACGGCAGTCAGCCAATAGGCATTGCCGGGGTTATGGGCGGATTCAACACGGAAATCGATGGAAATACAAGGAATATAGTGATTGAAAGCGCAAGCTTTGAAGCGGACAATATAAGACTTACATCAAGAAGACTTGGACTGAGATCAGAAGCTTCTTCAAAGTTCGAAAAAGGCATAGACGTAGTAAGGCCTGAAAAGGCAGTAGACAGAGCTTGCCAGCTTATAGAAGAGCTTGGATATGGAAAAGTATGTACAGGACTCGTAGATACTATGGAGAGTGAATTTGCACCATCAAAGCTTGAAACTTCAATTTCAAAAATAAATGGAATCATAGGGACTTCACTTAGTTCAACTGAAATCACAAATATACTTGAAAGTCTTCTTTTTGAGTGCAAACTTGAAGATGATAAACTTACAGTTACAATTCCTCACTTCAGACTTGATATGGTCATAGAAGAGGACATAGTAGAAGAAGTAGCAAGGCTGTATGGCTATAACAACATAGAATCAAAGACGATTGAAGCAGAAGTTACTCAGGCAAGAAAAAGTCCGGATAGATTATTTGAGGACCTTTTAAAAGGACTTGCTATGAAAAATGGCCTTACAGAGATTTCAACCTATTCATTTGTAAGCCCTAGTGGACTTGAAAAAGCCAATATTACTGATGAAAAACATACAAACGTGCTTAAACTTATAAATCCGCTGGGAGAAGAAACTTCAGTCATGAGAACCAGCCTTATTCCTGAAATGCTTGATGTAATGTACACCAATACTTCAAGAAAAAATGAAGAATTTGCGGCATTTGAGTATGGAAACACTTTCTTCGCAAATACGGACGGAATGGCACCTACCGAGGTCAAGGCGATGGTAGGTGCTTCTTACAGCAAGGATGACAGTTTCTTCACGATGAAGGGCAGACTCGAAGGAATTATTAAAGGAATGGGAATCGGAACACACGAGTATCTTCCAGAAAAAGAAAACAAAACTTTCCACCCTGGAAGATGTGCTGTAGTTATGGCAGATGGTAAAAAACTTGCCATAATAGGAGAACTTCATCCAACAGTTCTTGAAAGATATGGAATAAAAAAGAGGATATACCTTTTTGAAATATTCATAGAAACAGCAAAAGAAGTTTCCAATACAGGAATAATATATTCTACAATTCCAAAATTCCCGTCGATTCTAAGAGACATAGCACTTGTTGCAGACAAAAGTCTGTATGTGAGTGAAATGGAAAAGGTAATAAGAAAATATGGAAAAAAACTGCTTGAAGATGTCAAGCTTTTTGATATATTTGAAGGTGACCAAATTGGAAAAGATAAGAAATCTGTAGCCTATTCTTTAAAATTCAGAGCATCAGACAGAACGCTTACTGACGACGAAGTTAATCCTATAATAGAGAAGATTCTTCTTCAGTTAGAAATTGAATGCAATGCAAAGCTTAGATAAATAGCAAAACAAGACATTAATAACAAATAACGCAGAAGGTGATATCGGGAGTTCAAACTCAAGATGTCACTTTTTTTGTTATATTATGCCTTTAAAACGGGTATAAAATTAGATAAATCAATAAGTTGTAATCATTCAATTCTAAGGTTATTTTTTAAAAACTGGAGGGAAGATTAATGTCACTATTTGATAAAATGAATCTTATGGCAAAAAATGTAACCGAAAAAGCTACCGATGCCATAGAAATAACACGCCTGAATACTAAAATAGGGGAAGAAAACAAGAAGATTATCGAATACCAAAGAGAAATTGGAGAAATAATATGGAGTAAATTTGAAATTGGAGAGGTCGTTCCACCTGAAATAAGAGAATTGTGCGAAACTATTAAAAAAAGCAAATTAAGCATAGACGCAATTGTACAAGAAATTCAAGAACTCAAAGAAGAACCGGGCCCTGGTTTTGAAAATGCGGCTCACACAGAAAGTCCAAAAGTAAAGTGCCCGGCTTGTGGAGCCGACAATGAAGACGGAACAAAATTCTGTGGAGAATGCGGGGCGAAATTATAATAATTAAAAACATGAAAAAGAATCTTAACAAGGTCAAAGATGAAATTCATTCTTTGACCTTGCCTTGGTGCAGTAAATTGGATATATTCATTCTGTTAGGAAAAGGTGTAAAGCACCGCCTTTTTGTCTGTTGTTGATTTATTTGCATCGAGTACCCTTTGGTTTGAAGAACCTCGGAATTTGAGCAATAGATTTTTGTTTTCTTCTTCAAAGGGGCCATCTACAAGGATATCGGTAGCCTCGAGGAGCATTTTCCAGCAATTATCATCATTTGAATCATTTAAAAGTTGTTCAAATGTATAGCCGGAATAAGTCATGATGCTAAGCCCCATAGTCTTGATTTCTAGGGCGAGTTTTGAGAATTCTTTGGCTTGACAAAATGGTTCGCCACCAGAAAATGTAACACCTGAAAGAAGCGGATTTTTTTTGATTTCAGTGAGAATAGTTGCTGTATCGGATTCAAAACCTCCTTCAAAATCATGGGTATCGGGGTTATGACAGCCCTTGCATCCATGAGGGCATCCCTGGGAGAAAATAACGAACCTTATTCCAGGCCCGTCAACTATAGACTCTCTTATTATTCCTGCGAGCTTCATAAAGTTTCCATTTCTCTTTTTGCAGAAGCATCAATATGCTTTACTCTGTCGCCTTCTTCGGCTTTTTTGGCATCATTGAATCTGTCGACGGTTCCAACCAGGTAACCTGTAATCCTTCTTATTCTTTCAAATGAAATTCCGTTGGATTCATCTCTTTTGCATTTTGGACAATTATTCCCAATTATTCCGGTGTAACCACATATCGGGTCTCGGTCAACGGGGTGATTTATGGAGCCATATCCGATTCCGGCTTCTTTCATGGCTCTTATTACCGACTCAAAAGCTTCAATGTTTTGTGTAGGGTCTCCATCCATTTCCACATATGTTATGTGCCCACCATTTGTAAGTTCATGATAAGGGGCTTCAATTGAAATTTTATCAAAAGCGGTAATGTTGCAGTAAACTGGTACGTGGAAAGAATTGGTATAGTATTCTCTGTCGGTGACACCTTCGATTTTTCCGAATTTTTCTCTGTCCATTTTAACAAAACGTCCAGAGAGGCCTTCTGCTGGAGTTGCAATGACTGAAAAATTCAGCCCATATTTTTTGCAGGCTTCATCGGTTTTTTTTCGCATGCGCCCAATTATTTCGAGCCCAAGAATTTGAGAATCATTTGATTCACCATGATGGGAACCTGTAAGTGATTTTAAAGTTTCGGCAAGTCCTATGAATCCAACTGTCATGGTTCCATGTTTTAAAACC
This sequence comes from Proteocatella sp., assembly GCA_049670425.1. Classification (GTDB taxonomy): domain Bacteria; phylum Bacillota; class Clostridia; order Peptostreptococcales; family Filifactoraceae; genus Proteocatella. The sequence continues at coordinate 17,539 of JBATTG010000206.1, forward strand.
TCTCTTACCGAATCTTCGGATTTGAGATTTTCGCTGTCCATCCAAACACCCTGACCCATAAGAAACGGATAATTTTTGACCTTCTTGTTGCATTGAATTTCAAAGCGTTCCATAAGCTGGTCGATGATAAGTTCTGTTTTTTCGTCAAGTTCACTGAAAAAGCTGTCCAGATTTCCTTTGCTTTTTATCGCAATCCTGGGAAGGTTTATTGATGTGAAACTAAGATTTCCTCGTCCGCTTACGGTTTCTCTTGATTTATCAAATTCATTTGCAACTACCCTTGTCCTGCAGCCCATATAGGCAGTTTCTGTTTCAGGAGTTCCCTTGTAATACTTTGCATTAAAAGGAGCATCAAGAAATGAAAAATTTGGGAAAAGCCTCTTCGAACTTACCTTGCAGGCAAGCTTGAACAAATCGTAGTTTGGATCTGCAGAGTTGTAGTTGATGCCTTCTTTGATTTTGAATATATGAATAGGGAATATCGGAGTTTCCCCGTTTCCAAGACCAGACTCAGTAGCAAGAAGGATGTTTTTTATTACCATTCTTCCTTCAGGCGTAGTATCCATTCCGTAGTTGATGGAGCTGAAAGGAATCTGCGCTCCAGCTCTGCTGTGCATGGTGTTTAAATTGTGAACAAGGGCTTCCATCGCTTGATAGCAAGCTCTTTGGGTCTCAACCAGGGTTCTTTCGATTGCGAATTTCTGGGTTTTTTCAGCGGTTTCAATTCCAAACGCATTTATAAGAAACTCAAACTCTTTTTCCTGATAACCATTATTTGAAGTCAGCACAGGAACTACGCCATGGAGTTTATTGATTTCAGACATCATATCGTTGATGAAACCTTCAGCATCATCTAAATCAGATAGAAGCATGAGTGCTTTTATGATATTTTGGCGGTATATTCGCATATATGTTTTCTTAACTCCCTTTGCCAGGGCATAGTCGAAATTAGGTATGCTTTGGCCACCATGTTGGTCATTTTGATTAGATTGTATAGCGATGCAGGTAAGTGAAGAATAACTCGAAATATCAGCAGGTTCTCGTAAAAAACCGTGTCCAGTTGAAAAACCTTTTTCAAAGAGCTTATCAACATCTATTTGGCAGCATGTAGTTGTAAGCGTAAGAAAGTCGAGGTCATGGATATGAATATCACCTTTTGCATGAGCAAAAGAGTGTGATGGATTAAGTACATACATGGAGTAAAATTGTTTTGCGCCCTCGGAACCGTATTTTAGCATGGTTCCCATGGCAGTATCCCCATCAATATTTGCATTTTCTCTTTTTGTGTCATTTTCACTGGCATCTTTGTAAGTAAGACCCTCATAAATTTTCATCAAACGTGTATTTTTTTCTCTGATTCGGGTACGTTCGGCGCGGTAGAGAATATATTCTTTGGCCGTCTTGGCGTGTCCTGTTTCAATCAAAATCTTTTCTACGGCGTCTTGTATCTGTTCAACTGAAGGTGTATTTATATTTTGACTCTCAATATATTCAATAACCATGTTTGATAATTCTTTAGAGGTTTTGTAATCATGACCCCCAATTGCTTCGGCAGATTTATAAATTGCCATCGCGATTCTGTCAACATCAAAATCTACCGTTCTTCCATCTCTTTTTACTATTCTAGTAAACATAAAGTTTCTCCTATTGATACACTATATAGTGTAGTATTGTTTAACAATTAAGATTATATACCATATATGGGGTGAATACAATGGGTTTTTATATGAAAAAAAATAATAAGCCTTTAAGGAATATGTTTTTCCTTAAAGGCTTATTACAATATAATTAATATTAAATTAACCATTCTCCAAGCAATGAACCGGCAAGGGCAACGGTAGCCTTTGCAGTCATGTTTTCGTGGTCAAGAAGAGGATTAACCTCGACAAATTCAACACTTACAAGTTTTTCTGATTTAGCAATCAGTTCAAGCGCATAATGTGCTTCTCTGTATCCCATTCCACCAGGTACTTTTGTTCCTGTTCCAGGTGCTACCTCAGGATCCAGCACATCAAGGTCAAAACTTACATGAATTCCATCGGTGCCATCTCCTGCAATTCTGATAGCTTCGTTCATGACATTTTTGATACCCAAATCATCTATCTCATACATCGTGAATACTTTGATTCCAAGTTCTTTCATTGCCTTACGTTCACCGGCATCGAGGTCTCTTGAGCCTATATAAACGATATTTTCTTTTTTCAATACAGAATCCTTGCCACCTATAGAAGTAAGGGACTCATCTCCCATTCCTAAGAGAACTGCCACTGGCATTCCGTGGATATTTCCAGAAGGTGTAGTTTCAGCAGTATTAATATCTCCATGAGCGTCAAACCATATAACGCCAAGATTTTTTTTGTGCTGTAAAACTCCGGATATAGTTCCAATAGCTATACTGTGGTCTCCTCCTATAACTATAGGAAACTTGCCTTCTTCCATTGCTTGCGAAACTTCATCACATAATCTGGAGTTTACATCGGCAACCACATTAAGGTTTTTTAAATTAGAACCAGCAACTGTAATTGCAGCTCTTTTGTCAACCGTGATATCACATCTGTCCTCCACATCGTAGCCTATGTTTTCAAGCCTTTTTACCAATCCAGCATATCTTATAGCATCTGGTCCCAGGTTTACTCCTCGTGTTCCGGCACCAAGGTCAATAGGTACTCCTATAACTGATAAATTCTTGTTTATTTCTGGTCTCATAAATCCTCCTAAGTTTTAATATATTAAATTTTAAAATCACAAAACGAATAAAGCTTCATTAATAATTATAGTTTATATAATGCAAGTATCATGCCAATGTATAAGGGCTGTAATTTCAACATTATTGAGGGTTGCAATGGCTTTTCTACACGTTGTGTAAAATATTTTTTGTACATTATGTACAAAAAATATACAAAAGCTGTATATTTTGATATAATAAAATATACAGCTTTTGTATTTGTAGCAGAAGCTGTAATTGATGAAATATAGTCTGAATTTATATTGAGATTTATTTTGATTAAGGAGAAAGGCTTTAGTTGTTAAAAATGTTAATAAATGTGTTTAAGTGTGATTAAATATACTTAAAAGAGTTGATAATCATATGAAACATATTACAAACTACAAACCTAAAGATTTTGCTGAACTGCTTAATGTATCGGTTAAAACGCTTCAAAGATGGGTTTATAAGATTTGGGTATGAGTGGTTTGAGAAGTTCTTATTAAAATTTGACACCAAGTTATTAGTTGTTAATAACGAGT